>JALGTU010000058.1 GCA_029821195.1 Candidatus Zipacnadia bacterium
CGCGAAGTTGTCCGGGGCCCGGCGAGTCTCCAGCGACTTCAGCGAATCCGTGAGCGCTGTCATCTGCCGGACGTACTGGGCGCAGGCCGGGCACGCCCGCAGGTGCTGCTCGATTTCCTGTCGGACTTGCTCAGAGCGCTCCTGGGCCGGAACTGATACAATTATTCTCTTAAGCTTTGCGCAGCGCATCTCTATCCCACCTCTGGACCTCTTGATCCTCTGATCTGTCTTACCCCAACGTCAAATCCTCGATGTCTATCCTGGCTGCCAGGATCTCCCGCAACTGATTGCGGGCATTAAACAGGCGACTCTTCACTGTACCCACTGGACAACCCAGAATCTCGGCGATCTCCTTGTAGCTCAGCCCTTCAACGTCGTAAAGCGTAATGACCAACCTGAGCTTGGGCGATAACTGCCCGATGCCGGCAGCGACGATTTGCTGCAGCTCGGCGCTCTCCACCTCGCCAGCCGGCCCACGCCCCGGAGCACGCAGTTCCCGTCCCAGTTCCCCGTCATCCGTCTCCATCGGCCTGTCTAATGAGAAGGTGCCGGAACTGCGCCGGTTCCGCGCTCGGGCCGCATCAATAGCCAGGTTACTGGCGATCCGATACAGCCACGTCTGAAAACTCGACGCCCCGCGAAATCCCGCCAGATTCTCGTAAGCACGGATGAAAACCTCCTGGGCGACATCCTCGGCTTCCACCGGGTCATGAAGCATCCGGGACAGGTAGTTATATATCTTATCCTGGTACTCATCAACCAGCACCCCGAAGGCGTCGTCATCGCCTTGTTGGGCCTGTTTTACCAGGGAGGGAATGCTTCCCGCCCTTGCTGCCGCCTCAGACACCATTTTAGACGTATCCCTACCAACAAGGTTCACTTGTCGCCCTGGCCCATTGCGTCCTCACTGGCTTTCTTCTCAACTTTCTTCTTCCTCGTCGGCCTGGTCGGAGCCCACGAAGATGCGGCGCTCAAAGTACGGATGATATCGGGACCAGCGGTCGGGCTGGTCCTGGTATTGATCAATGATGCTCTGGAAGCCCGCCACCCGCGCGTCCAGGTTATCGGCGTAGTGCAGCGCGCAAGCCTCGGGCGTAGCCGGCACCACCGGTGCGCCCCACTCGCGCTGGCCGTGGTGGCTGAGCAGAGCATGGCTGAGCAGATCGGCCAGATGTGGCGGGAAATCTGGGATTTGGGCCAGCTTAGCAGTAACCATCCGGTCGGTCAACACCACGTGCCCCACAAAGCCGCCGACATCGGTGTACTCGTAGGCCAGCTCTCCCCCCAGTTCGCGAATCTTGCCCAGATCGTGCAGCAGCCCCGCGGTGATGAGCAGGTCCCGGTCCAACTGCGGATGCAGCTCCTGGGCTTTCTTCACCAGCTCCACCACGCTGAGCGTATGCTCGAGCAGCCCGCCGCGGTAGGCATGATGGAGAGTCTTGGCACCGGGCGCGGTGGCGAAGCGATCCAGCAGTTCCTCGTCCCCGAAGACTCCCTCGAGCACCGCGCGCAGGTACTCGTTGTCAACTTCTGCGATATTCGCCTGGAGCTGCTCGACCATCTCTTCGCGACTGCGCTTACTGCACGGGACGAAGTCCGCCGCGTCGTACCTCTCCGGCGGACAGATTTGCAGTCTCTGGACAATAAGCTGCGCCTGGCCCTGATACTCTTCCACCCGTCCGGTGACCGTGACCACCTGCCCCACCTGGAGCTTAGCGGCAACCGGCTCGGCGTTATCCCACATCCGTGCCGCAATCTGCCCGCTGCGGTCGCCCAGTATCAGGTTGAGATACTTGCCCTTCTTCGGATCCCGGAAGGGCGCCAGGTTCATTTCCCTAATCACAAACGGCACAGCGACGCTGTCGCCTACGTTGAGATCGGTCACTAATGGCTTGGACATTGGACCTCTATCTCCCCCCAAGTTTCGGTACGACAGGCGTCTCGCCTGTCGAGCATTCATTCGGCACGAGAGGCGTCTCCCCTGCCGAGCCTTCGTTCGGTACGACAGGCGTCCCGCCTGTCGGCACTCCGTCAATTCTCTACCTCTCCTCTAACCCCTCATACCACAGATGTTGATATTCGAAGCCGTCCTCCACCAATCCCGCTTTGACCGGGTTATTAAGCATGTAATGCAGTTTCTCTTCGAACTCACTCTCGTCGCGAATGATGCGATCAAAGCTCTCCTCAGCCCACAGTCGTCCTGTTGCACCGCGCTTCTGGTTTACGGCATGGGCCGCATAGCTCTTGACACCATGAAGTATTTCCGCCAACGAGTAGTATTGTCGCGGCGGGACAGGCGTCCCGCCTGTCGGGCCTTCGTTCGGTAGGACAGGCGTCCCGCCTGTCCGGCTCGGAATAGGCAAGGGCCGAGCGAGTACATGCACATGATCAGGCATCACCACAATGCTGTGAACGCGCCATTTTCTCCTATCCCAATAGAGGCAACTTGAAAGGACTATCTGCCGTTCGTCTTCAGTGAACTGACCTTCCCGCAGTCGGAAGGTGATGAAGTATGTTGCCCCGGCCTGTTCCCAATGCGGCAAGTGCCTTCGCCTGCGCTGCAATTCCCGTGTCGCAGGCGGCACAGCAGGCCTTTCGCCCACCAAATGACTATCGCTTGCGGCATCTTTGTGGACAGGCGAGACGCCTGTCCTACCGTCACTTTCCTTTGGCACTATCCCCTCACAGAGACACAGTGGTCCGCCTACTCAATCGGCCACGCCGGAATTCTCTCATCAATCCGCTGCATTAGCTCCCACGTCTCGCGCACGGCCTTTTGTGGGCTGCTCAAGACCACAACCTGTTACGCTATTCGCGAGGGGCCGCGGATAATCCTGCCCGCACAGCACAGGCCGCAGGTTCCTGTCACCAAGACGGCGGGCTTGACAAAATCCAGCGGCCCGAATACAATGATAGTTGCAGTCAACATCGCAGCAAACTTCGCAGCTACGGAAGGTGAAAGCCATGGCACCAGCTCCCCCGGTCCGCAGCCCCGTGATAGCCCCTTGTTGCCTGATGCTCGCCGTAACTCTCCTCACCGCATTTGCCGCGCCGCTATTCGCCGAAGAGCCGCTCAGCGCCGAGCAGGTCCAGGAGATGCTGGCTGGCGGCGAGAGCCTGGCCGGAATGGACTTCTCCCAGGCCAAGCTGGCCGGGGTCGAGTTCAAGCAAATCAGTCTCGATTCAACTAAGTGGATAGAGGCCGATCTGCGCGGCGCCGAGTTTCTGGACGTTGACCTGCGAAGTGCCGAGATCATCAACACCAACGCCCGCGGCGTTAGCTTCTGCGGTTGTGATCTGTCCGGAGCCGTTCTGCGCGACAGCGACCTGTCGGGCGCGTCGCTCAAGAACCTGCTGCTATGGGGTACTGTCCTGGAGAACGTCCGGCTGGCCGGCGTTCACTTCGAGGGCCTGCGCCTCTCGCCCAGCGGCGCAACTCACCTGGCGGCGCTGGCCGCAGCGCTGCGGATGGTGACCGCCCGGGCTGCCGAAGACGGCGTAACCAGTCACCCGCTGACTGCGCCGGAGTTCGTGGCCGGACTGACCGGCGACGCCTTTGCTTTTGCCTACGATCCCCAGAATCCCGGGGCGTGGCCGGGCCAGCCCTTCGTCCGCAATCCCCTGGTCGCGGCTGGGGAGGTGCTCGGCTGCCAGGTGCAGACCAACTTCCGGCTGAGCCAGGCCGCCGCCTTCAAGAAGCTACGCCTGGCACTCGACGGGGGCGGCGTCTGTCTACTGCCGCTGCGCATGCCCTTGCCCGGCAGCACCGGCAGCGGCTTACAGGAACCGCTGTGGGCGGCGGCGACTGAACTGACGACCTCAGACGACGGCCAAGTGCTCTGCCGGGTTATTGTTCCCCCCTTCGGCGAGATGCAACTATTAGCGGCTGAGCTCAACGCCCGGTGGCAGGGCGCTCAGATCACGCTCCAGCCGGTAACCGCTGCCGCAGCCGAGGTGCAATACCCCCTGATTGCTATCAGTCCGCCGACCAAGCGCCTGTCGCTGCAGCAGACGGCGCTGTGGGCGATTGCCAACGCTATAGACATCCTGACGGCGACCAACGCCGACTCGGGAACCACGCTTTACCCCGGCCTCGAGGGCATCCAGAAGCTGACCGAGGACCTGTCTGCCGCGGCGGCTGCTAACGACGGCATGCGCCTGGTCAAGCTGTCAGAATGGGAAGGCCTGCCCCGGCTCAGCTTCCTGGGCTCGCGCCAGGCCGCCGCTGATTTCCTCAACCGAATCAGCGTCACGTTCCCCCACGCCCAGGAGGATCTCCTGGCAGAATCAGCGGTACTGCTCCGCAGCGGGGCAGCGATGCTGGAAAGCCAGTGGCAGCCGTTCGCCGAGGGGGAGCCCGGCGGCCTGCCCACCAAGGAGGCCGTGCAGGAAGACATTCAGGTGCTGGCCGAGGTCCACGCGGTTGAGCAGCAGGTGCTTACTAACCTCAACCGGATATTGCAGGGCACCGACTGACGGCGCAGTATTACACAGTTAATCCGCCGTCCAAAAAAGCGGCCGGGACCTGTTCGAGTAGGTCGGAGGCTACCAGGCCACGTTCGCCGCAGCGCTCCGCGGCCAGATCACCGGCCCGACCGTGGTAGAAGACGCCGCTGACCGCCGCCTCGAGGTCATCAGCGCCGCCGGCCAGCAGCGCCGCAATGACACCGGTAAGCACGTCGCCGACCCCGCCAGATGCCATCCCCGGATTGCCGGTGGGATTGACCCAGACCTCGCCGTCGGCGGTGGCCGTCACCGTAGCGGCACCCTTGAGCACCACCACACAGCTCAGATCCCCGGCGGCCTGCCGGGCCGCGCCGACGCGGTCTGCCTGAATATCGGTGACGGACAGATCAACCAGGCGGGAAAGCTCGCCCGGATGCGGGGTGATCACGGTGGGGGCCGAGCGATCCTTAAGCACATCGGTTGCATCAACGCAGGCATTCAGCCCATCGGCGTCAACCACGAGAGGCTGCGAAATCCGCCCAATTAACTCGCGCGCCAACTCCTGCGTTTCTGATACCTGCGAGAGGCCCGGGCCCAGGGCTACGGCATCGCAGTTCTCAGCGAACGCCAGAATCTGGGCCGCCGTCTCCCGGGCCAGGCTGCGCTGGCCGGTCTCAGGCACCGGCAGCGTCATCACTTCAGTGCACTTAGCCTCCAGGATGTCGTTGAGGCTTTCGGGAACGGCCAGGGTAACCAGGCCGGCACCAGAGCGTGCCGCGCCCAGGCCGGCCAGGGCTGCCGCGCCGGTCATCCCCGCCGAACCGGCCACGATCAGCAGCCGGCCCGCGTCGCCCTTGTGCATATCACCCCAGCGATACGGCAGCATCAACCAGGCGTCCACAGCCTCGGTCAAGTTGGTGGTGAGCGCGTCGCTGGTAAGTAGCTCCTGGGGCAGTGAGATGTCCACCACCTCGATCTCCCCGCAAAGGTCTCGTCCCGGATAGCAATAGTGGCCGACCTTGGGCAGGCCGAAAGTCAGTGTGCGGTCGGCTTCAACTGCCTCGCCCAGCACCGCGCCGGTGTCGCTGCTGAGCCCGGAGGGAATGTCCACCGCCAGGACAAGCGCCAGCGACTGGTTAATGGTCTCGATGGCGCTCTGTGCGGCGCCGTGGACCTCGCCGCTAATGCCGATGCCGAGTATGGCATCAATCACGATATCCGCCGAGTCAACGGCAGCTTCCAGCACCTCCGTATCGGGATTCTCGACAATTGGCAGGCCCATCTTCTGGGCGATCCGGCAGTTGGTGGCAGCATCGCCCGACAGTTCGCCGGCTTCCGCAAGCAGGAAAACCTCTACCGACATACCCCGATTGTACAGATGCCGCGCCGCCACGAAACCGTCGCCGCCGTTGTTACCACGCCCGCAGACGACCGCCACGTGCCCAAAGCCCTCCACCATCTCCTCCGCCGCGTCAGCCACCGCTCGCCCGGCATTCTCCATCAGCACCGTACCGGCAATCCCGTATTCCTCTATGGCCGTATGGTCAATACTGCGCATTTGCTGACTGGTCACCAGCTTCATTATGTCTCACACCCCAGTTTGGCTGCGAGGAGGATAACGCCGCACAGGCGGTCAATATTCAATGGGGATAGTTTCACTGCATCCGGCGCTAATACCTCCACAGGGGTAGCGCTCAACTAACGAATATGTCTGAAGACATCAGCACAACTTCCTCGCCCTTGGTGAATGAAGCAAGATTGCCTTCTGGCCAGGCTAGATTCACGGGACGAGACTGGGCCATCGCGGCAGCCCTGGTGATTCTGACGGTGCTTACCCGATTGCCCTTCATCCCCCCACTGATAGCGCATTCCGACGGGGCCGAGTATGCCTTTGCGCTAGAGAGGTTCGATATGGCCCGGGGCTACCCGCATGCGCCCGGGTATCCCTACTTCATCCTGTGCGCCAAACCCATCTACGCGCTGACCGGTGACGCCAACATCAGCCTCGTGGCCGTCGCGATGGCCTTTAGTGCGCTGGCCTGCGGCGCGTTGTACCTGCTGGGCACGGCGCTGTTCGGGCCGTGGGTCGGGCTGGCGGCCGCGCTACTGCTGATGACCGACAGCAACTTCTGGCGGTTCGGCGTATCGTGGATGTCGTACCCCGCCGGCGTCTTCTGGGGCAGCGTCGTGGCGTTGACGGCCTATCGCGCGCGGGCGACCTCCCCGCGCTGGAGCACCATATCCGCGCTGGTAATCGGAGTCGCCGGGGGCTTTCGCCAGCAGATCCTGACCTTCTTCGGCCTGATGTGGCTATGGTTTTCACGCCGGGCGGGTTGGCGCAGACTGGCGCTGGGCATAGCCCTTATCGTTATTCTAACCGGGCTATGGATCGCTGTAGTCTCCTCGTGGACCGGCGGCTACGCCATATATCAGGCCAGCAGCCAGGCGCAATTCACCGAGGTGCTCTATCCCGCCTCCGTGCTTGCCGCTCTCACCCAAGGACCGCGTGCGGCGCTGGACAGCTTCGCCGAGCGGATGGGCAAGTGGTCGGAGCTACTATTCGGCGGGCGGTCTCATCTTTCTGTCCTGGCGTGGCTGCTGCCCCTGCTATATGCACTTGGCCGCGTGATGCGCCCGCAATTGGTCCGGGCAGACGACCGCATCCAACTGTTGATCCTCTGGCTGCTGCCCCTGGTGGCCTTCCACTTGCTGGTCAATATGGACACCCGCAGCTACGTGCTGATCTATATGCCGGCGCTATGCCTGCTGGCCGGGTTGGGCATATATCTATTCTGCGCCGACTTGACCCAGAACAGCCCCCGGATGCTCCCCACGTGGCTCGTGGTGGTAGCCCTGGGTGTCATGCTGAATATCGGTGTGTTTATCACGCGCACGGCGCCGGAAAGTGACCGGTACGCCCGGCAGGTGGAGTCGGTGATTGATCACATCAGTTCGCGCTATCGGCCGTCGGAAGCCGTGATCGTCCAGTCAGACCTGCGGATGTTCTATCACGCAGTGCACTTCTATCTGCCCGAGTATCCGGGGTATCTATTGCAGCAGACGATGTCGCCGCCCCGACCCAGCCTGGCCTTTCCCAGCCCCGTGCGGCTGGATGACAGCATAATTAGCGCGATATTCCTTAACCCGAATGCTCGCGTAGAACCCGAGCCGGAGTTGGTCGAGCTGCCTGGCGGAGCGATGCTTCAGGTGTTAGCAATTGCGCCAGACGAACGTTATATGTACTTCGGACCGGAGGGCGTACGGTTCGCAGCATCTCCAGATGAGGAGTAGTGCAGATGAGAGTGAATATCCTGGGCAGCGCCGCGGCCGAGGGCATACCGGCGCTGTTTTGCAGCTGCCCGGTCTGCCGGGCTGCTCGCGAAAACGGCGGCCGCGATATCCGGCGGCGCACCGCGTACTTGTGGGACGACGATATCATGATTGATCTGGGTCCAGATCTCTTCTTCGCTCAGGTCACCTGGAATCTCGACTACACCAAGCTCCGGCACCTGCTGATAACTCACTCGCACGAAGATCACTTCTATCCGGTCAGCTTGCACTATCGGGCATCCGGTTTCTCGGTACTACCGCAAGCATCCTGGCTAACCATCCACGGCAGCGCCAGGATCGGGCGGATGCTGGAAGATGCCTTCGCTCAGTCGCTCGACCAATGTTTCATGGATTTCTCGGAAGTGGCGGTCGGCCGACGCATCGAACTCGATCAGCAGCGTTGCGCCGTGCCCATCCGCGCAGCCCACATGCCTGATGAGCTTTGTTTCAACTATATCCTGCAAGAGGGTGATCATAAGATTCTCATCGGCAATGACTCGGGCTGGTGGGCGGAAGAGACCTGGGACCTGCTCAGTGAGCACCGGCTTGATGTGGCGATACTGGACTGCACCTACGGAAAGCACAACTACCGGGAGGGGCACATGGGTGCCGAGGCGGTCATAGACGCTCGCGATGAGCTGCTCAAGCGCGGCATAATCGGCGAGTCCAGCCGCGTGATTGCCAACCACTTTACGCATAACGGTGGCCTGACCCACGAAGGCCTGGTGGCGATGCTTTCGCCCGCCGGCATTGAGGTGGGTTACGACGGTATGGAGATCGAGATCTGACCACCATTCGGTACGACGGGCCTCTCGTCAGTCGGCTGTGGACAGGCGAGACGCCTGTCCTACTGAAAGACCAGCAGAGCGAGGTGGCGATTATGTACACAGTCAATGCCCAAGAGTCAGACCGTAACACGGTGACGACCGAAGGCGCGAAGGACACCGACGTCCAGTGGCTACTAGCCCCGGCGAACGGCGCACCCAATTTCGCGCTACGGCGGTTCATCATCGCTCCGGGCGGATATACCCCGAGGCACACGCACGACTGGGAGCACGAGGTCTACATTCTGCGCGGCGCCGGCGACCTGGTTACCGATCAGGGCAGCATTCCCCTGACGCCTGACCAGGCCATCCTCATTGCCCCCGGCGAGAGCCACCAGTTCCGCTGTACCGGCGAGAATGACCTGGAGATGCTCTGCATCGTGCCCAACGGGCCGGCCACCGCCGGGCACTGATGCCGAGCGAAAGCGCGGGCACGATGTACCTGTCCATCATCATTCCGGCTTACAACGAAGCGCAGCGCATCACGCCGACGCTCGATTCGGTGGCTGCCTTTGCCCACCGGGTAGATTTTGCCGTCGAGGTGCTGGTGGTGGACGACGGCAGCACCGACGGCACGGCGGCGCTGATCGAGCGCAGGAGCCGGGAAAACGACCTCTTCCGACTAATCAGTTACCGGCCTAATCGGGGCAAGGGCTACGCAGTGCGCGCGGGTATGCTGGCCGCCACGGGCGAATATCGCTTGTTTATGGACGCTGATGGTAGCATGGCAGTTGAGCAGGTCCTCGATTTTCTCGAGGCTCTCCAGCAGAACGACGCTCAGGTAGCTATCGCCTCGCGCTACCACCAAGACAGCCGGAACCTGGGAGAAGAATCTATGCTGCGCGGCGCCGTCAGTCGCCTCGGCCGACTATTCATTCGCCTGACCACGCTGCCCGGAATCAGCGACAGCCAGTGTGGCTTCAAGCTCTTTGCCGGACCGGCCGCGGCAGTGCTATTCGCGGCTCTGGTCACAACCCGATGGGGCTTTGACGTGGAGATCCTGGCGCGGGCGCGAGCGCAGGGCCTGAGGATAGTAGAGGTTCCTGTCAGGTGGCAGCATGTCGCCGGAACCACGCTGGCCCCGTGGCGGGCCGCGCCCTCGGTCCTGGCCACCACGATTCAGGTCGCCTGGCGTTCCCACACCGGTCAATACCGCCTCAATGCTACTGGTGATTAAACTATGTCCAAGATCATTGATACCCACAACCACATCTTCCCGGACAAAGTGGTAGACAAGGCCATGGTGGCGCTGGAAGCCGCCTACGGGGCCCGGCCGATCACACGCCCAACCGTCGAGGAGCTGCTCCGGCACATGGATGCTACTGGCGTGGACGCTGCTGTGCTCTGCTCCGTGGCCACGCGCCCCGGCCAGGTCGGCTCGATAAACCGCTGGCTGGCCGGGCTGGCCAGCGAGCGGCTGATTCCCTTCGGGGCTTTGCACCCCGCGGACCCCGGCTGTGATGAACAGATCCAGTTCCTGCTCGGCGAGGGCCTCCGGGGCGTCAAGCTCCAGCCCCATTTCCAGGGGTTTGAGCTGCTTGCGCCAGCAACGCTGAACGTCCTGGAGAAGTTAGCCGGACAGTTGATTGTCCTGCTGCACGCCGGCCAGGAGATCCAGCCCATCGAGCGAGTAGAGCCCACCCCCGAGCGGCTGCTGAAGCTCCATCAGACGCTGCCGGAGCTTCAGCTCATCGTCGCTCACCTCGGCGGCTACCAGATGTGGGAGGACGTCGAGGAGTTTCTGGTCGGGCAAGACGTGTATATGGACATCTCGTACGTCTTCAACAAGACCAGCGACGAGCAGATTGCCCGAATCATCCGCGATCACGGCCCCGAGCGGGTGCTGTTCGCCTCTGATTTTCCCTGGCAGTCGCCGGCGGAGGGGCTGGCCGGCCTCGACCGCCTGGACCTCACTGCTCAGGAGCGCGAGATGATCCTGGGCGGCAACGCGACCCGATTGTTGAGACTATAACTGAGCTGCGAGGAACCAACTGTAAGATGACCTCCAAAGAGCGCGTGATAGCCACTCTCCAATTCCAGGAGCCTGACCGAGTTCCCCTCGGCGAATTCGCGGTTGACTTCGATACCGTCGAGAAGATCATCGGCCACGAGACGTACTACCGGGCAAAGGCCCGCTCGCAGATCGCCTTCTGGGAGGGCCGCCACGACGAGGTCGCCGAGAGCTGGCGCAAGGATCATATTGAGCTGCATAAGAAGCTGGAGCTGGACATCGTCACCTTCGGGATGGCCAGCTACCGTATTCCCCTACCCACTGACGATCCGCCGCCGAAGCAGATTGCCGAGGGCACATGGGAAGACCAGCACGGGCGGATCTACAAGTACTCGAGCATTACTGCCGACATCACCTGCGTCAAGGACCCCGTCGCCGAGCAGAGACAGTTCACGGTAGCCGAGTTCGAAGCTGAACCCAAGGCACCCCAGTTTGACCCACGCACCTTCGAAATCAGGGACGCCCTCATCAACGAGCTCGGCGACGAGCTGTTCATCGCCGGGCCCTCCGGCGGCGAGCTGGGGATGATGTTCGTGGGGGGGATGAAGCGGGGCATGCTGATGCTCATCGAGCAGCCGGAGGTCGTCAAAGCGGCGGTTGCTCAGGCGGTCAAGCGGCAGAGCCTGGTGGATGAGATCATCATCCACCCCAACCAAGACGGTGTGATGTGGGGCAACGACTTCGGCTACAAGACCGGGCCGTTCATCAGCCCGGCGATGTTCGCCGAGTTCTACCTGGAGGGCAATAAGCAGCGAGTTCAGCGCATGCACGATCTGGGCCTGTGGGTGATGAAGCACTGCTGCGGCAACGTCAATTCTCTGATGGACTACTTCATCGAAATGGACTACGATTGTTACCAGTCAATCCAGGGCACCGCGGATATGGACATCTGCAAGCTGAAGCAGGGCTACGGCGACAGGATTGCGCTCTGGGGCGGGGTAGCGCTGGAGAACCTAGTCAGCGGGACACCCGAGCAGGTCCGCGAGGACGTGCGCCGGGCGATGCACTGCGCCAAGCCCGGCGGCGGATTCATCCTCGGCTCCAGCCACAGCATCGCCGTGGGCACCAAGTACGACAACTTCATGGCCATGCTCGACGAATACCACAAGCTGGCTGATTACTGAGAGTACGGACCTCTATTGTAGGAGCGGCACCCTTGCCGCGACTCTATCGGGCCAGGGATGACCCTTCTACGGAAATGCTTGCTACGACGGCCCCCACCCGCCTGTAGGCGGGCCGGCCTCGCTGCGCTCGACACGGCCCCTCCAACAACGTAACACAATCGCACAATAAGGCTTTCGGAGGGGCCTGTCGCCGGAAGCTTCGCAACGCGGAGCTTTCAAGGCTGGCCCCAAAAGGCGTGAGCAATCTCACGATGATTTACGCAACTAACTACTATCGCTCCAGGCCGGCCCGCTCGCTAACGGTCACGGGCTGCGGCTGCTCCGCTTGGGCCAGCGCATACTTGACCATCTGGATGGCCGCCTGGTCCTGAATAGCCCGCGCTTTTCTCAGCGAGCAGGAATACCCGTTCATCATCAGCGCAAAGGCCAGGCCCGGCGAGCGGTCTACACATACGTACCCCGCCAGGCAACTGACCTTCTTGAGCGTGCCGGTCTTGGCATAGACACGAGCTTCAGCGACGGTCCCGCGCATCCGCCCGCTGAGTGTGCCGCTCAGCCCCGCCACGGGCAGGGAATCAACCAGCGCTTGCAGCTCGGCCTCATCATGCGCCATCTCCGTTAACACGCCGGTGAGCAATGCGGGCGTCATCTTATTGCGGTGCGACAGACCACTGCCCTCGATCAACCTCAGCCCGGCGACATCCAGGTCGTGCTCCTGCCAGAGTTCGCCAATGAATCCGTGGTCAGGATCGTGGGGATTACCGAAGCTGCTGGTCAGGCTGCTCAAGAGCAGTTCCGCCTGGCGATTGTTCGAGTGGATGTTGATCGCGTGGATGTAGTCGCGCAGGCTGGTTGATTCGCGGCGGTAGAGCAGGTACGCACCCGGGGGCACAGCGCCTTCGGCGGCCTGATGCCCGACCGGGACACCTTTGCGGGCGAGCGCCTGCAGCAGCGCCCGAGCCGCTTTCAAGCCCTTGTCCTTCTCCGCAGCGACTACAGCACCCGCGCCTACTATGCCGCCGCCCACCTGAGTAATCCCGTGGGCGGTGAGTTGCTGAGCTATGCGGGTGTAGGCCGCAGTGTTGGCCGCAGGATCGGCGGTCCCGGCGATGAACAGGTCGCCGGGTATGGTTCCTCCCTCAGTTGGCGCCGTCGCAGTCCAGACCGAGGTATGGTAGACGAAGTCGGGGACCAGCAGCCGCAGTGCGCTGGCCGTGACCAGCAACTTCACCGTGGAAGCCGGCGTGAAGGGCTGATGCTGGTTGAGGCCATAAAGCGGCTCCCCATCGGGCACTGAGACCACGCACGCGCCCACCTCGGCACCGCGCAGAGCGGGATGGGCCAGCAAATCGGCCAGCTTCTGGCGCAACTGCGCTGCTGCATCGGTCGGACCAGTGGCCTGCGCCGCCGGTACGCAGATGCTCAGGAGCAATACCAACGCACCCAACAGCGCACCGCGGCGGTAGTTTTCGAGTTGCGTGATCATAATATCCGGCTAGCCCAACCGTAGCCCTCTGCCGCACAAATCCGCAGGCAGGTATCACATGCAGCTACGGCGAAGTGTTGTTACGTTGATAGCTGGTGCTATATTTACACCAAACAAGAGACCCAGTCAAGCCGTATCGGTCAACTACTCAGGAGCGTGATTGCTGTGGCAAAGCGTTTGATGGACAGCCCAATGAGCCGATATTTTTACCCGTGGCCGATATGCCTGGTCAGCATGATCGGCGCGGAGGGCAAGCCCAACATCATTACGATCGGCGCCAGCTCCATCTGTTCGTCCAACCCGCCGGTAGTAGGCGTGGCTATTGGGCAGGCCCAGTATTCGCTGGGTCTCATCACCGAAACGGGTGACTTCGGCGTGAACCTGCCCTCGGCTGACCAGATGCAGCAAGCCGACGTCTGCGGTACCCGCTCGGGTCAGACCGTTGACAAGTTCGCTGCCTGCGGCTTCACCATTCAGCCGGCCAGCCAGATTCGCGCGCCGTTGATTGAAGAATGTCCGGTGAGCATGGAGTGCGAGTTGATCCAGAACGTACCGCTGGGCAATCACGAGTGGGTAATGGGCAAGATCGTGGCGGTGCATGTGGACGAGGATGTCCTGGCCGAAGACGGCGGCTTGGACACCGCCAGGATCAATCCCCTGCTGGGCCTGTGGGCGGAGTACTGGAGCATTGGCGAGAAGATAGGTGAGTGGCACTACACGCGGAGATAGCAAACTCTTCCTACCGTGATATGGTACGACAGGCGAGACGCCCGTCCTACCGAATACTGAGATGACTGAGACATCCGCCGAACAAAGCCTGAAGGTACTGAAGGTACTGGGAATCATCCCCGCGCGGGGCGGCTCGAAGTCAATACCGCGCAAGAACGTGGTGCCGCTGGCTGGCAAGCCGCTGATTGTCTGGACGATCGAAGCGGCTCAGCGCGCGAGGCTGCTCGACCGGCTCGTCGTTTCCACCGACGATGACGAGATCTCCCGAGTCGCCCGCGAGGCCCGTGCGGAAACTATCGCGCGCCCGCCGGAAATCGCCACCGACACATCACAGACCGAACCGGCGCTGCTACATGCCCTGGACTACCTGGCAAGCACCGAGGGCTACGTGCCCGATGCCATCGCCCTGCTCCAGTGCACCTCGCCGCTGCGGGGCAGCGACATCATTGATGCGGCTATCACGAAGCTGGCCGAAACCGGCTGTGACGTGGTGATGACCGTCGCGCCGCTGCAGCACTGGGACAAGCGCGGCCAGACTCGTGACGGCGACATCTGGGCACCCGAATACGACTACGCCGGCCGGAAGTTTAGCCAGGAGGTTGCCGAGATATACTCGGAGAACGGCGCGCTGTACGTCACGCGCACCGCTGCTCTCCGCGAGCACAATAACCGGCTGGGGGGCGAGGTGCGGGTGATTGTCATGGACCCAGTGCGCTCGATTGACATTGATAGCAGCGATGACCTGGCCCTGGCCGAAGAGATAATGCTGGCTCTAAATCCAACTGCTCACACTTAGGGAAGCGAGATCATGCTTGAGCGCATAACGCACCTGCAGATTGGCGACCGCCGGGTCGGCCCTGGTGAGCCGACTTACATCATCGCCGAGGCGGGCATCAATCACAATGGCAGCCCGCGCATCGCCCGGCAACTGATTGACGCTGCCGCCGACGCCCGAGCTGATGCCATCAAGTTCCAGAAGCGCGACCTGCGCATGCAATACTCCCCGGAGCTGCTGGCGGACCTGGCCGAGGCTGACAAGGAGCTGCAGTTTCTGGTGCCCTTTCTCGAGGAGGCCGAGCTGTCCGATGAGGCCTTCCGCAGCCTGGCCCAGCATGCCCGCGAACGGGGCCTGGAGTTCCTCTGCACGCCCTGGGATGAGGCCAGCGCGGATTTCCTGGAATCGCTCCAGGTGCCCGCGTACAAGGTGTCCTCGGCCGACCTGACCAACATCTTTCTGCTCGAGCACCTCGTGACGACCGGCAAGCCGCTGATCCTGTCCACCGGAATGTCGCGCTGGCAGGAAATCGAGTACGCGGCCAACTTCCTGCGCGAGCACGATGTCCAGTTCGCCTTCCTGCACTGTCAGTCCACCTACCCGGCGGCGTTCAAAGACGTTAACCTGCGCTTTATGCGGCGTCTGGCCGAACTGGGCGTACCCGTTGGCTACTCCGGCCACGAGCGGGGCATCGCCATCTCCACGGTAGCCGCTGCCCTGGGGGCGTGCATCATCGAGCGGCACATCACGCTGGACCGCACCATGCCCGGGCCCGACCACGCCGCCAGCCTCGAGCCCCCGGGCCTGCAGAAGCAGGTCCGCGACATCCGGAACATGGAAGCGGCACTCGGTAGTCAGGAACGACCACTGTCGCGCGGCGAGGTCATCAACCGTCACGCGCTGCGCAAAAGCCTGGTCGCCGCGCAGGACATCCCCGCCGGCACCGTGATCACCCGGGAGATGCTCACCGCGCTGGCGCCGGGCAGTGGCATCAACCCGCAGCGCTACTCGGAACTGGTCGGCGCAAGGTCCCCACGCGACATCCTCCAGGGCGAGCAGTTCCGCGAGTCGGACATAACCGGGGCAACGCCCCAGCAGATATCCGCCGCTTTCCCCCGGCGTTGGGGCCCGGTGGTGCGTTACCGTGACGCGGTCGCGCTGGCCCAGTGGCAGCCGGATGTGCTCGAGTTTCACCTCACTGATACGGACCTGGAGCACTTCCCCCAGGATTTGGGGCAGTTTGAGCCGGAGCTTATCGTCCACGCTCCGGAGTATCGCCACGGCCAGCTTCTCGACCTGTGCAGTACGGATGAGTCGGTACGCCAGGCGGGGATCGAGCTTATTGCCGATGCCTGCGAAGTGGCCCGGCGGTTAGCGGAGCACTTCCCTAATCAGACCGGGCCAGTCAAGATCATCGTCCACGCCGGCGGGATGAGCTTCGACGGCCCGCTCGACGACAACACGGAGCTGATCGAGAATCTCGCCCGGTCAATGGCAGTCCTGCGGCGCGAACAGGGCGTAGAGTTGCTGCTGGAGAACCTGCCGCCGTTTCCCTGGTATTTCGGCGGCCAGTGGTACGGCAATGTCTTTATGGACCCGCAGGAGATTGCCGACTTCTGCCAGGCCCACGGCGGGCGTATCTGCTTCGACCTCTCGCACGCCACGCTCTGGTGCAATCACGTCGGCGCGGACATCCTCGAGTATATCCGCACGATCAAGCCGTGGATCGCCCACCTGCACATCGCGGACAGTTCCGGCGTTGACGGTGAGGCGCTGCAGATCGGTGAGGGCGAAACTGACTTCAAGGCCGTGATGGCCGAGCTGGCCGACGTGGACGCCGC
>JALGTU010000199.1 GCA_029821195.1 Candidatus Zipacnadia bacterium
TTCCTCCAGTGTGTCGGGATACGTCTCGCCGCCTAACGGTTCAAACGGGGTCGTCGCTCTCACGAAAATCGCTCCATCCTTGGGCATGCTCTAAAAGTTGGCTTTCATTATAGTACGGGCATTGAGGGTAGGCAAGTATTGTGCTAGAATCGTCGCCAATAGCTGAGCAATTACCATACGCCAACGATGAAGTGGCCTATGCAGGACGAGCGCGCCAACCATAGGGATTTCGCAGACTGGTTAACTGTCCTGAAAGCCTCCTACTGCAAAACTAACTTGAATCCCAGCAGCCAGCCGCTGGCCCATAGCTTGAAAGAACTGGGCACAGCCTCTAGCCTCTCTGCTACGCCAATAACTGGCTTTCTCAACGGTCTCCACTATTACTCGGGGCCAATGGTTACTACGGTGATCTGGTCGAGGTTAGACTGGCCCAGGAAGTGCTGTTCGTATGCCGCCCGCAGATAGTCACGGGCCACTTCCGGTGCCGCGGGTTCGATGCCCGCCTCCGCCCGCCGGGCGCCACAGCCACCGGGTCCGAGGACACCAACAGACCAGCATACTCCCAGCGCAGAGCCTGGTCGCCAGGAGCCGCAATTGCGTAGTACGGGTGCAGAGCCACCAGGAAATGCAGGGCCATCTTCTGCCGCACCAGCGGCTGCGCCGCCACCGAGGCCAGCCGCTCAGGCTCTGAGACGAGCTGCTTAGCCACCGCCGGCGGCACGCAGGATAGATGATTGTACACGGCGCCGGTCATACCCACTTCTGGGTGAGGGTGCAGATACGCGACGTTGATAACCTTGTCGCACATGTCGGCGAGGATCCGGGTCAAGCCGTGGCGATAGCCCACCGAAGCCGCTCCATAGCACTTGACTCCCGGACGGTCGTGCCGCAGCGAAAACCCCGCCGCAAAAAGATCGCGCTCGTCTCCGGAGAATATCAAGATATCGTCGGTCCTCACGCCCACGCTCACGAGCCGTTCGATAATCGCCTCTACCATAATGATCGGGATGGGCGGCTCCCGGACATCAATCATCAGACCCACCCGGTCGTTAGGACCGAAGCGCTGGCCCCAGAAATCCTCAGGCTGCTCCCCGCCCGACCAGGCCGTCACCGCTCTGTCCAACAAAGCGGTGACCACCTCGTAGTCTATCTTGCCCTGCGGATAGACGAACCGGGGGACCCAGGGGGACTCGGGCAGGTAGACGTGATCGGCCCGGGCCAGCCCTACCGTGGCCGGGCCAGGAATCCGCTCGGGATCCGCCCAACCGGTGGGCAACGCTGCCGCAACCAGTGCCGCGAACACGAGCACCTCCGCCAACCGGTGCCAGAGAACTTTCACCATTATCACTACCGCTCGAACTGTGCGCCCAGATTACACTACACCCATATGGACAGCTACCAGGCCAGATAGTTGCGCACCCAGGGCATCAAAGCGGAGACAGTCCGGTGGACCCATATTGGCGCACAGCAAAGCCCCCGCCTTTTCGGCGGAGGCCTGCCCTAATTCAGAGCATGCGCCCGAACGGCCGCCGGTCGGCAACCAGCAGCTAGGATGTTACTGGCGCCGCCTGCCGGCTACTTGAACGAGTGGGACACGGTGGCGACGACTTCGTCGTCTGCAGCAGCACTCGCTGATTCCACCCAAGCGGCATCCAGCTTCCACGCGCCGCCGTCGTAGCCGATACCAGCGGTGACTTGCTCGCCGTCAACCAGCCCGGCGCGCAGCGTCCAGGTATCCGCCGCTGTGTACTCGACACCAACGTTACCCTGGGCTTCGACTTCGTTGGTGGCGTCGAGCCAGTCGGCGGACAGTATCATGTTCTCGCCCAGGCGTGCCGTCAGCGGGATGGCTATACCCAGGTTGACAAGCGGACCAGAACCGGTCTCGTCGGTCAGGTCTCGCAGGTAAAGCCCCAGCTTGACCGGGTCATCGTCCGGTTGAGGCGCCAGGTAGAGCAGCCCGCCATTGAAGTAAGTGTCACCACTTGCTCCCATGGTATCAATATCCTCCACAGACAGCCCCCAACCCCAGCGGGCACCAGCCTGCGCGCCGAATCCCAGCCCCCAGGAATCGCCGGGGCCAGCCTCCTGCCAGCAGGCGCCAATCCCCCAGTCGTCCTGGTTGTTGCGCCCCGCGAAGTGCACAGCTTTGTAATCCCAGTCGCCGCTGGCTTCCACTGTTCCGGCGGCTTGCCAGTCCCACGGCTGCGTTATCGGATCATACTGCGAATACAGCCCGGCCGGGGGCGTAACGTCCAGGAACGCCAGATTCGCCGGGTTGAATCCGGTGGCCGCGGCATCATTCGCCGCCGCGACTCCGGTATTGCCCATGCCCCAATAGCGAGCCGTCTGCGCCGAGGCGACCGTACCTCCCAGTAACACGGCCAGTACAACTGCCAACAAAGATATCCGACTCATTTGATGACTCCCTCCCACATAGTGGTGTACAGCGCAATGGCACCGCAGTGGCGCCAACTGCTCAGAATATACTCAGCCCGGCCTTCTCCCAGTCGTCTAGGAAGCGCTGCAAGCCGACGTCGGTCAGGGCGTGGTGGAAGCACTGTTCCAGCACCTGAAAGGGCAGTGTCGCGACGTGCGAGCCCACCATGGCCGCGCGTACGACATGTTGGACATGGCGCACGCTGGAGGTGATTATCTGGGTATCCAGGTAATCATAGTTGTCCAGGATCTGCTTGATCTGGGCTACTAGCTCCATCCCGTCGTGACCGATATCATCCAGCCGCCCAATAAAGGGCGAAACGTAGGTGGCGCCGGCCTTGGCCGCCAGCAGCGCCTGGGCGGGGGAGAAGCACAGAGTGCAGTTGACTCTGATGCCCTCCTGGCAAAGGACAGTTATCGCCCTGATGCCCTCGGGGATCAGCGGGATTTTCACCACCACGTTGGACGCCCAGGAAGAGACCTCCCGGGCCTCGGTCAGCATTCCCTCCGCGTCGGTGGCGACCACCTCCGCACTGACGGGGCGATCGCCCATAACCTCGCAAATGTCTTCGACTATTTCCCGGAACGGGCGCCTCTCCCGACCGGCCAGCGTAGGGTTGGTCGTCACCCCGTCAAGTATGCCCCAACCGTCGGCGGTACGAATGTCATCAATGTTAGCGGTATCCAAAAAAATCTTCACAATGGTTTCCTCCTGGCGGCACTAAGGCACTCAACCCTAATCAACGGCCTCCACTGCCTGCACCTCGGAAAGCTCCTCTTTCAGCATGGCCTCGATGCCCAGCTTTAAGGTCTGCTGGGCCATCGGGCAGCCCTTGCAGGCGCCCTGGAGGCGGACGCTGACCACACCCTCCTCACTGACATCCACCAGTTCCACGTCGCCGCCATGCATCTGGAGATTAGGCCGCACCTTTTTCAGAACCTCTTCAACTTGCTCTTTAAGCATCGGCTTGTTTGTCCCTCTCAACAGGCCCTTACGGGCATTAGTCCACTACTCACTCAACTAATTGTAGAGAGCCGCCCTTCCAGTGTCAAGCCGCCACAGTCACGGACAGTATCCTGCTCGCCACTATTCCACCTCCTGCGTCCTATCCGCTGCGCCCTATTCGTCCTCAGGCACTTCTATCTCGGTGCGCTCGCCATCTTCCAGGGGCCGGAACATCTCGCGAGCGATGGCCCGCACCCGGCCGGGACCCTTCTTGACCATCAGCACCGAGCACTTCGCCTGCTTGGCAACAGTCTGCGTAGCCGAGCCGAACATC
>JALGTU010000200.1 GCA_029821195.1 Candidatus Zipacnadia bacterium
GATTACGCGGTCGTTGCCCCCCAGGCTCACAGCCACCAGGTCCTCGTTGGCAGCAATATCGCGCAGGCCCCCCTCCATTGCGTAGAAGTGATCTCGCTCGTCAGGCTGGTTGCCCACACCGTGGAACCCGATGCGCAGGCCGGTGGGCCGGTGGTAATCAATCTTCTCTTCGGCGCTGCGCTCGGTCATCACCGAAATCGGCTTCCACACCCCCGCGGAATACTCCCGCTTCTCCACACGCACAACCATCACATGTCTACCCGGCGCGAGGGCCCCACCCAGTGACCGGAAGAAATGCTTGTCCCACATCTCGACCGGCGGCCGCTTCTGCTCGGCGAACTTGCGCCCGTCCATGTATAGATCGGCCAGGCCATCAACGGCCCCGAAGTGAAAGGCCAGCGGGTCGTCAGGGGCATTGGCCGGGTATTCGAACTCTATCGCATACCAGGCCACGCCCAGATAGTCGTACCCCTGGTCCTGCCAGTGTGCATCGGTCCGAATGGTATCCCAATCGCTGAAGTCGGTCTTTTCATACCACTTCTCGGTGAGGCCGACATCATCCGGATCGAGCTTAAACCTCCCCGTCAACGGCAGAGTCATGATCTGCTTGGAGAGCAGCATCGGGCTGAGCTCGACTACCTTCTGCACTACACCGGTATCCGGATCGCGGCGGGCGAGCTTGGCGTTAGCGCGGTGGGCACAAAACAGGTACCTACTGTTGGCGGCAAGCTTATCACCGTAGACGCCGCCTTCTTTGGGCCCATGCCAGACCTTGTGTAGTGTGTCAATGTCCACGCCTAGCACCGGACAGCCGCCCTCGTCGCGCGGCCAGCCCACGTAGGCACGGCGTCCGCCACAAGCCACCGCGGTCGGGCAAGTGTGGTCGGCGCCCCAGTCGCCGCTGCCGTCGCCAATCTGCCACGGCGGGTCGCCCGGATTGTAGTACGACAGCAGGTAGGTAACATCCAGCCCCTCGTGGCTCAAGCCCCGCACGATGTAGTCACCCGAGGCTACTGGCTTGCCGCTATCGTCCAGCCCATCCCACATAACCCTCAGCTTACGCTTGGTTCCAGCCTGGCTCACCGAATAGTCGCTGACTCTGTGGTCGGCCAGCAGGTAACGCACGTGCTTGCCCTCTGCATCCTCAATGACCACCGTGAACTTCTTCGCTGCGGGGGGCACTTCCACCATCAGCGGGACCACGCCCGCACGCCGCTCGGCCACCTTCTCCTCCCTAGTGGGCATCGGTTCGAGGTCGCCCGCCGCCATGAGGATGCACTCGCCCCACCCGGCAGTTGTGTACCCATAGCTCTCCTCTTTGGGCGTGCCCCAGCGGTCGTAGCCCGGCGCGATCACGTCAAGATAGCTGACCACCTTGAAGCCGCTAGTGCCTTGGCCCATGCTCCAGCGGGGGTTGAAGATCATGCGGAACCGCGCGCCGGGCTTGATCTCCTTCTCCCCACGGAACAGTATCTCCCAGGGCAGCTTCAGTTCATGCACGTAGCCCTTGCCGTCAGCATCCTTCTTGTACGCTGATGCCGCGCCCTCTGCAAGGGCGTCCGCAATCCTGACGTCGCCGGCAAGGTGGGGATTCCGGCGGGTGATCGCGCTCATGCTTAACCGCGGCTCTTGCGCAGGAGTGTAGTACGATGCCGATATGGCCCAGGCCACGTCAGTCTGTATGTGGATTCCAAGCATGTCACTCTTGGTTGGCTTCCTTATGCGGCTGGCCATGGGAGAGGAGTCACGCCACACTGCACAGAGGTAGAAGGCTTCCTGGTCATACATCGCCGCGATGCGCACGCTAACCTCGTCCCGGGTGGCGCGGTCGGGGTAGAGCCAGATCTGCCCGGATAGGTCCCACTCGCCCACCGAGCCGTCAATAGTCACCGGCCCCGGCGCGGGCACCGCCCGCAGGGTGTGATTGAGGCTGGGCTGGCCGAACGCCGCAAGCTGCCCCCCAAGCACCAACAGAACCATTACAGTTACCATCAATACCGTGCGCAATCGAGTCATCGTAGCTTTCCTCCTTGTTGAAATGTTGCCTAGTCAAACAGCGCCCTGTTAGGCGCGTTGCTGTACGGACTATTGCTTCGCTGTAACGTTCCTTGAGCAACACGTCAATTCCTGCCCATTCGATATAAGAGAAGACTGTTGCAAGAGTCGGCCTATCTGGGATTTCCCATATCGTTTGTTGCTACGTTTAACATTATCTGTTTCCTACACTAATTCATCCTGCTGCGGATCGTTTAGCTAACCAGACTCGAGATTGGAAGATTTCTGGAGAGGATTGTGGCCCGAATTGAAGAAGTATGACCGCTTTTAGGCAAGAGCAGACACAGTCCCGCCTCGGCATGAGCAAAACCACCAATTCTTCACCGCAGTAAGGTCATGGTCACCCGGCACCAGGCGCTAGGACCCAGATTCGTTCCAGAATCTGCTCGAACAGCTCCTTGGATACTGCAACTTCCGCCATCTGGAAGATTACTTATCGTGCATGGTGAACTACCTTGGCCCCGATCTTTATCAGCTTAACCTGCATGCTACGCAGTGACCAGTATCGCACGTTAGACGAGGCGTATACCGCAACGTTCCCGTCGGACAGGTAACCGCCACGGCAGAATGGTTGCCTTCGTTAGCGACCGGGATGGCGACGAGGAAATCTACGTGATGAACGCTGACGGCAGCCGGCAAACCCAGCTGACCAACAATTCTGCTTCTGAGGGTTTCCCGACGTGGTGGCTGGTGCCGTAAGTGAAAAATAGTTGAATTGATTAGTGTCGGAAGGGCAAGCAGAACCTCACACGAGGGAGGCGTTACAATGAGAGAATCGGTGCGGTGCGATTGGTGATCTGTGCAGGTATGCTAATGTGCCACTGTGTGTTGGGGGTTAGAGGATAAGTAGTGCAAAGATGCCGGCTAACAGCAGAGACCGCATGAGGTTAACGCGGCTCCTAGTGGGAAGCGCCAACATCGTGCCGAGCACGAAAAACAGAGATAATGCGGCGAGGCGTACGTTACTGCTGTTGTCCGACGCGGCTGCAACCCGAATAGCGAAGCTGTCATCACTGGCGGCTTGGGTCATCACTACGTCTTCTTGCATCTCGTTCTGGGTCAGGTAGGTACGGAGACGGGTGATAAAGAACTCCCCCTCGCCCAGGCCTAGTTCCGGGCCATAGCTCCGGGCTAGATAGCTGGGTAGTCCCCCGGCGTACTCCACCAGCATTGAGCTGGCTCCAGCCCGCGCAAGGCTGTCGCGGAACTGCCCCTCGTAGTATGCAGAGAAGTTGCCGCCGCCAAATCCAGAGGTTAGCTGA
>JALGTU010000201.1 GCA_029821195.1 Candidatus Zipacnadia bacterium
CGGCCAGCATATCATTGACCCGATAGTCAGCGTGCTGATCGGGCTGCTCATACTGTTCAGTGGCCTGCGTCTGGGCCAGGAGGCGGTGCATATCTTGCTGGAAGGCGTTCCGCGGGGCGTTGACCTGCGGGAAGTTGCCAGCGCCGTCAGCGGGCTCGATGGCGTGGTCAGCGTTCACCACGTTCACGCCTGGAGCCTTTGTTCCAACTACACAGCGATTAGTGCCCATGTGCTGACAACGGCTGAGGAGTGGCACGAGCAGAGGCAGGTGCATCTGGCCGTGGAGAAGCTGCTGCGCGAGCGGTTCGGGTTCTCCGAGACGACCATCGAGATGGAGTTGGAGAGTGCGGATGCCGCGCCCCTGATCTTCCCGCTGGAGCAGGTAGAATAGATGCCCGGGTTGCGTTTGCCGGGCTGGCTTACGGCGCTTCGCTGTCGTCAGGATCGTCTCCGCAGTAGATTCGTCGGTGGAAGGAAGGATACCGCGGGCGAGGCGAGGAATACCAAGAATCGGGTTCATTTGCGGCCGCTATCGGGCGCTTATTACTGTGTCAGTGACCAGAGAGTGAGACAAGCCGATGCTCCAGATTGTGGTATGTGTCAAGCAGGTCCCGGACACCACCGAAGTCCGCATTGATCCGGAGACCAACACCCTCATCCGCGAGGGCGTACCCGCGATTGTCAACCCCTTCGACGCTCACGCCACGGAAGCCGCGGTGCAGATGAAGGAGAAGCACGGTGCATACGTGACGGTGCTTTCGATGGGGCCGCCGCAGGCGACCGAGGCGATCAAGAAATGCCTCAGCATGGGCGCCGACCGGGGGATACTGCTGTCGGACCGGGCCTTCGCCGGCGCGGACACCTGGGCGACGAGCTACGCGCTGGCCGCCGCGTTGGAGAAGATCGCGCAGGAGCAGGGGCTGGACCTGGTGCTGTGCGGCAAGCAGGCCATTGACGGCGATACCGCCCAGGTCGGGCCGGGGCTGGCGCGGCGGCTGGGCTGGCCGCAAATTACCTACGCCATCGGCATCCCTGGGATTGACCTCGAGGGCCGCACCGTGACCGTGGAACGGCGGCTGGAGAATGGGGTAGAAGTCGTCAGGGCGCGGCTGCCCGCGGTGGTCACCTGTGTGGAGGAGATGAACGAGTTGCGGTACGCGCCCTTGCCGGATATGATCCGGGCCGCCCGCTATGAGCCGGAGGTCTGGACTAAAGACGACCTCGAGGTAGAGGAGCATCTGCTGGGGCTCAACGGCTCGCCGACGGCGGTGGATAGCATCTTTCCTCCCCCGCAGCCCGAACCGGGCGAGATGATTCCCGGCGGCAGCGACGATCCGGCCGGGGCGGTAAGTACGCTGGTGGACAAGTTAATACAGCGTGTCGAGACGAGCACGGCGGGCTAGGCGGGATAGGACGCGAACGGCTTGTGGGAAACCCGCTTTTTGGGCAAAAAAAGCCGGTTCCCCCCACCCTTCCGGCAAAAACTTTGAAAGTTGAGTGATGCGGCTTGTGATTACATGGCATCGTTGTTCGCATAGAGTTGCAAATGGGCCTTACTTGCGGTTCATAGCCATTTGTGTGGCTTTGAGACCGTTTTCATTTCTGTTCTCGTGAATAATGCAGGCCTAGGGAGAGGCGATGCGAAAACCGAAGCGTAAACTGCAAATTATCGCCGCGAACTGTATTGCCTGTGGGCGGTGCGAGGCGGAGTGTCCCTTTGACGCCATCCATGTCGAGGGCGATGTTGCCGTCATTGATTACGATGAGTGCACGGCCTGCGGCAAGTGTGTCAAGGAGTGTCCGACCGACTGCCTGTTCTTCGAGGGCGAAGAGGCTAAGGCGAAGGAAGAAAAGCCCGCAGTTGCTGCTGACCTCGCGGCCGACGTGGTCGCGCGGCTATCGCAGTACCACGGCGTGTGGATCTTTGTGGAGCAGAGTAACGGCGAGGCGCACCCGGTGAGCTGGGAGCTTCTGGGCAAAGGCCGCCAATTGGCCGACACCCTCGGCTGCGAACTGGCCGCGGTGGTACTGGGGGAGGGTGTGAATGACGTCGCCCGCCAGGCGGGACACTACGGCGCGGACAAGGCCTACGTCATTGACGACCCGGTGTTGGCCAAGTACCGCACCTATCCGTACGCCGAGGGGTGCCTGAAGCTGGTCCGCGAATACCGGCCCGAGATCATGCTCATCGGGGCGACTACGCTGGGCCGGGACCTGTCCGGCGCGATAGCCACTGATCTGCACACCGGCCTCACTGCTGACTGTACCGGCCTTGAGATTGACGAGTTGACCCGGTTGCTGCGCCAGACCCGCCCGGCCTTCGGCGGCAATATCATGGCGACAATCCAGTGCAAGGAGCACCGCCCGCAGATGGCTACCGTCCGCCCGCGCGTGATGGAGGCGCTGGCCCCCGACGAGAGCCGGGAGGTGGAGATTGTGCGCGAAACGCTGGAGATTAACGAGCAGGACATCGGCGTCGAGATCGTGGAGTTCCGGCCCGACGCCGACCTCGACAAGCCCAACCTGCAGTACGCCGAGATCATCTGCGCCGGCGGCCGCGGGCTGGGCACGCCGCAGGGCTTCAAGCTGATGGCGGAGCTGGCCGAAGCGCTCGGCGGCGTGGTCGGTGCGTCGCGAGCCACTGTGGACGCTGGCTGGATATCTCACGACTACCAGGTCGGGCAGACCGGCTATACCGTCCGGCCCCGGCTGTACATCGCGGCAGGCATTTCTGGCGCCATTCAGCATCGCGTCGGGATGCAGACTGCCGACACCATCGTGGCCATCAACAGCGACCCGGAAGCGCCCATATTCAACATCGCCGACTTCGGCATCGTGGGCGATCTGTACAAGGTCGTCCCCGAGTTGATCAAACAGGCGAAGGAGGGCAACCTAAAGGAGAAGTTGCTGGGGGATGGGGGCTAGCCTCGGTAGGACAGGCGTCTCGCCTGTCCCGCCTCAAGCCTACCGTGGGAGAACGGCGGGCGGATGTTGCAAGCAACATTCGTCCCTACAGACGGCAACGGCACACAGGTAGGATGCCTGTGGAACTGAAGCAGACGCAGAGGAGGAGGCAAAAGCCCCGAAATGGTAGGAGGGACATTCTTGTCCCGAGTGCATGGCGAGATACCGGAATCGCGGCAGGAATGCCGCTCCTACCGGATGGGATAATGGCCGACAGGCGGGACGCCTGTCGTACCGAAGCAGTTGAGGAGACATAAGTAATGACGGAAACGCAAGTCGCCGAAGTTAACACTGCACAAGCGGCGGTGCCAGATAAGCTCGAGTTCGATGTGATTGTGGTAGGTGGGGGACCGGCGGGGCTGGCGGCGGGGACGGTCTGCGCGCGCGCGGGCTTGAACACGATTATTATCGAGCGCGGGCGCAAGCCGGGCACTAAGAACGTGATGGGCGGCGTGCTCTACACGCGGCCGACGGCGGAGGTCTGGCCTGAGTTCTGGAAGGACGCGCCGCTGGAGCGCTGTGTGATCGAGCAGAACCAGTGGATTATG
>JALGTU010000059.1 GCA_029821195.1 Candidatus Zipacnadia bacterium
GCTGGAGTACCCACGCGCCTAATCCGTCCGATTAGTCTCTTCCCGTTTCCCTCCCAGGCCATACGCGACTGGGCGGAGCGGGTCAAGCAGGTGCTGGTCGTCGAGCTATCAATGGGTCAGTTCATCGAGGACGTGCGCCTGGCTATCGAAGGCGCTTGTCCGGTGGAATTTATGGGCCGCACCGGGGGCGTGGTAATGACGCCCGAGGATGTTACCGAGCGCATCATCGCCATAGGGTAGGGGAGTAAGTCGGCCAGTGCAGGAGGCAAGTAGCGTGCAGACAACTGATGTACTCGAACCGATCTATACGCGCCCGGACGGCCTGACCGATACCCCGATGCGGTACTGTCCGGGCTGCACGCACGGCATTGCTCACCGGCTGGTAGCGGAAGTCCTGGATGAGCTGGGTCTCAGGGAGCGCACGGTGGCCATCGCCACGGTGGGCTGCTCGGTGTTTGCCTACGAATACTTCAATACTGATGCGGTACAGGCCGCACACGGCCGCGGCCCGGCGGTCGCCACCGGCATCAAGCGCTGCGAGCCGGACACGATAGTGTTTACCTACCAGGGCGACGGTGACCTGGCGGCAATCGGGCTGGCGGAAGTTATGCACGCGGCGGCGCGAGCCGAGAATTTCACAGTGGTCTTCATGAACAATGCCGTCTTCGGCATGACCCAGGGACAGATGGCCCCGACCACCCTGATGGGGCAGAAGACTACGACCACCCCCCGCGGCCGCAGCATCGAGCAGGGCGGCTTCCCCCTGAATATCTGCGAGTTGCTCGCTCATATCCCGGGGGTAGCCTATCTGGCGCGGGAGACGATGACCAGCCCCAGACGTGTCCGCCAGGCCAAGAAAAGCCTGACGAAGGCCTTCCAGGCGCAGATGAGGGGTCTGGGCTTCTCGCTGGTCGAGCTGGTCAGCAGTTGCCCCACCTGGTGGCACATGAAGCCTCTGGAAGCGCTCGAGTGGATTGAAGAGGTAATGCTCGAGCAATATCCGCTAAAGGTCTTTGTGGATAAGCTCGAACAGGTCGAATAGAACAGAAGAATCTTCAACCGTTGGTACGACAGGCGTCTCGCCTGTCGGTCAATGAAATGTAGATTACTGGACAGGCGAGACGCCTGTCGTACCGAGGACCAGAAGGCGATACTAATGCGGCAGGAAGTGTTCATGGCGGGAATGGGTGGACAGGGCGTGCTCTTGGCGGGCCAGGTTCTGGCCGAAGCGGCGTTGGCTGCCGATTTGGAGTTGTCCTGGTTTCCGCTGTACAGCCCCGAGGTCCGCGGTGGCCGGGCGACGTGCACGCTGGTTATCGCCGATGGCGCGGTAGGCAGTCCGGTCGTTGGCGAGCCGGGCACTATGATTCTGATGGACGGCATTGCCGTGGACAATCATCTAGCCCGGGTGCGACCGGAGGGCCTCGCCGTGGTCAATTCTTCGTTGGCCGGCGAGCAGTTCGCGCGCGGCGACGTGACGATAATAGCGATTCCCGCTAATGAAATCGCCGCCGAGCTGGGCGATGAGCGTGCTGTGAATATGGTGCTACTGGGGGCCTTCGTTGCTGCGACTGCAGTGGTGACCCACGAGTTTATCGAGCGGGCCTTGCGCAAGGTCCTCCCCGAGCGCCATCACGGTTTCATTCCCTTGAATATGGCGGCCCTGCAGCGCGGTGCGGAGCTTGCCCCAACACAAATCTCACGAGGTGATTGACCATTCTTAGTGGCTTGAAGCAGATATGCGAGCAAATTCTGGCGTCTTTCGATGAGCAGGATAGTGCGCGGGAAGAGGCGTACAGTCTCTCCCGTCAGGTTGTTCGTGTGGCGTCGAGCTGCATTCGCAGTGTCCACCGCCAAGAGAACGAGGCAGCGCGCGAACTGCTGGCGGAGGCCCGTGAACTGACTGCTCGGATGATCGCGGCGACGGCCAACCAACCGCGTCTGCGCTTCGGAGGATTCGTGAGCGATGCAGAAAAGGAATATGCCGAGGCGGCTATCACTTACGCGGTCATAGGTGGCGAGCCCCTACCGACTCCGGATGAGCTCGAGATTGACTATGCGCCCTGGCTCAACGGACTGGCCGAGGCCGGCGGAGAATTCCGCCGCCACATTCTCGACCTGATTCGCGAAGATCGCCCCGACGAGGCGGAAGAGTACCTCGATGTGATGGACGAGATGTACCACAGCATTATGGGTTTCGACTATCCCAATGCCATTAGCTACGGCTTGCGCGGGCGTTCCGACGCCCTGCGGGGGATGCTCGAGCGGACCCGAGGTGACATGACCAACGCCCTGCGCCAGGCTCGCCTGGAACGGCGCCTGGCCGAGTTTCAAGAGAGACTGCCGGAATAGCACACCGGGATAAGAACCAGCAATCAGAGGAGGTCGGCAATGAACAGTTCGAGTCCAGCAATATGTCGGGGAGGCGGGTGGGTGGTGCTAACCGGGGCAATTGTGGTGATGTCGGTGGCGATGATGGGGCTGTTCGGGGATCCGGCAGGGGCCGACGACTGGAAGGAGTTTTACCAGTTTCGGCACTCTTCGAGTCTGCCGGGAAATCTGTTCGGCGTGAGCCCGCAGGGCCAGGTCGGCTTCAGCGGCGCGCTCCAGCAGAACGTCCCCGTCGCCTACACCCCCACCAAAGATAACTGGGTAATAGGCGGCAACAGCGGCAGCAACACGAGTAATTTTGAGATCGGCTGGGGAGGAGCCGGTGTAAACGGTACTGCCTTCCTGGGTATCGGCTGGGGCAGTTCGGGCCGGGGCAGATATAGCTCCTTTATGGCTACCGGCAGCGATCTCTGCGAAGCCTATAACTTCCAGTTCCAGTTGGCCCCGGGGGACGAGGACCGCTGGGCGTTTGCCGTCGGTGTACAGGACATACTCAACCAGCGCGAGGACCGTGTCGGCGATCCGCACGGCGCGCGCTCATTCTACGGTGTGGCGACCAAGCCGATCACTGATCCGTTCAAGGGCTATCTGACCCTGGGCTGGGGCGACGGCCGGTTCGACAACAGCCCCTTCGCCGGGCTGTCGATCCCTCTGGACAACACCTTGACCCTCGTGACAGAATACGACGGTTGCCATACTAATGCCGGCCTAGCGATAAGCGGGCTGGGTCAGGACAGCGAGGGCGAGGACTGGATCGCCCTTGGGTATATCGGCTACTCCGACCTGGACCGCCCCGTAATCGGGTTCACCCTCACCAAGCACTGAATAGTCGAGCTACTGCTGGTTCAGTGGCTCTGCGGTCCAGTCTGCTGTCCAGCGGGCGCTGTACATACACACCCGTGGGCTCTCTGTGTGCCGGGGTGCTTGGGCACAGCGCCTGGACTCACCGTCCTTTCCCGAACCAGTGGTGGAATGTTGGAGTGTCCACTGATGAGAGTGTGCTTTGCTAAGGAGAGCTTCGATGAGTGATTTGATAACGAGCTATCGCTCCGGGAAGATGCAGATTCCCGAGCAAATGCTGGCCTGGCAGATGTTTGGCGCGGGGTTGGAAAATCTGGGCAGAGGCGGCGAACCGCTGGTGATTCCGGTGCCCGAGCCCGGTCCCGACCAGGTCCTCGCCCGGGTGGATGCAGCCGGGCTGTGCTTCAGCGACGTGAAGATCCTCAGGCTCGGTAAGGATCACCCGCGGCTTTATGGCCGCGACCTGGCTCATGACCCGATAGTGCCGGGCCACGAAGCCGCCTTGACCGTCGTCAGCGTGGGGGCCGATTTGACCGACCAGTTCAGTGTTGGCGACCGCTTTGTAGTGCAGGCTGACGTGTTTTACAAGGGCGTTAACCTGGCTTTCGGTTATATGCTGCCCGGGGCGCTGGAGCAGTTCGTTCTGCTCGGCGACGAACTGCTGAGGGGTGACGAGGGCCTCTACCTGATTCCCGTCCAACCCGCGACCGGCTACGCTGAGGCGGCGCTATCCGAGCCGTGGGCTTGCGTGGTTCACGCCTACGGCACTGACTTTCGCCGCCAGCTTGCACCGGGCGGGGTGACTTGGGTTATTGCTGCTGACGGTGGCGAAGATTTTACTCTGGGTGTCCTATCTGAAGCAGACGAAGGGCCGGCCACGATTCTCGTCAGCTCAGTGCCGGGCCCACTCGGGGATGAGTTGCAGGCAGCCGCTGAGAAGTGGGGTGCGCAGCTTGAGGAAGTCACCTTGACCGATGATCAGACGGTTGCCGATTTCCAGGCTGAGGTAGCGCCCGATGGTTTCAACGACATAATCCTGCTCGGCAGTCCGGGGGCCCAGTTGATAGCGGCAGCCGCCGCTGCTCTGGGGCGTGAAGGCGCGCTGGTTCTGGTCACCGACAAGCGGCTACCGGAGCCGGCAGAGATTGATCTGGGCCGGATTCACTACGACTACCTTCGCTATTTGGGTTGTCGTGGCCCCGACATATCCCCGGCTTACACTGCCAGCCGTCACCCGCGCCCGGCGGCGGGCGGCTCGGCGTTGATTGTGGGTGGCGGCGGCCCGATGGGGCAGATGCACGTTCAGCTTGGCCTGGAGAGCATGCCTGGCCCTCAGGTTGTCGTGGCGACCGACATTTCGCTTGAGCGGCTGGGGACTGTCGGTGAGCAGTTCGGGCCTGTTGCGGAGGAAAGGGGCAAACAGCTCATCTGCCTCAATCCTCAGGAGCTTGGGCCGGAAGAATTTGATCACCGGCTGCGCGAGATAGCGCCGGAGGGATTCGATGACGTAGTGGTAATGGTGCCGGTCCCCTCGCTCGCACTCCAGTCGGCTCAGTACGTCGCCCCCGGCGGTGTCGTCAACTTCTTCGCGGGCATGCCGCGTGGCACGATGGCGCAGGTGGACCTCAGCCCGATCGCGTTGGATAACGTGCGCTTCACCGGCACCAGCGGGTCGCGTCCCTCGGATCTGGAGCTAACCCTACACATGAGCGAAGCCGGCGAACTGTCGCCGAACCGATCGGTGGCCGCAATTGGCGGCATCGAGGCAGCACACGACGGAATGCGCGCCGTCCAGGACGGCTCGGTGCCGGGCAAGATCGTCATCTACCCGCAGATCGAGGGCCTGCCGCTGACCCGGCTGGACGAGCTGCCCGAACGGCTGCCCGAGGTTGCCGCCCAGCTCGGCTCGGGTAACACCTGGACCAACGAGGCAGAGATCGCGCTCCTGGCGCACTTCCTGGGCTAGGGCACGTTGATAGCACGTTAAGGGCTGGTGGCTAGTTGCATAAATGAGGGCAATATCGCTTGGGCCTTTCGGGCCGGCCTCGCTGCGCTCGACGCGGCCCCTCCAACGGCGTGGCTAAGCGTATACACTAAGGTTTTCGGAGGGGCCTGTCGCGGGAAGCTTCGCAATGTGAAGCTTTCAAGGCTGGCCCTAAAGCCGTCAGCAATCCTAGGCTGACTTATGCAACTAAGCACTAGCGCACACTGTAAGGCTCTGTATGTACCAGTTGTTTCTGTCGTTGTCTGCTGTTGTCTGTCGGTATCTGTCGTCGAATGAGCGGGTTCCCTGCATCTGCCGTTGCCTCTCGCATTCTCCTATCTGACCAGCCGCAGGCGGCCCCAGTAGCTGGGGTCGTTGGGGTAGGGCGCTTGCGGCGGGCAGCTCCAGGTTTGGCGGCCCGCGGCGGTGTCGTGAATGAGGTAGTTGAAGCCGACCTCGCTGCCGCTCTCCGGTGCCCAGTCCAGGCACTGCCCGACAGGCAGCCCGACCCTCATCCAGTAGCTTTCGTCCCCGCGCTGGACTTCCACCTGTATTGCCTCGGGATCGCACAGCGGCGGGCGGCCGTGGGCCCTACGGATGTGCTGCTGCCAGGCCACGGGCCTGTTATGTCCGGGCGTTTGGGGCAGGATGACGAAGTGGTAGCAGTGCTGGTTGGCTCGCCCGCCGGTGGCATCCGGCTCAGTGTCAATCCACAGTTGCATCCCGTCGCCGGAGCTAGGCCGTTGGCGATTACCGACCAGTGGCCCCTGCTTCGGAATCTCTGCGGCGACGTACAGCCCTCGCTCATTCCAGGCGACGTGGACCTGGGCAAACGCCGCATCTCCGTCCAGCTCGCTCAGTGGCGGCAGCAGCGCTTCCGGCCGGTCCGCGGGAGAGCTGGCCCACGGCTCTTTGACGTAGGGGCAGTCGGCAGTGATGCTAAACAGCAGGCGGGAGGGAAACTGTACCAGGCTCATCGTTCGTCCCTCCCGACCAGCCGCTGGTAGCCTTTGTAGCAGGCAGCCAGGAAGCGAGCGAACTGCGGCTTGTGCAGATCGGCGGCGGCGAAGACTTGCAGGCTGATGCGGTCGTAGCCGGCGGCACGGGTATGCACCCGCACCCGCGAGCCCTCGCCGTACTTGGGCAGGTCCTCGATTTCGTTCCAGGTGGGCAGGGCCAGTTGGTCCGCAAGCTCCGCTTCGTCGAACAATCCCTTTTCGGTACGCAGTTGCAGGTCCAGGTACCACTTCTTATCGGTGCGGGCACGAACGAACCAGTCGCCCGCGCCCGGCAGTTTATACTCGACGTACTCGGCGTACGCCCAGTTTTCGCTGGGCGGATTGGGAAGAGTGCTGACGAGGTCTTTGAGCGTGAGGAGCACTTCGGGCTCCCAGACCCGCTGCTCGCCGGCGGTCGTTTTTCGCTGGTGGACGTGCCACGCCACCGGGTCGCGCTCCCAGGGCGCTTCAACGCTGGGCGCAAGCTCCGCCGTCCGGGTGGCTTGGCGCACCACTTTGAGCTCAGGTGCGGTAAGCTGTTCGCGGCTCTCTCGGGGGCTGGCCTCGAGCGCCTTGCGCAGATAGGGGGCGGTGGGTGATTTGCTGCTCCGCGCAACTTCTTCCGGCGGGCCGGCTGCGCACAGATACCCGCCCTCCTCGCCGCCGCCCGGCCCCAGGTCAATCACGTAGTCAGCGGTCTTAATCACGTCAAGATTGTGCTCGATTATCAGCACCGTATTGCCCTGGTCCACGAGCCGGTTGAGCACGCGCAGCAGCTTAATGATATCGGCGGGATGCAGCCCCGTGGTCGGCTCATCCAGCAGGTAGAGCGTATGCCCCTGGCTGGGCCGGGCCAGCTCCTTGGCGAGCTTGATGCGCTGCGCTTCGCCCCCGGACAGCGTGGGTGCAGCCTGGCCCAGGGGCAGGTAGCCCAGCCCGACCTCGTGCATAACCTGGAGCATCCGCTGCAGCCGCGGCAGAGGCGCGAACATCTCCAGTGCTTCGGCGGACGTCATCTCCAGGACATCAGAGATGTTGCGGTGCTTATAGGCGATCTCCAGTGTTTCGGGCTTGTAGCGCCGTCCGCTGCACTCTTCGCATGTTACCCAGACGTCGGGCAAAAAGTGCATCTCCACGTGGATTGCTCCCATCCCCTCACAACGCGGGCAGCGCCCGCCGGGCTTGTTAAAGCTGAACCAGCCGGCGGTATACCCGCGCATGCGCGCCTCGGGCAGGTTAGCGTAGAACTGGCGGATCAGGTCAAAGATGCCGGTGTACGTGGCCGCGTTGGAGCGAGGTGACTTACCGATGGGGGACTGGTCAATATTGATCAGCTTGTCGAGATTCTCTGTGCCGATGATATCGCGGTGGCGGCCGGGTGTGGTGGCTCTGCCGTGCAGCCGCCAGGCCAGCTCCGGGTACAGGATTTCTTCAATTAGCGAGCTTTTCCCCGAGCCAGACGGCCCGGTTACGCAGACCAGGCAGTGCAGCGGGATATCCACGTCCACGTTCTTAAGGTTGTTATGCGCTGCCTCGAGTATGCGCAGGTGGCCGTTCTTTCTCTTGTCTACTTGTCTACGCGGCTGGGGAATGGGCACAGCGAGCTTCCCGGCCAGGTACTTGCCCGTCGCCGAGTTGCGCCGCCGGATAGCCTGGGCGCTGCCGGTGGCCACGATCTCGCCGCCGTCGCGCCCTGCGCCCGGCCCGAAGTCAACGACATAGTCGGCCGCGTGGATGGTCTGCGGATCGTGCTCGACCACGATCAGGCTGTTGCCCAGGTCGCGCAGCGACCCCAGCGCGGACAGCAGCCGCTCGTTATCGCGCGGATGGACGCCTACCGTCGGCTCGTCGAGCACATAGAGCACACCGGTCAGGCCGGAGCGCAGTTGCCCGGCCAGCTTGACCCGCTGCGCTTCCCCGCCCGACAGGGTGGCCGCGGGTCGGTGCAGCGTCAGGTAGTCCAGGCCGATATCCACCAGCAGGCGCAGCCGGCTGAGGATTTCGCCCGGAATCTCGGCAGCACGCTGCGACTCAATTGGGCTGAGCTCGAGCCGCTCGAAGAACTGGAGGCACTCGCGCAGCGACAGTCGGCACAGCTCCGGCAGCGTGTATCCGCGGAACTGGGTAGCGGCCGGCTCGGGGCGTAGGCGGTCACCTCCGCAGGCGGGGCAGGGCACATCGCCCCACGCCCGCGCGAACTTGCGGCGGCTCTCGTCGCCCAGTTTCACTGCTGACCGCACGCCCTCGACCAGTCCGGCAAAGCGCACGCGCATGCCGTCAACCGAGAACTCTTCGTCACTGCCATACAGTATCAGGTCGCGTTGCGTTGGCGTGAACTCAGCGAAGGGCTGCTCCATCCGGAAGCCGGTTTGTTCGGCGATAGCGCTCAACAGCTTGTAGAGCAGGCTGTCCGGCGCCGGCGAGCCCCACAGGCTGACCGCGCCCTCGGCCAGCGACTTGCTCTCGTCGGGCACCAGCGCCGCCAGGTCCACGCCCTTGTGCGTGCCCAGACCTTCGCAGACCCGGCACCAGCCCTGCGGGTGATTAAACGAGTAGGCGCGTGCCTCAAGCTCCTCGTAGGCAATCCCGCAATTCGGGCAGGACAGCTCAGTCGCGAGGCTCAGCTCGTGAGACGGCTCCGCGTCATCCTTAGCCCGGGTCACGAGCAACCGGCCCTGGCCGATCATCAGCGCCGTCTCGACGGCCTCCGCAACTCGGGCCCGGCGCTTCTTTGCCGCGCGCAGGCGGTCAACCACCACCTCGATCGTGTGGTGTTGTCGTCGGTCCAGGGGTGACGCCAACGGCAGGCGGCAAATCGCGCCGTCCACGCGCACGCGGGTCCAGCCCTGACGCTGGAGCCGATCCAGTGCTTCCTGGTATTCTTCTGTGGCCTTGAGTTGCAACGGGGCCAGGATGACGATATCCCGCCGATGTAGCTGGGCAATGATACGGTCTACTATGTCATCAACTGACGCTGCGCCCAGGTCGCTGCCGCACTCCGGGCAGTGCGGACTACCCAGTCGGGCGTACAGCACGCGCAGGTAGTCGTAGACCTCGGTCATTGTGCCGACCGTGGAACGCGGTGTTTGCACGGTGTTGCGAGGGTCAATGGCGATGGCGGGGGACAGGCCGGCCACCCGGTCCACCTTCGGCTTGGGCATCTCGCTGACGAACTGGCGGGCGTACGACGACAGCGATTCCACGAAGCGCCGCTGACCCTCCGCGTAGATCGTATCCACCGCCAGGGAGGTTTTGCCTGAGCCGGAGACTCCCGAAAAGACCACCAGCTTCCGCCGGGGGGTCTTAACCGCAATATTCTTCAGGTTGTGTTCACGAGCCCCCCAGACCTGGATTGCTTGGGTCCTGGACTTGCGTCCGCGGCGACGGCTGCCCACGCGCCTGGCTTGCAGTTGCTTACCGTCGCCGTCCAGCATCTGTCTGAGCATCTGCCCGGTATGCGATTCGGCACAGGCGGCTACCTCTTCGGGCGTGCCGGTAACCACGATGCGGCCGCCTTCCTCGCCGCCTTCGGGTCCCAGGTCAATCACGTAGTCCGCGGTCTTGATGACGTCCGGGTGGTGCTCGATGACGATGACGGTGTTGCCCGCGTCGGTGATGCGATTCAGGACTTCCAGCAGGTGGCGGACGTCCTCGAAGTGCAGGCTGGTGGTCGGCTCATCCAGCAGATAGAGGCAGCCGCCCTGCTGGGGCCGGGCCAGTTCCTTGGCCAGTTTGACGCGCTGGGCCTCACCACCGGATAGGGTGGTCGCGGGCTGGCCGAGCTTGATGTAGCCCAGGGCGACGTCAGCGAGCACCTGGAGCACCCGCTTGATTCGGGGGACGTTCGCGAAGTGCTCCAGCGCGCGCGTGACCTCCATATCCAGCACTTCGGCGATGCTGGCCCCCTTGTATTTGATCGCCAGGGTTTCCCGGTCGAAGCGTCGGCCGCCACACTCGTCGCACTGGACCCAGACGTCGGCGAGAAAATCTGACTCCAGCTTAATTGCGCCGTGGCCTTCGCAGCGCGCGCAGCGCCCCTCCTTGACGTTGAAGCTGAACCGGCCGGGCCGGTAGCCGCGCTGCCGCGATTCGGGAAGTTGCGCGTACAGGCGGCGGATCTCGTCGAATAGCTTGGTGTAGGTCGCCGGGCAACTGCGGGGCGTGCGGCCGATCGGTGACTGGTCAATCATCACAACCTTGCGGATATGCTCGAGGCCCTCCAGCGTGTCAAACTCCCCCGGTTCGGCCTGAGCACCGTGAAGCTTGCCCGCCAGAGCCGGATGCAAGGTGTCGGCGATCAGCGAGCTCTTGCCTGAGCCGGAGACGCCGGTTACGCAGATGAATCGTCCGATCGGGAACTCCACGTCGAGGCTCTGCAAATTGTTGTGGCGTGCGCCCCGGATCGTCAGGTACGCGCCGTTGCCCGCTCGCCGTTCATCGGGCACCGGAATGCGGCGCCGTCCGGCCAGGTATTCCCCCGTCAGTGAATTGTGGTTGCGTATGATTGTGCTGACTGGCCCCTGAGCAACGATGGCTCCGCCCTCGTCACCGGCACCGGGCCCGAAGTCCACGAGGTGGTCAGCACTGCGGATCGTCTGCTCGTCGTGCTCCACCACGATGACAGTATTGTCGAGGTCGCGCAGGTGCTTGAGTGCTTCCAGCAGCCGGGCCTGGTCGCGGTGATGCAGGCCGATGCTGGGCTCATCCAGCACGTACAGGCAGTCAACCAGCCCGCTGCCGACCTGGCTGGCTAGGCGGATGCGCTGGGCCTCACCGCTGGAGAGTGTGGGGGCGGTCCGGTCCAGTGTCAGGTAGTGCAGGCCCACCTGCTTCAGGAACAACAGCCGCTGGGTGATCTCTTTCAGGGCGTCTTCGGCAATGACTGCGTCGGTCTCGGTAAGCTGCAGGTTGGAAAAGAACTCACTGGCTTCGGCTACCGTGAGCGCCGTGATTTCTGCGATTGACTTGCCCCCGATGGTCACCGCCAGGCTCTCCGGGCGCAGCCGTTGGCCCTGGCAGTCCGGGCAACGTCGCTCCCTGATGACCGCTTCAAACCGCCGGCGCAGGTGCCGCGATACGGCCTGCTTGTACCGGCGCATCAAGTGCGGGATAATGCCCTCCCAGACATCGGCGTGCCGCCATTCCCAGCCGTGCCGGGGGTGGCGGAAATAGAACTCGACGAGCTCCTCCCCCGAACCGTAGAGCAGCGCCTCTCGTTGCTCCTGTTTCAACTTGCGCCACGGCACATCGAGCGTGAATCCGTAGTGCCGGGCGACGCCTTCGTACCAGTGCCGGCGGCGCGCGCTGCGCAGTGACCCCAGCAGGGGTATTGCGCCCTCATTCAGTGATTTGTCCGGGTAGGCGACCAGCAGGTCCGGGTCAATGGTGCGGGCGGTGCCTAGGCCCTCGCAGGTCGGGCACATTCCCCGGGGGCTATTGAACGAGAACGAGGTGTGCGTGGGCTCGGGGATACTCATCTGGCAGTTTGGACAGGCAAAATTTCGGCTGAGCAGCAGGTCCGGTGCGTCATCCTGGACTACGATCAGACTGCCCTCGCCCAGGTCGCAGGCAATGTCCACAGCCTCGCCTATTCGGCTGCGCGAGTGGGCACCGGCCGGCAAGCGATCAACGACTACCTCAATGTCATGGCGGCGGTAGCGATCCAGCTCTGGCGGCTCGGCTATGCGGATGAACTCGCCATCAACTCGGGCGTGGGCATAGCCTTGCTGGTGGAGGTCGGCGAACAGCTCCTTGAACTGGCCCCGACGCCCCCGCTCGAGCGGCGCCACGATCTGGGCACTGTGCTTCTGGGCCAGGGCGCTGATCCGCTCGATAATGCTCTCGCGGCTCTGGGCACCGACTTCGCAGCCGCACTTAGGGCAATGCGGGATCCCGACGGCGGCGAACAGCACCCGCAGGTGGTCGTAGATCTCGGTAATGGTCGCGACAGTCGAGCGTGGGTTATGACTGCGCTTGGCCTGGTCTATAGCCACCGCGGGCGCCAGCCCCGTGATGCTGTCCACCTGGGGCCGGGGCATGCTTTGCAGGAATTGTCGGGCGTAGGTCGAGAGCGACTCGACATAGAGCCGTTGGCCTTCGGCGAAGAGGGTGTCAAAGGCCAGTGACGACTTGCCCGATCCGCTAATCCCGGTGAAGACGATGAGACTGTTTTTGGGCAGATCGAGATCAAGGTTGCGCAGATTATGTTCGGCAGCGCCCCGGATGCGAATGGTATCTTCGGACACGAGTGGTTGGCCTTTAGACGGGAATCAATAATGCTTCGAGGAAGAGCGCGAGTTGGTGCTGATTGGTGGTTGCCCGCCAGCTTATGGCTCCCGAACATGAATTGCCTAAAGATAACGCCAAATCGCTGTCAGCGAATTCCGTTACGTAAGGGTCATCGCAGTGCTGGTGCTGCGAATCACAGCTCTTCAATCTTCGCCCCCGCCACACGCCCGTGCGCGGCGACGAATGCTTCTACCGCCTCGCGGCGGGGCAGGCTGGGCTGGGCGCCGGGCACTGTTGTGGCCAGAGCGCCGGCGGCGTTGGCGAAGACGGCGGCTTCATGAATCGCCATACCCTCGCTAACGCCGATAGCCAGCGCCGCTGCAAAGCTGTCACCCGCGGCGGTACTGTCCACTGACTCGACCTCGTAGCCGCCGACCAGGTAGGTGCCTTCGTCACTGACCACCACGCAGCCCGCTGCTCCCAGGGTGATGACGGCGCCCAATATACCCAGCTCGCGCAGGCTGTTGGCCGCCGCGACGGCGGAGGCGATGTCGGTGACCTCGACGCCGGTGAGCTGACTGGCTTCAGTTTCGTTGGGCACGAGGATAAGGGCGCGGCGCCACAGTTGCGGCAGTTCGTCGCTGAGGGGGCTGGGGTCAAGCTGCACGGGGACTTCACGATCCACCGCAATCTGGATCGCGCGGTCCACGACTTCGGGGGGTACGCCCAGTTGCACCAGCACCAGGTCGCTGCGCTCGATCTCCGCGCTGGCGACTTCGACCTGCTCCGTGGTGCAGCGCAGGTTCGCACCTAGCACGGCGATGATGGCATTCTGACCGTCGGGTAACACGGTAATGAAGGCTGCTCCCGTGGTAGCTTCGTCATCCTGCTCGATGAACTCGGTGTTGATATTCTCGCGGCGAAAGTTCTCAACCAGCGCCGGCCCGAAGGCATCGTCTCCCACCCGGCCGATGAGGGTGACCTGAGCACCCAGGCGGGCGGCGGCCACCGCTTGATTGGCCGCCTTGCCGCCCGGGACGATATTGAACTCGCCCGGCGCGCGCAGCGTCTCGCCCGGCTGCGGCAGCCGGGCGGCTGCTACCACGAAATCAATATTGATGTTACCCAGGACGGTCAAGCGCACACTCATAGCAGGCCCTGCCTCGGGAATCGAACCGCTGGGCTGGTCAGTTCCTACCTAACTATACGAGATTTCCCCGGTTCAGGCAACATAGAGCAGACGGGTCGGAGTGCCCCAGCACGTCCGGCCCGTCGTTCGCTGCCGTTATCTGTTATTCATTTGATATTCGTCTGCATCCACTTCAGGCACTTGGCATAGCCGACTCCACCTGCGACCTCGGGGCCCTCGTACTCTGCGCACCAGACGCCATCGTAGCCGGCAGCCTGGAGCTGCGCGACAGCGTAGTCGAGGTGGAGTTCGCCCTCACCCAGAGCTGCGCCGACGTAGTTTTCCCGACTGCCCGTGCCGTCTTTCATATGCGTGTGCATCACGTACGGTGCCAGCTCGCGATAGAACTCGTCGCACTCTTCGACGGTCCAGCCATACCAACGCAGGTTCATCGTATCCAGGTTGCTGCCCACGCAGGGCGAGTCAACCGTTCGGATGACCTCCAGCAGCAACGGCGCGTTATTGCTCACCATGCCGTGATTGTCTATGGCCAGCTTCATCCCCATCGGCTCAACGAACTCCAGTGCTCGCTGGCAGCAGCCGATGATGGCTTCCGCCTGTCTGTCTTCGGGAACCTCGTCCTTGGGCCTGCCTCCTTCAGTGCGCAGGACGTTGGTGCCCACGATCTGGGCCAGCTCGCAGACCATGCGCACCTGCTCCATCTGGTCGGCGACCTCGTCGGGGTCCAGGACGACGAAGTCGTTGCTCGCGGAGACGGCTGAGGCTTTAACGCCTCGCTCTTGCATCATCGCCATGACCTTCTCTGCCTCGACGTGGGGATTGTCACAATCCTCCGGCCACAGGTCCAGTTTGCGCAGCTCGACGTACTCGAAGCCGGTTTCGGCCGCCCAGTCGAGGAATTCAGCGACGCTATCGCCGGGCGCATTGTAGTGGATTACTCCAAGTTTCATTGCTCAGCTCTCCTTTATTGGTATGTCGTCAGCTATGGTACGGACGACATTCGCCGGCCCTGAACTTGCCGTAGGCCCTGAGCCTGTCGGGGGGTCGAAGGGTGTCGCGACCAGCATACGGTAGGAGCGACATTCCTGTCGCGACCAGCTCAATCAAAGTGCTCCTCAGTTTGGGTTTCCTCCAGCCGAGTATGTTGGCGCATCAAGGCCTGGTTATAGGCGGATATAATGTTCTTGCGCGTCAGCAGGCCGAGCAGTTTGCTGTGGTCGTCACGGGCTACGACCGGAATCCGCCCCACATCGCGTAGTCCCAGCTTACGCAGGCCATCGTTGATAGTCTCATCGGGAAAGGCAATAACCAGGTCATGGGTAGCAATCTCATCAACTGGCTGATCCAGGCTCTCCGGGCCGGCCCGGTGGACGTCCTCCAAAGTTACGCAGCCGTGCAGCTTGCCTTCCTCGTCGACGATGGGGAAGCCGTGGTGTTTGGTCTCGTCAAACATATGGGCAATATCGCGCACCGGAGTCTGGCTCGTGACACTGATCACATCGGTGGTCATTGCCTCGCCGATGGTGATCTCGTTGAGCAGGCCGACATCTCGACCCAGTTGCACGTGTACGCCCCGGCGGAAAAGCTTAAAGTTGTAGATGGAGAAGCGATAGAGGCCCTTGGCGACGACTACGGAAATCCCGCAGGCCAGCATCAGCGGCAGAATCATCCGATAGTCGCCGGTCAGTTCAAACCCGAACATTACTGCACATATCGGGGCGTGGCTGGTGGCGGCGAAGACGGCGGCCATGCCCACCATGGCGTAAGCGCCCTGTGAGCTGATCAGACCAGGGAAGAGGGGCTGGAATATCAGGGCCATTGCCCCGCCCAGTGCGGCGCCGAGGAAGAGCGACGGTGAGAAAATCCCGCCTGAGCCGCCCGAGCCGAGCGTGGCCGATGTAGCCAGCAGCTTCAGGCCCAGCAGGACCAATAGTATCGTGATGTTGCTTTGTACGCCTTGAAGTATGTTCTCGATTAGCCCATAGCCAACGCCATATAGTTCCCGGTGATACAGGCCAATTACTCCAACCACCAGTCCGCCGCTGATCGGCAGAAGATATGGCGGGATGGGGATGGACTCGAAGCGGTCTTCGACCCAGTAGACCAGAATGATGAAGAGGATGCCCACCAGGGCGGCCATCAAGCCCAGTAGGGCGAACAAGGGCAGCTCGGCAAAAGTGGCCGCAGTGTTTTGGGGCAGCGCGAAGGAGGGCACGTCACCGAAGGCCAGCCGGCCCATAACGCTGGCGGCCACTGACGCCGCCACTACCGGCGCGAAGGCCTCAGCCGTCCACTGAGCCAGAATGATTTCCAGGGCGAAGAACGCCCCCGCGATGGGGGCATTGAAGGTAGCGGCGATGCCGCCGGCCGTGCCACACGCGACGAGGGTGCGGATGCGGTCATCCGACAACCGCAGATACTGGCCCAGAGTCGAGCCAACAGCCGCGCCAATCTGAGCAATCGGACCTTCGCGTCCCACCGATCCGCCTGACCCAATACATATGGAGGAGGCCAATGACTTAATCACGGCTACTCGTGGGCGTATGCGCCCTCCCAAGCGCACAACCGCTTCCATTACCTCCGGCACGCCATGGCCCTTCGCTTCGCGTGCTCCGAAGTGGATGAGGAGCCCGACGATCACGCCACCCAGGGCGGGCAGAATAACGGTATAGTAACTGCCCATGAATGGCAGTGCCA
>JALGTU010000202.1:0-3172 GCA_029821195.1 Candidatus Zipacnadia bacterium
TAGCTCATTCATGCACTATTCCCCTCTCGAGGGCACTTTGCCTCAGCCGGCCTGCATTACATCGTGGACGGCCTGGACAACTTTGGCCGCATTCGGGAGCATCGCTTCCTCCAGGGGCGCGGCGACAGGATGAGGAATAGGCAGCGTCTCCAGCCGCCGTATCGGTGCCCTGAGCCACTTGAAGCCCTCCTGGGCCACCAGCGCAGAAATCTCCGCCGCGGCACTGCACCGGGCATACGCCTCGTCCACGATCACCAGCCGCCCGGTCTTATGCACCGACGCCAGGATGGTCTCGACGTCCAGCGGCACCAGGGTCCGAGGGTCTATCAGCTCCACAGAAATGCCCTCCTCGGCGAGTGCCTTCGCCGCGCGGGCGGCCTCGTGCACCATCTGGGCAATAGCTACAACGGTCACGTCTGTGCCGCTGCGTACAACTCGCGCCTCGCCCAAGGGGGTGAGTAGCTCGCCGTCGGGCACCGGCCCCTGGAAATCCCACAGCATCCGGTGGGCCAGGAAGACCACCGGATTGTCGTCGCGGATGGCACTCTTCAGCAAGCCTTTACCATCTGCCGGCGTGGCCGGGGTGACTACCTTCAAGCCGGCTATGTGCATGAACAGCGGATAAAGACACCCGGAATGATGGGCGCCGGCGTAGTTGCCCGAGCCCATGACCGCCCAAAAGACGACCGGCACCGACACTTGCCCGCCAGAGACGTAATGCCATTTGGCGGCCTGATTCATAATCTGGCTCATAGCCTCGCCAAAGAAATCCACAAACATCAGGTTGACCACCGGCCGCAGACCTCTCATTGCTGCTCCGATACCCATCCCCGTGAAGCCCAACTCGGAGATGGGCGTGTCAATGACTCGCTCCGGGCCAAACTCGTCGTACAGACCGGTGGTCTCCCCCCAGTTGCCGCCGCGCGGACCAATGCCCTCGCCAAATACCACAACTGAGGGGTCCCGCCGCATCTCCTCGCCCAAGGCGTCCCGCATCGCCTCAGTGTAGCCTTTGGTGGTCAGTTCTTGCTGCGAAGTTTGGCTAGGCATAAGCTTGCTCCTCGCGTACGCTTGGCTTGGGGTAGGGACTGTGTTCGGCGAACTCTGCTGCTTCGGCCACGACCTCCGCGACCTCCTGCTCCAGGCGCGCGAACTGCGCCGTCAACTCGGGGTCTTCGCCGAGTAACCGCCCGCGTAGCTGCTCTATCGGACAGCGCTCGCGCCAGGCGTCAACCTCCTCTTTCGTGCGGTACTCCCCGTAGACCGGGCCGTGTTCGTGGTGGCCGACGGTGCGATAGGTGCGGCACTCCAGAAGTGTCGGCCCTTCACCGTCTCGCGCGCGCCCCACCGCCTCGCCTGCGGCCTGCCAGACGGCCTCCACGTCATTGCCGTCTATTGCCACACCCGGCATAGCATAAGCGGCCGCTCGGCTGGCCACATCGGTGTTCGCGGTCACCGACTCAAAGCTGGTGTGGGTGGCGTACTGGTTATTCTCGCACACAAACAGGACGGGCAGCATCAACTTGCTGGCCAGATTAAGCGATTCGTGGAAGGCACCGTGATTGGACGCCCCATCCCCAAAGAAAGACACAGCCACGGTGCCATCCTGATTCAGCCTGGCGCTCAGCCCGGCACCTACGGCGAGGGGCATATTCGCGGCCACAATCCCGTTACAACCCATGAAGCCTTTTTCCACTGCGCTCACGTGCATACTGCCGCCCCGTCCGCCGCAGTAGCCGCTGGCCTTGCCCAACAGCTCCGCCAGCAGTCGCCTCGGCTCGCAGCCCATTGCCAGCGCATGGCCGTGTCCCCGATGAGTGCTGAAGACGGCGTCGTTCTCATCCAGGTGAGCACAGACTCCCACGGCAACGGCTTCCTCTCCCACATAAGCGTGGGGGAAGCCGGCCAGCGCCCCGCTGCGGGCCATCTTACGCACGTGCTCTTCGAAGCGACGTATCAGTAGCATTTGGCCGTACAGATCCAAAAGCAGTTGCTTGCTGGCTTCCATTTCTCACTCCTGAGGGCGAACGGATTTCCCGACCGTGTCGCAGTCGGGTACTATCTGCCAACGGTGATCATCAGGTCTGATTGCGCCCCCGGCTGGCTAGTTCACTGCGCACTGCTTGCTAGCACGACGTTCTGTTAGCACCTCATGTGGAAGGTTCGGCGTTGCAGTTCTTTTCTCCTGCCCAGAATCTGTGCCGCCCGGCTCTCACAGATGGCCACAAGGCTCAGATTGCCCGGTGCTTGGTGATAGCGCTCGTGGTTGTATAGTGAGTGCAAGTGGTGGGTTGAGAGTTCCTGGCGGAGGGGAGTGGTTCATGCTATCCAACGCAAAAGCCGCCCGTGAAGGGCAGCTGGGGGTAGATCTAACTTCGTTGCCCAGGTGCTGTGGTATGATTCAACTTTCCTTTCGCCGGCGCAGTCGGACGCCCAGACCCACCAGGCCGAGGGCCATAAGGGCGAATGTGGTCGGCTCGGGGAGAGGCTCTTCGTAGTTGACAGCCTCGCCGTACTTCAGCTCGGATTCGTCCCTGCTTATCTTATAATGGTAACCAACATGGGGGGAGCCCCTGCTGTCCAGCGCCAGAGAGCTGTGCTTACCGACTTCTTCGCCCCCGCTGTCCACTATCTCAATCGTCCAGGATGAGCCGTCCCACTTCGCGTACTTTAGGTCCTTATCGGTTTCATCGTAGTAAGTGATGTGGGGGTACCCGTTGCCGTCCACCACCAGGCAGCTATATTTGCCCACATTCACTCCTCCGGTGCCGTCCACCGTCATCGGAGTACCCCAGGACGAGCCGTTCCAGCTTATGTACTTCAGGTCTTTGTTCGTTTCGTCGTAGTAACTGATATGCGCGTAGCCGCTGCCGTCCAGTCCCATGGAGGTATCTTTGCCCACATATACTCCTGTGCCGTCCAACGTGGTCGGAGTATCCCAGGACGAGCCGTTCCACCTTATGTACTTCAGGTCTTTGTTCGTTTCGTCGTAGTAACTAATGTGGGCGTAGTCGTTACTATCCAGCTCCAGGGAGGAATACTTGCCCACATATACTCCTGTGCCGTCCAACGTGATCGGAGTGTCCCAGGATGAGCCGTTCCAGCTTATGTACTTGAGGTCTTTGTTTGTGTGGTCGTAGTAACTGATGTGGGCGTAGTCGTTACTATCCAG
>JALGTU010000202.1:3218-4278 GCA_029821195.1 Candidatus Zipacnadia bacterium
CCCAGGACGAGCCGTTCCACGTTACGTACTTCAGGTCTTTGTTCGTTTCGTCATAGTAGCTGATGCAGGCATGGTCGCTACTATCCAGCGCCAGGGAGCTGAACTTGCCCGCCTTGATTCCGTCCCCGGCCACGACCTCGGTTATCCAGGACGAGCCGTTGTAGTAGACGTACTTCAGCTCTTTGTTCGTTTCGTCGTAGTAGCTGATATGCGCGTAGTCGCCGCTGTCCAGTGCCAGGGAGGGACGCTCGCCCATCTTCCCGCCGCTGTCCACGGTCCGAATGGTCCAGTCTGTATCGGCTTGGACCACGCTTCCCGTCAAGAAAACGAGGATACCAACCCATAATAGATGTGTGCTGCGCATTACCTGTGTTCTCACTGCCAGGTTGTAACTCTTGCTGCAACCTTACGATATAGTACCCAAATCGCCTATCCCGTTAAGATATTGCCGCATAATCTTCACAAGCTCACCTGAAAACACCCTGCGAGTTGAGAATCCTGATGCAAACTAGGACCATAGGCGACCTACGCTTTAGTTGTACCCTCACTCTTGAGACAGTAAACTCCCAGCGATGACCCACTCTGGACCCGTTGCCGGGATAGCATGCACTGCCGCTAGCTTTATCGGCTAGGCTGGGCTTTTCCTGAATCTTACGGCTGGCGCTGGCACCGGCGCACTTTGGGGTATAGCCTTTGCTCCCTGTGGCAAAGACAAAACGCGCTTAGAAGCATACAGGAGGGCGACAGATGAATACGCTCAGAGACACTGACGGGGGCAGAGCCACGGCGTCGGTGCGCCGGTGAGTAAAGCGATCGCCAGTACAACGAACCAGCCTGACCAACCAAACCTCGTGGGGAGCACCGACCATCACCTCAATATTCAGATACCGTCGGTTAGCGTCCGGCCCCGGTCCATAAGGACTGGGCGCTGGGCGTACTGGTCAGCAAGTGGGTCGTGGGTTACCACCACCACGGTCCCGCCCTCGCGATGGAACTGCGCCAGGTAACTCATAACCTGCGAGGCATTGTCCGGGTCGAGGTTGCCGGTCGGCTCGTCGGC
>JALGTU010000060.1 GCA_029821195.1 Candidatus Zipacnadia bacterium
ATGTAGTCCATGTGGAAGCCGTCCAGGTCGTAGCGCTCGGCCAGATCCCGGTAGACATCAAAGATGAACTTCTGGACCTGGGGCTGCATCGCGCAGCAGTAGGAGCCTTTGTGCCGTTTCGCCCAGGCCCAATCATCCGACTCCGAGAAGATGGCCGTGGTCTCCGGATGTTGCTCACGCAGGTAGCGGCCCGGCTTGCCGTTGAAACACTTGAAGTAGCCATGGACTTCAATGCCGTGCTGGTGAGCAGCATCGAGCAGGACGGCCAGGGCATCCCAGTCTTCGGGATACTTGTAGCAGGTTGGGACCAGGCCACTGCGGAACATCACGCCGGCCCTGCCGCCCGATATGCCCACCATCAGGGCCAACAGCGAGATGCCCCCATCGGCCAGTCGAGCGATGCGCTCGTAGGTAGCCTCGGGGCTTTCGGAGTACTTGTTGTAGACGGCGGTCCAGGTACCGATCCGGAATCCCGGATTGCCTGGGGCAGTCTCCTCTACCGCGGCTTGCGCCAAAGAGCCCGCCCTCCCAATCAAAGTTCCTGCCACTGCGGCACCACCAACTGTTTTCAGAAAGTCTCTGCGGTCCATAACGTTCCTCCTTGCATCAGGTTTACAAGTCTTTGAGCAAGGCCAGGTCGTCGTCAGTAAGCCCACTTTCGTTGAATATCATGGCCCCGTGGGCGCCGCCGTTGCGGGCGATCTCGACCTGCTCAACCAGCGCCTCCGGCGTGGTGGTCCACTGTTCGGCGGTGCGGCCCAGGCCCGGCCAGTACTGGCACTTGCTGCCGGCGATGAGCTGGGTCTGCTCAGAAGCAAGTCGGGCCACGAACTGGGGGTCAGCAGTGTAGTTCATTGACATCATGTAATCGAGTATGTTCTCGCGGGTCCAGCGCACCCAGTCCTGCGCGCCCGTCGGACACTGGCGGGGCCAGAAGAACTTGACCGCCGCGGAGGTCACCTGGTCGTGCTTATGCGCGTACTGGTGAAGCTGGCTGACGAAGTAGGTGAGCCGGTCTATCCGCCAGGCAAGCCACCTGTCAAGCTCCTCGTCCACGACCACCGGATCAATCTCCTCGTCACTGCCGACGACCTTGCGGACCCCGTACTTGCGCATCAACCCGTGCGTGCCCGCCTTGAGCCAGAAGTCCCGGTCCTGATCATACCTGGCCTGCATAGCACGGATATCCAGGCCCAGCTTGGCCATCTCGGCGGTGCAGTAGTCACAGGTGCACTGGCTGCCTGTGCGGATATAGTCCATGTGGAAGCCGTCAGGCCCGTAGCGCTCGCCCAGCTCGCGGTACGCATCAAAGATAAACTTCTGAACTCGGGGCTGCATAGCACAGGCGTAGTTCTTGTGGCGCGCCGCCCAGGCCCAGTTCTCCGACTCCGAGAAGATGGCCGTCGTCTCCGGATGCTGCTCGCGGAGATAGCGCGCTACCTTACCGTTGAAACAGCACAGCCAGGGGTGCACCTCCATGCCGAGCTCGTGGGCAGCGTTCACGAAAACTTCGACCGGATCCCAGTCTTCGGGACACTTATAACAAACCGGGACAAGTTGGCTGTGCCACATGACCCCGGCACGCCCCCCGCCGATCTCGACCAAGGGCACAAGCAGGTCAATGCCGCCCTCGGCGAGGCGCTCGAGGCGCTGGTACGTGGCCTCCGGGCTCTCGGAGTACTTGTTGTATATGGATGTCCAGACGCCCAGGGGGAATCCAGTCCCGCTGCTAGCGTCTGCTTGCGCGCCGGCCTGCGCGAAAGGCCGCATGCTCCCAATCATAGTTCCTGCCGCTGCCACGCCACCCACTGTCTTCAGAAAGTCTCTTCGGTTCATAATGCGCCTCCTGTGGTTAGAAGTCTTTGATTGCGGCCAGGTCGTCATCGTCCAGCAGGCCTGAGTGGAAAAGCATCACACCATCGGTGCCGGCGTCTTTGCAGATCTGGACGCGCTCGGCCAGCTCCTGCGGACTCTGGCACCAGCGCTTCTGCTCCCCCGTTGCGCCTCTGCCTCTGGCCACGCCGGGCCAGTACTGGGAAGTACCGCCCGCGAGGAGTTCCTGAGATTCGCGGATGACAGTCCTCAGCTCGTCGGGCCTGCGATCATAGTCCATCTGACACATTTGATCGAAGATGCCCTCACGGCCCCAGCGGACCCAGTCCTGGGCGCCAGTGGGGACCTGGGCAGGCCAGAAGAACTTGACAGCGCAAGACAGCTCCATACCGTACTTGTGCGTGTAGTTGTACATCTGAGCAATGAACCCGGTGAGACGGTCAATGCGCCAGTCTATCCACCTCCCCAACTCCTCGTCATCCGGCACCGGCTCTTGCACTCCCCAGCTCACCGGCTTGAGGACGCCGTACTTACGCAGCATGTGCTGCGTGCCGGTGTGCAGCCACAGGTCACGCTGGTCGTCGTACCGGCGCTGGATGGCGCGGATGTCAAGGCCCTGCCGGGCCATCTGCTCGACACAGTAATCGCAGACGCACTGCGTGCCGGTGCGAATGTAGTCGAGGTGGATGCCGTCGGGGTGGTAGCGCTCGACCAGGGTCCGGAGCCTGTCAAAGACATACTTCTGTGCGCGCAGTTGCATGCCACAGGCGTAGTTGCCCTGTTTGCGGGCGGCCCAGCTCCAGTCTCCAGCCGAGGGGAACTGCGCGACCATCTCGGGATGGTCCTGGAATATGGGGGCCTCGCGCCCAATATTGAAGCAGCTTGTCATTAGGTGGATTTCGGTGCCGAACTCATGGGCGATCTCGATCATGCCCTGGAACGGGTTCCAGTCAGGATAACCCTCGATCACACCAGTGCCGCCGGTGTAGTAGTCGGGGTCATTCCAAGGCGAATAGGGCACCGGAATGCAAGGAGCAAGCAGAGAGATGCCGGCTTCGGCGAGTTCAGCCATGCGCTGGCGCAGGCTGTCGGGAGCACGGTGAATAAGAGCCCGAGGTGCCCATGCCCCCTTGCGGAAGGGCTGGGGTGACGTCTTCGGCTTGGTTGCGCTGGCGGTTGCCGGTAGGTTCATTCCGGCAAGCAGGCTGCCCGTGAGTGCCGCTCCACCAGCGGTCCTAAGAAAGTCTCGGCGGTTCATGATACTCCTCCTTCGATTGGTAATTGTGGCACTCAAATTCCTTTGAGCAAGGCTAAGTGCTCATCCGTCAGGAATTTTTCCGAGTGTATGACCACTCCGGGCAGGCCCATGCGCTTGACAATCTTGACCTGGTTGGCAAGCATTGACGGCTCCGGGTTCCACGATTCAGGGTGTGTGGCCAGGCACGGCCAAAACTCCGGGCGAGTCCCGGTGAGCAGTTCGGTAGCTTCGCGGATGGTCCGCATCACATACGAGGCATCGGAGTCAAAGATCATCATGCCGAGATCGTCCAACAGGTCATCTTTTGCCCAGCGGACCCAATCCTGGGCACCAGTTGGCGTCTGGACAGGCCAGAAGTGCTTCACTGCTGCGGAGTTTACCATATTGTGCTTGTGAGCGTATTGGGTGACTTGGCTGACGAAGTGCGCAAGCTGATCCACTCGCCAGTCCAGCCACCGGCCGAGCTCTTCATCCAGGTCTATTGATTCTAGTTCTTCCGGTGTGGTTCCTGAATCCCAGGGAGTAGGAATGGGTTGCGCGACCTTGTGATTCTGCAGGATCCACTTCGTGCTCCTCTGCAGCCACAGTTGGCGGTCAGCATCATACTTCGCTTGGATGGCACGGATGTCAATACCGATTTTAGCCATTTGCGCAGTGCAGTAATCGCAGGTGCACTGACTGCCGGTGCGGACAAAGTCGAGTTCCAGTCCCTCGGGCCCATAGCGCTCGGCGATTGAGCGATACATGTCGAAGACATATTTCTGGACGCGGGGCTGCATTGCACAAGAGTACTTGCCCTGGTTCTTCACGCCGTCTTCCCAGACCGGCGAGAAGATCGCCTCGGAACCGGGATGCTTTTCGAACAGATCGGCGCGGACCGCGACATCGGGTTTGAAGCAGGATAGCATGGGATAGACTGCCATGCCGTTTTCGTGCGCCGCCTCGACGAACACTTTGAACGGATCCCAGTCAGGGTAGGTGGGATTGACTGGAGCAACATCCGTGAAGCATTGGAGGCCATGGCCATACCAGGGACGGTCGACACCAACTAGGATCAGGGAAATGCCTGCGTTCGCGAGTTTGGCAATGCGCGCTTGAATGTGCTCGGGGTTGTGCATAAAGCGCGACATGTAGGCCGATATGCCCAGGCGGAATTCCTTCTCGCCGGGGCCGGTATGTGCTGCGACGGCGGATGCGGGGTGTTGAGCCACCAAGGCTCCCGCTGCCATTGCGGCACTACCAACTGTTTTCAGGAAGTCTCTGCGGTCCATAACGTTTCTCCTTGCTAGATTTAGACGTCTTTGAGCAGGGCCAGGTCCTCATCGCTCAACGCGGCTTCGTGGAATATGACAACACCGGATGCACCGGCCTGCTGGGCGATTGCGACCTGCTCGGCAAGCTGGTCGGGCGTCAGGTCGGAGATACTGCTGCTCTTGCCCAGGCCGGGCCAATACTGCGGCTCAGTTCCCGCCATCAACGCCATGTGCTCGGCAACAACGCTAGCCAGCACCTCGGCGTCGTTCATATAGTTCATCGGGAAGAGATAATCCACCAGGTCCTCGCTCACCCACCGCACCCAATCCTGGGCACCGGTCGGGGTCTGCTGCGGCCAGAAGTGCTTGACTGCGGCGGAGCTTTCCATACCGTGGGCGCGGGCGTATTCGGTGACCCGACTGACAAACTGGGTAAGCCGGTCCACCCGCCAGTCAATCCAGCGGTGAAGCTCTTCGTCTACGAGGACCGGGTCCACCTCGCCCGGTTCGCTCACGACCTTCCGGGCATTGTGCTTGCGCAGCAGCCCGTGGGTGGCGGTATCTAGCCATAAGTCACGATCATCATCGTACTTGCGCTGAAGGGCACGGATGTCAATGCCGCGCTTGGCCATCTCGGCGGCGCAGTAGTCACACGAACACTGCGTACCGGTGCGAATGTAGTCCATATGAAGCCCATCAGGCTCGTAGCGCTCGGCTATCGCGCGGTACAAGTCGAAGGTGTAGTCCTGAACCAGCGGCTGCATCGCACAGGTCCAGGCCCCCTGGTTGGATACCGCATCAGGCCAAACCGACGAGAAGATGGCCTCGGCCTCGGGATGCTGCTCGAACAGGTGGGCTCGGGCGCCGGTCTTGAAGACGCACAGCCAGGGGTGTACCTCGATGCCCTGCTCGTGAGCAGATTCAATTATCACCTTCAGCGGGTCCCATTCGGGATAGTCGGAGCTGACGGCGGTGACATCACTGAAGAAGTCTACGCCACGGCCGCTCGTGGGCCGATCAACGTTGACGACGAGCAGCGAAATGCCCCCATCAGCGAGTCTCGCGACGCGCCGGCGGACTTGCTCAGCGCTCTCCACGAAGTCACGCATGTGCGCCCAGGTGCCCTTGCGAAAGTCAGTCATCGTACTGCCTCCCTATTAGCTAGATTGACCGGCCGAGCTCATACTCCGAAGATTCGTTGCAATCTTCAAATGCGCTTGAGCATCGGGAAGTCGGCGTCGGTCATACTGGGCTCCTGGAATATGATGACCCCCGGTGTGCCCAAGCTGCGGACGATGTGGATCTGCTCGGCGAGCGCTTCGGGGCTGGGTGCCCAGTTGACGCTGCGGCCCAGGCCGGGCCAATGCTGGACTTTGCTATCCTGGAGCAGCGTAATAGTCTCGCTGGTCACCCGTGCCACAAGCTCGACGTCGGGAGTATAGTTCATCACCATCATATAATCCACCAGATTCTCCCGGCCCCAGCGGACCCAGTCCTGAGCGCCAGTGGGGACCTGGCGAGGCCAGAAGTATTTCACCGCCGCCGAGAGCTCCATACCGTGTTTCTGGGTATAAGCGTGCATCTGGGCAACGAATGCGCTCATTCGGTCGTTGCGCCACTGCAGCCACTGATCCAGCTCTTCGTCAACCAGAACCGGGTCTAGCTCGCCCTTGCCGACGACTGTCCGCACACCGTACTTGCGCAGCATGCCGTGAGTTGCCGTCATGAGCCAACGCCACCGATCGTCTGCGTACCTCCCGGTGACTTCATGGATGTCAATGCCGACCCTGGCCATCTGGGCAGTGCAGTAATCGCACATACACTGGTCGCCGGTACGAATGAAGTCGAGGTGCAGACCGGCGGGATGGTAGCGCTCGTGGATCTCACGGAAGAGATCAAAGAGGCGCTTCTGCACACGCGGCTGCATGGCGCAGGCCCAGCCGCCCTGGTACTTGTTCGGCCCCCAGAGCGTGGGGAACTGGGCCTCGGTTTCAGGATGCTGCTCGCGCCAGGGCCCCTTGATACCGGGGGACTTGAAGCAGCGCAGCCAGACGTGCACGTCAATGTCGCGCTCTCGGCACTTTTCGATAACGACCTTCAGCGGGTCCCAGTCGGGGTAGTCCGGGCTGACTGTGGTCAGGTTGCTGGCCCAGTGGACACCGCGGCGCCCATCGGGCATGAGCATACCGGGCTTGTCCGCGCCGGGGACGATCAGAGAAACGCCGCCTTCGGCCAACCGATCCATGCGCTGCGCGATCTGCTCCGGGCTGATGAGAAACTCACGCATCTGCGCCCAGACGCCCTTGCGGAAGGGCTGCGCCGGCGTGCGTTCCTGGGTGCCGTTCGCCCAGCTAGTCTTTTGTCCAATGAGGCTGCCGGCCAGTGCTGCGCTACCGACTGTTCTGAGAAAGTCTCTGCGGTTCATGCCGCACCTCTTAACCTATTAGGCAACTCACTTAGGGTAGTTAGTTCGCTTCCTGTCGGGAAGAACCTCCGTGCTTTTTGTGAGCCTTTGCATATTACCACGGAAGGAGGACCTGGGAGCGGCGGCGAACAAGTAAGTCGCATCTTGAGGTACTCTCATACGATGATAGGTGAATAGGTTTGGATTCGAAAGAGCGAATGCTGGCAGCATTCTGGAACGAGCAGCCCGATATGGTGCCGGTAGCGCCGGATACCTCGAACTATATCCCGTGCCGGCTGACGGGCAAAGATTACCGGGATATCTACCTGCACAAGGACCCACCGCTGTGGGAGGCATACATCGAGGCGGTGAAGTATTTCGGGTTCGACGCCTGGTTCACTTACGGCCATCTCGGCGCAGAGATGAAAGGTGGCCGCGTGGAAAAGACCCGAGGTGACCAACGCGAGTTTCGTCACGAGATCGTCTCGCAAACCGACGAGCGCACCGTGCAGCACAACTATATGACCACGCCGGCAGGAACCGTATCTCAGGAGATAGTCTACTACCGCAGCGACCCGCCCACGGTTACCAAGGGCTACTTCGACGGGATGGCGGAGATGGCGAAGCACTTCGACTATCTGTGGCCCGAGCCGCCCAGCGGTACTGCCGAATTCGAGCGGATGAAGCAGAAACTGGGAGGTCTGGGCGTAGCTGGCATCGGGGTGGGCTATCCTACCCTCCAGGGCATTGATATGAAGGGCCGCTATCAGCAGGCGATGCTGGAATACTACGATCACCACGATCTGGTGCTCGAATGGGCCCAGCGGCAGTCAGATTACACGATCAGGTACTGCGAGTGGGCGATTGAGGCCCAGCCGGACTTTATGATGCTGGGCGCGTCGGGCACGCTAACGCTGCAGTCGCCCAGTATATTCCGCGAACTGGGCCTGCCGAACTTGCAGAAGGTGACGCGGATGTGCAAGGAGGCGGGGATTCCCACATGCCTGCACTCGTGTGGCCTGGAGAAAGAGCTGGTGAAGATCTGTGCGGAAGAGACGGACCTGAACATAATCAACCCGCTAGAGGAGCCGCCGATGGGCGACTGCTACCTGGGTGAAATAAAGCGGCTCTACGGGGATAAACTAGCCTTGATGGGCAACCTGAATACCATCACAATAATGCAGCGGGGAAGCGTCGAAGAGGTGGAACGCGCCGCCAAAAAGGCTATTGATGACGCCGCGGAAGGCGGCGGATTCGTGCTCTCCACCGGCGATCAGTGCCCGGTTGATACACCCGACGAGAACATCTACAAGCTCATAGAAGTGGCACGGACTTACGGAAGGTACGAATCGTGAAGATACCACTGTCCTTATCAGTCTACGAACATGCCGCTCGCTTCCTGGGCAAGACGCCCTGGGAGGTCTCGCGCGACGAGGGCTTGGTCTACCAGGCCCACCGTGAAGCGTATAAACTTTATCGGCATTTTCCGGCGGTGGTGGGCATTGACATCTATAACCTGGAAGCCGAGGCGTACGGCGGTGTGCTCACCAAACCGGCGGGCACCGGCATTCCCGCGATCATCACGCCGCTGTTTGCTTCGCTCGACGAAGCGCTCCAGATTCAGCCATTTGACCCCAACTCTGCGGGCAGGATCCCGATGATGATTCGGGCCGCCCAGCGGCTCAAGGCCGACTTTCCCGACGGGGATATCCGCCTTCCGGTCAGTGGCCCGTTCTCCATTGCCACCAGCCTCCTGGGACTGAACGCGCTGATGCTTGACATCGCCCTGGAGCCAGATAAGACGAGCGAGTTTCTCCAAAAGCTGGTGCCCGGGCAGGTGCTGTTCAGTCGGGCGGTGCTGGACGCCGGGCTGGATGTTGCCTTCTTCGAGTCGGCCGCGGCACCACCCCTGCTCTCCCCCACCCAGTTCCGCGAAATTGAACTGCCCGCGCTGAAGCGAGCGATTCAAGAAGTAGCCGAGGTCGCCGGGCACGCGGTGCCGTGCATCATCGGAGGCGATACCGCGCCGATCATTGATGCGATGATGGAGACGGGCACCAACTTCCTGATCTGTCCCGCCGAGACCGACCGGCACGTCTTCGTCGAGAAGATGGACAGCTACCCGAATGTGAAGGTGCGAGCGAACCTGGACCCGCAGGTCTACACCTACGGCAGCAAAGACGAGATCGTCGCGGAGATTGATGACGTACTGCAACTGGCCAAGGAGCGCCCCAACCTGCTGCTGGGCACCGGCGCGATCCCGTACGAGACGCCTCCAGAGAACATCCTCTTCATCGTGGAATACGTCAGCTAGGGCACCTTTACCCGGCGGCCCTGCTCGGCCGATACGTAGGCGGCGAAGATCACAGCAGTGACGTCACGGGCGAGTTGCCAGCTGGAGAGCGGTTGGCGGCCCTGGTAAACCGCTTCGGCAAAATCCTGGGCTTCGGCGTGATAGCCGCTCACCCAGTGCTCGTCAGCAGACGCGAAGTTCCAGCCCTGGCGCGTGGAGATCTTCTCGGCCAGGTATTCATCGCCGAAGCTGTCATCGGTCGGCCCGTAGGCTTGGACCATGTTGTTGGGATTCATATCGCAGCGGATGCGGCCGGTGGACAGAAAGACCTCGACGTAGTTGTAGACGCCGCCGAGTACCAGGTCTGATGAGCAGATCTCGGCGACAGAACCATCCTCGAAGGTGATGATAATGCTGCCGAAGTCCTCGCAGTCAGCCAGGTCTCCGGTGAGATCGCTGGGCGCGCGCCGGTATCTTTCGCTTTGCGTGACGCGGGCGACCTCCGCCATCACCGAGAGCGGGCGGATCGGCTGACCATTGCGGGCCAGGCCCTCCGCCTGCTTGAGATGCAGGACCCCGCCGACAGGATGCGAGCCGGTGCGCAGCAGCGAGCCGCCACCAGCCAGCCGCCAGTACTTCGCATAGCTGGCGTGGGAGCCTGAATGGCTCTCCTCGGCGCGCATGCGACAGACCATCCCGTTGCTGTGCTCGATAAGCCGGCGCGCCTTCGCCAACGCCGGCGCGTAGACCCAGTTTTCGGCGTACATGAAGATGACACCGCTCGCCCTGAGCACCGCCTCAGTCTCGATCAAGTCGGCCATTACTGCATCGAGCATATCCTGGCGGGGCACCGTGTCACCAATCAGCTCGTCGGTGTCGGGGTCGCAGTAGCCGGTCAGTGGCTTTTCGACGATGACGTGCTTGCCGGCGCCGGCGGCCTGCTGAGTCATCAGGAGATGTAGATGAGTTGGGATGCACAGGTCAATGATGTCCAGCGACTCGTCAGCCAGCATTTCCTCGAAGGTACCATACACGCGCGGAATCCGCATTCGCTCGGCGAAGGCAGCAGCGCTTTCCGGCCGCCGCGAGGTTACGCCGGTGACTTCTACGTCCAGCCCATGCACCTGTCGTAAACTCTCAGTGTGAAACTGGGCGGCAAAACCCGCCCCGACCATGCCTACGTTCAGATCAGCCATCGTGATAATCTCCCTGGAGTTAATGTTGGTGTAGTTTTCGCGACTCCCGGCTCTTTCCCTTCATCATGCGCCCTGGCGAAGAAGGCGATTAGCCTGCGGGCAAGGAATAGGAGCGAGAACACGCAGACAGCCAAGGGGAGACAAGCGCATGACTCCGAAGGAACTAATGCTGGCGGCAATTCGGCGCGAGCCGCTGCCCGCGCTGGCGGTGACCACGTACAACTTCCATCCCTACGGCGGGTGGATTGCCTATGAGCAAGTCCCGGAGTACGCGCCGATGCTCGAAGCGGTCACGGCAGCTCCCAACGTGGGGATGCTGTGCAAGAAGGGACCCGCGCGCCGCAGCGCTCTCGAGGAACTCATCACTGTCGAGGAAACTACGGACGAGTCGGGCAGCGAGCGAGTCACGCGCTGGGCGACGCCGAAAGGCGAGCTGAAGACAGTCTACCGCCAGCCGCCGGGTCAGCCCGGCTACGTGACAGAGCACCTGCTGAAGACCGCCGAGGATATTGAGAAGTATCGCTCTGTCCCGCTGGTTGCTGATGAGGTGGATATGTCGCCGGTGAAGGAGTTCTACGAGGTGCTGGGCGACGACGGCATGGTGTATCCTAGCTATCGCGACCCAATGTATACGCTGGCGAGCAAATTCGACTACGGGGAGTTCACTATCGCGTGTATGCAAGACCTGCCGCTAATCAAGACTCTAGTGGATCGGGAGTTTGAACGGATCAAGATTGAGCTGGAACAGATGCTGGCACAGTCCCAGGGGTATGACTTTCTCTTCTACGTTGCTGGACCGGAAGTGGCTACTCCGCCCATGCTGCCCCCCTCGGTATTTCGCGAGCTGGTCACACCCTATCATAAAGAATTGGTGGGGATGATTCACGACGCGGGCCACCTGGTCGCGATCCACTGCCACGGCAGAGTCAGGGAGGTGATGGACGATTTCCTGGAGATTGGCAGTGACATGCTCGAGCCGATGGAACCGCCTCCCGAGGGCGACATTACTTTGGAAGAGGCCCTTGAATACGTAGACGGGCGAATTTGTCTGACCGGCTATATTCAGGACCAGGATCTGCATACGGCCAAGCCCGGGGAGATGCGCGCGAAAGTGGAAGCGATCCGGGAGATAGTCGGCGGGCGCAGCGGGTATATGATGACGAACACCGCCACGCCCTTTCTGGACCAGCCGCCACCGCAGTTCGTGCGCAACTACGTGGAATTCATTGAAGCAGCGAGTGAGCCGCTGGTGTACTAACCCGGATTATTCATGGAGGGCTTGTGGGAAACCGAGCTGACCACAAGCCGCACCCTTCGCGCCTGCGCTACAGATTTATCCCGGTGAATAATGCAGGCTAACAACTACCACGTAACCACGCACAAACGCTATTGACACGAGAAAGGTACCAAGTGAGCAAGCCGATTCGCATGGTGGCAATGGACTTTGACCTGACGCTACTCGAGTGGCGCAACGAAGCGCCGTATGTGCCGGCGGATACCATCAAGCTCTTGAACAGGCTGATTGAGAGCGGCGTGGAGGTGGGGATCGTCAGCGGGCGCTATTCGTGGACAATGCGGCTGATGCTGGGCGAGGCGGGCGTGGCGTGGGGTGAGCCGTTTCCCACGTTCATTGTGCCCCGTGAGACGTTCGTCTACTCTGTGGCGGGCGACCAGCTTATCCCGGACGAGGAATGGAACGAGCAGCGCGCTGACGAATTGGTTGAGCTGCTCCGCTGGATTATGCTCCGCCAGGCAGATTGGCATCGCGAAATGGGGCGAGCCGGCCTCGACATTGCTCACTGGATCCTGTGGGGCGACTACGGGCTGGAGGCCGGCTTTCGTACGATGGAGGAGGCCGACTGGGCGCGGGAGATGCTGGCGGCGTGGACTGCCGATATGCCGCTGGCTCATGCGCATCGCAACCACAAGCTGGCGCACCTCGTCCTGGCTACCGCGGGCAAGGGCAAATCACTGCTGCGGGTCGCGACCGGCAAAGGCATCGCGCCGGACGAGGTCCTGGCGATCGGCGACAGCCTCAATGACCTGAGCATGCTCGATGGCAAGCTGGGTTTCCATGTGGCCACCGTAGCTAATGGCGATGAGCCGATACAGGAGGCAGTGCGCGCTGCCGGGGGGATGGTGGCGACACAGCGGGTCGGTGCGGGTGTGACGGAAATTGTCCGGGACTACCAAGGGAAGGGCTTACTACCACACTAATAACAGGAGGACTGATATGCCCAGAATTGCGATGATTGGAGCGGGGTCCATCGGCTTCGCCCAGAAGCTCATAAGCGACATCCTTAGCTTCGAAGCGCTGCGCGACAGCCACTTTGCGCTGATGGATATTGATGAGGAACGGCTGGATGTCACCCGGCAGGTCACAGAGAGGCTAATCGAGCAGGAGAGCCTGCCGGCCAGCATAAGCACTACCACGGATCGGCGGGAAGCGCTCGACGGTGCCGACTATGCTATCTGTATGATCCTGGCCAACGGGATCGAGCCGTTTGAGAACGAGATCAATATTCCCTTCAAATACGGCATTACCCAACCTGTGGGCGATACGCTGTGCGTCGGCGGCATCTTCCGCGCGCTGCGCACTATTCCCATCCTGGTGGATATCTGCCGCGATATGGAAGAGATGTGCCCCGACGCCTGGATGCTCAACTACACCAACCCCATGCCGATGGTCACCTGGGCGTGTAACGTAGCGACCAGTACCAAGTTCATCGGTCTGTGCCACGGGGTGCAGGGCACCGCCGGCGAGATGGCCCGGTTCATCGGGAGGGAGCCAGCGGAGGTGCGCTATTGGGCAGCAGGTATCAATCACCTGGCGTGGTTCCTGCGCTTTGAGAGTACGGCGGGCGAGGACCTCTACCCGCAGTTCTGGGAGACACTGGCGAAGAAGGGCCCGCCAGAGGGCGACAAGTATCGCTTCGACTTCGCCCGCCATATCGGCTACTTTATGACCGAAAGCAGCGGACACTTCTCGGAGTACGTTCCCTACTACCGCACCAGCGAAGCAGCAATGGCCGAGATGGACGGGGAGGGCTTTGCCGGAAAACATGGCGACATCCTGGAACACTACCGTGCCCACTGGAAACCACACGCAGAAAAGGTGTTCAAGTATATTCAGGGGGAAGAGCCGATTCCGTTCGGCAAGCGCAGCGCCGAGTACGCCTCCAACATCATCAACTCACTCGAGACGAACGAGCTTTTCCGCTTGAACGGCAACGTGATGAACCACGGGTTGATCACTAACCTGCCCGAAGGCTGCTGTGTCGAGGTGCCGTGCTTCGTGGACAGCCTGGGGATCCATCCCTGCACCGTCGGCGACTTGCCGCCCCAGTGCGCCGCTCTTGACATCACCAATATCAACGTGCACACGCTTGCGGTGCCGGCAGCGCTGGAGGGGGACCGCGAAAAGGCCTACCATGCGGTACTGCTCGACCCGCTCACTGCGGCAGTGCTCACGCCTGGAGAGATTCGGGCGATGTTCGACGAACTTTTTGAGGCTAACCGCCAGTGGATGCCGGAGTTCTAAGCTGGAAAAGTACTGAACGGACTCTGTGGAGAACCCGCTTTTTAGGCAAAAAAAGCCGGTTCTCCACACCTCTCCGGCAAAAACTTGGGAAGTTGAGCAACGGCCGTGACAATTGCGTCGGAGCGTTGTTCACAGAGGATTGCGTGAAAGGAGCAAATCACTCATGCACTTGAATGGCGAATGGATCTGGGCCTCGGAGGAATACGCGAACGCTTATTGCTATATGCGCAGGCGGTTTAGCGTCTCGGATGTCGTCTACCAGGCAACGCTGCGGATTGCCGCCGACTCCCACTACCAGGTCTGGATTAACGGGCAGTACGTCGGCCAGGGACCGGCAGCATTTCTGCCCTCGTACCGCCTCGTGGATAGCTACGACGTGACTGAACTGCTGCAACTGGGCGAAAACGTCATCTGCATCCTGGGGCACTACTGGGGCGTGAGCAACCATATGCGCACCGAGCATGTCCCTGCCACGCTGGCCGAGCTGAGCTGGGATCAGCCCTCCGGCGAGTCGCTCAGCATCGGCACTGACGAGCAGTTCAGGGTCAAACTGTCCCGGGCCTGGCAGCAGGATGTGCCCCGCCGCAAGTGGGCGGTAGGCTGGACCGAGCATTACGACGCCCGCCAGGAGCCGGTGGGCTGGACGGACCTGGAATTTGATGAAAGCGGCTGGGAATCAGCGGCAATCGTGGAGGTCGGCGAGCACGTGCTGCTCCCGAGGCTTACGCCGCCGCTGCGCGAGTTTCCTGAGGATATTGTGGGGCTGGTGGGTGCCTGGCAGGTCGGGTCAAAAAGCCCTGGCCCCAACGACGAGCCAGGGCCGACTGCGTTCCTCGATGAAGAGCCGCTCCAGAAGCTCAGCGCAGCAGCGCAGGCTCAACTGGCAGAAGGTCTACTGGGTCCCGGGGCACATACGATTGATATGAGTCCCGGCCGGGGGCTGGCGTTTACGCTGGACCTGGGAGAGGAGATCGCCGGCCAGTACGAGTTCGATATCGAGGCGCCGGCGGGCTGCCGCATCGAAGTGTGCGGCACCGAGCTGCTGCGGGAAGGGCGGCCGTGGTGCTACCGCAAGCGCTCGCGCTATGCCTGCACCTATACCGCCCGCGAGGGCCGCCAGCAGTGGCGGAGCTTCTCCTACAACGGCTTCCGCTACCTCCACTTCGTCCTGCGTCGCTGCACCGGGCCAGTGACGATCCACCGGATCGGCGTCTGGCGACGCGAGGCTGACCTGACTCCGTTCGTGCCCTTTTCGTGCAGCGATGAGCTGCTCAACCGCATCTGGGACATCGGCTGCCAGACCATGACCATCAGCAGCCAGGACGTGCAGGTGGACTGCCCCAGTCGGGAGCAGGCAGCCTACTACGGCGACGGCGTCTGGACCGGAGTGTGGACGATCTACCTGAACGGCGACGCCAGCTTCCTCAAGAACCTGATCCTGGCCGGCGGTCAGAACGACTACGAAGACGGGCATATCCACTCCTCACCGTTCAGCGCGCCCGGCCGGTGGCTCTATGACTATCCGCTGATAATGGTCTGGGGCCTGCAGGAGTACTACTGGCATACCGGCGACCTGACGGTGGCGGCGCGGATGCAGGAGAGCATCGAGCGGCTGCTGGAGTATTTCCGCAGGAGAATCGGCCCTACTGGTCTCATCGAGATTGACGCCGACAAGAACCACCAGGAGGGCACTGCCACGCTGTTTATTGACCACCCCGGACTGGGCTGGCATAACTTCCCCCATCCGGGCCTCGACCGGCGCGGCATTACCGCCGGGCTGAACCTCTTCTACCTGAAGGCTCTCCAGAGTTACCGGCTCATACTCGCAGAAATGCGCGCTGAGCAGCGCGCCCAAGAGATTGCGCAGGAAGCCGAGGCGCTGGCCCAAACTATTGAAGCGACTTTCTACGATCCCAAGCGCGGGGCATACGCCGACGCGCTCGTGGATGGGAAGCTGTCAGAGCACACCAGCCAGCAGATCAACGCGCTGGCGGTGCTGACCAGCGTCTGCCCGCCCGACCGCCGCCAGGCCGTCCTGGAGCGCGTGCTGGAGCCTGACGATGCCGAGCTATG
>JALGTU010000203.1:0-3021 GCA_029821195.1 Candidatus Zipacnadia bacterium
CGGCCACATCCCGCAGCGGCCCGCCGCCGCCCTCGAGCAGCGCCGGCATACTGTGACCGTCGCAGGTAGGCATCGGGTCGAGGCCCAGTAGTTCAACCATCGTCGGGACAAAGTCCACCCACTGCACCAGCCGCCCGCAGCGCGCGCCGCTGGCAAATCGCTCTGGCCAGCGCCAGATCATGGGGATGCGAGTTATCGCGTCGGTGCCGATGCCGGGCGCCTTCTCAGTAATCCCGTGCTCGCCGGCAAAGTTGCCGTGGTCGGAACTGTAAATGATAATCGTATTGTCCATCAGGCCCCGCTGCTCTAGGGCCTCTCGCACCAGGCCGACCGAGTAGTCAACCTGGCTGACGCAGCCCAGATAAGCGCGCAGATTGCGACGGCGCCCCGCCTCGTATGTCTTCGGCTCGTAGACCCATTCCTCGGTGAGGCTCTCCAGGCCCGCACGCTTCTGCCGCATGTGCGGTACATATCGTAGTCGGCGTTGGGCGGCAGCGTGATCTCGTATTCGTCATACATCTCCCAGAAGCGCGGAGCGGGAGTGTACGGCGAATGGGGGCGCTGGAAGCCGACCTGCAGAAAGAAAGGTCGGTCGCCGAACTCGTCGAGCAGCGCGATGGACTCGCGCGCGGTGTAGCCTTCGTTTGTGTCGGGGTAGGACATCGGCGACGGCCCGCCGTCGTGACTGAAGCTGCCCGGGCCGGTCTTGTTCAGCGGTAGATTGCTGTCGGAATACCTCTGCTGAACCTCGTTGTAGTAGCCGCCAATCTCTTCGAGGTACTTGCGGTAATCGCTCCGGCGGTAGTCCAGTTCGTCTTCAACCCAGCCGCGGGGGAGATGCAGCACACCGGTGACGGCAGTGACATAGCCCGCCCGGCGCAGGTGGGTGAAGATGTGGGGCAGCCAACTCATGTCCGGCTCGTGCTCGCCGGCCAGGCCACAGTAGCCGTGGTTGAGCAGGTACTGGCCGCAGTAGATGCTGGTCCGCGTTGGCGTGCAGATGGGGCAGACAGTGATCGCCCGCTCGAACATGACGCCTTCAGCGGCCAGGCGGTCAATGTTCGGTGTCTGCACATCGGGATGCCCGGCGCAGCCCAGCACCTTGGCATTGTGCTCGTCACCAATAATGAGTACTACATTGGGACGTTCATCGCTTGCTTGAGTTGGCATCGGCTGATCATCCTTTGCTGTTCTGGTGCGTCATGTCTCAATTCATAGCCACTGACGGCAGGTCACACCTCGTTGTGACCAGCGACACCGTATACCTGTCAACCGGGTTAGTCAGTTTTCCTGCTGCAGGCTGCTGTATGTCCCTGTTCGACAAGCGGCAACTAATCACCTTCTGATAGTGTATTATACCCCCCTCCTTGACATCCTCGGCGGGGGGGTATAATGTGTGCGAACCTCAAGCGCCAAGGTGAGTAGTCACGAGAGGAGAGTCCAGATGCTGCCCTTTCTGATGTGGCTAGCGATCGCCATTGCCATTGTTGTCTGGGCGTGCGCCGCCCCGGCGCCGCCCGCTGATGAGCAGTCTGATCCACTCCCCTGGAAGGTCAACGAGCCTATCGTCTCGGTCAGGAAGGAGCTCTACAAGAAGCACCCCGCTCCTGGTGAGTCGGCCTGCGTGAGTGTCCGGTACGTCGGGCCAAATCTCGAGCGCCGCGAGATGCACTCCATACAGAGGCAACCCGATGTTTCGGAGAAGATCAAGGCCCGGTGGTCCACCGACAACGGCCGCACGTGGTCGGAGTTCGTGCCCATTCAGCTCTCGACTACAGTGGACTACGGCGGCGTGACCGTTAGGGGGGAGTGTGAAGGCATCACCACCTACGATCCGACGTCGAGCATGCTCGTGCAGGTATGGATGCGGCAGATCAACGTCGGCGGCGAGTACCACGCCGGCGGTGCGTACCACAACTTTACCTACTATCGGCTGTCCGGCGACCACGGGCGAACGTGGAGCGACCCGAAGCAGCTTTGCTACGAGGACGGCGATCCCTTTGACCCCGACGAGCCGCTCAAGCCGACCTTCCTCAACCACAATGAGGGATACTTCGGCAACAACATCCTGATACGCTCGGACGGGACGCTCGTCCACTGCCTCGCGCATGCGAACGCACCGGGCGATCCGAAGAACAATGAGCGACCGTGGCGAATGGGATCAATCCTGTTCGCCGCTAAGTGGGACGCCGAGGCGCAGGACTACGACTGGACGCCCGGTGCTCGGGTGGAGATCTCCCCGGAGTGGTCGGCGCGCGGGCTGTCTGAGCCTGAGGTCGCGGAGCTGGAGGACGGCCGGCTCCTCGTCGTCTGGCGCGGCTCGACGCACGGTTGGGACGGTACGGTGGCGAAGCTCCCGGGCCGCAAGTTCTACAGCATCTCCACAGACGGCGGCCACACGCTCGCCCCGCCTGCGGTGTGGACGTATGACGACGGCACGAGCTTCTATTCGCCGGCGTCCTACCACCGCATGATTCGCCACAGCGTGACGGGGAAACTCTACTGGCTCGGCAACATCTCTGCCAAGCCGCCTGTTGGCAACTCTCCGCGGTATCCTCTGGTGATCGCCGAAGTGGATGAGACGAGCGCGTCGCTCAAGCGCGACACGGTCACAGCCGTTGATGACCGACAGCCCGGCCAGAGCAGCATCAGCGCCGACTTCTCGAACTTCTCGCTCTTAGAGGACCGGGAGACTCACACGCTGGAGTTGTACCTGGAACATTCCGCGGGCTCCTGCCATTACACCGCGGACTCCTACAAGTACACGCTGACGATTGTGCGGTAGGATGCGCTTGCCGCCGGCAGATGCCTGTCGTCAGTCCAAGCTGCCAAACCGTTTGAATACGCCGGCCGCGCCTTCCCAGTTACCTCCCTGGATGCGCCGGGCGGCGCACAGCCCGGTCCAGCCGTTGCGCATCCCCTGGTAGGCCGTGGCCGACCACATCGCGCCGTGACCGCTGCGCTGGGCGCGTTCGATGAACAGGTCCAGCCCCAGCGTCTGATACATACCGGGAAAGTAAG
>JALGTU010000203.1:3045-6169 GCA_029821195.1 Candidatus Zipacnadia bacterium
ACGTCGAGGTAGCCGGGTATAAGGGGATACGCCAAATCTGCGCTGACGCCGGTGCCCTCACCGTTCTCGTGGAAGCAGTTGACTCCTACCTGAGCGCCAAGCAGCGGGCCCCCGACCCGCGCCAGGGTGCCACGGCCCTCGCCGCGATCCACGATCTCACGGTCGTAACTGTCCACCCAGGCCAAGTCGGCGGTGAAGGTGCCACTGTCGTGATGCAGGCGGGCGCCATCGAAGGTGGTATAGCTAAACAGTGAGCCGAGGGTGCTGTTGTTCACCGGTGACTCCAGATAGTGCTGTCGGCCGGCGATAATGTCGAACTGGCTGTGCCGCCATACGCCGAAGGCCTCGCTCAGCTTGGTGTGCCAATCGCCCTCGAACTCCGTCGTCGCCTGGCCACCGACCTCTATGTAGAGATTGTCGCCCCAGATTCCGCTGGCGCGGGTCCGGATGCCGGTGTAGGAGCCGCCGGTGTAGAGCAGGCCAAACAGATCAACCTGGCTGCGCGGGCCGTAAAACTTGCGCCCAAAAGCCGAAGCGGGCTGGTCGGCGAAGGAGCCGCCGAAAGCCGCCGGCGCTGCTGCCAGCAGCATCAGGCCCACCGGGTTGCTGCGGGTGGGCGGTATAGCGCGGGCCGAGGGGCCGCCCTGGACAACTACCTCCAGCCCTCCGGTGGAAGGCGGGGCCAGGACTACAGTGGTGGCTTGCTGTTGTCCGGTGGAAACTGTCTTCTGCTTGAATTCTGTACCCACCTTGGTTCCGGGCGTCGCTTGGACGTTGGTGCCCGGTTGTACCGCGGACCACCACGGGGTAGGTGCGCCGGTGGGGAAGGCCATCGGCCACCCTATCATCGGCAACGTCAGCTCCCCGGTGGGACCGATCCTGGCCATCTGCTGGTGACCAACCCTACTGCTGCCTACCGCAGAGCTGAAGTCAGCAATACCGTCCCAGACAGACAGTTGTTCGAAGTCACGGGGCGGGTACTCACCTGGTGGCGTCGCCCCCCGAAACAGCATCAGGGTCCCGCGAACCGCCGCCGTCGCCACCGCCCCCTCAATCTGCGCGCCGGAACCCTTGACCACGTTGGCCAGCACCTCGCCACTCAGCAACTTGACCTTGCGCTCAGTAACGGAGGTGATCACCAGATCGCTGCGCGCCGCCATACGCACCACCGTGCCGTTGGGGAACTTTATCTCACACTTGGAGCGGGGGCCGGTGCGGACCCGGCTGTTGACGGGCAGCAAGGTGCCCACCTTGCTCTTGGCAAAGTCACCCTCCGCACCCGTGCAGTGGGTCACATTGAGCACAACGGCGGTGACCTTCGCCTCGGGAGCAGCGCGCAGCGGGGAGCCGGGCACAGTGAGACCAACCACTACCAGTAGGACGGCAATCCCTGGGGCTGCTGCGCGCACGGACTTAGCCATTTTCCGTCAGTCCTTTCGTAGCAAAGAGTTCCAACGGCTCAGCGCGACCACGGATCTCCACCGTGCCCAAAGGCGCCAAGTCAGGGTCCTCACCTGCCGCCTGGTACGTGGCCTTGCTGACCATAATGCGGGTGTCAAACTCCTTGTTGAGTGCCTCCAGGCGCGAGGCAGTGCTCACCGTGTCGCCGATCACTGTGTACTCCAACAGTTCTTCCGAGCCAATATCTCCGGTCACCAACTCACCGGTATGGATGCCCACCCGTACGATGGGTGGCCACTCTCCGGGCTGCAAGTTAGCCGCCAGGGCCTGCATCTCCTCCTGAATATCGTAGGCAGCCGCCACCGCACAGTGCGCGTGATCGGGCCGGGGCACCGGCGCGCCAAAGGTCGCCATCACGCCGTCGCCGATAAACTTGTGTACCGTGCCCTGGTGCCGGCGGATTACCTGAGTAATGCGGGTGAGATAGTTGTTGAGTGTTGTGACCACCTGCTCGGGGGCCGCTTCGTGGCAAAAGGTGGTGAAACCCTGGAAGTCGGTGAACATGACCGTGGCAACCAGTCGTTGGCCGGGAACCTGGGTGAGGTGGGGGTTGTCGAGAATGACGCGCAGAATCTCCGGCGAGACCCGCTGCGACCAGGAGCGATGCAGCCGCCGGCGTTGACGCTCGGTGGTCAGCTCCATGTAGACGGTGGTGCCGGCGTAGCTCAGCGTCACGCCCAGGAATACGAGCATCAACAGCAGCCACAGGTGGTTGTAGCCAAACAACGCCAGGGCAATCAGCAGAGGAATGACCATTGCCGGCAGCCAGACGAAGGCAAGCGACCACAGCGGCCGCAGCTTGATCTCGAAGAAGGCCACGGCCACAGCCAGCGCAAAGGTCACAAGTATAGGCACCAACGGCCGCGTCGGCCTGATATAGCGCTCCTCCAGGATGGTGTCTACAGCGCTGGCCAATACCTCCACGCCGGGCATCTGCCGACCGGCTTCATTGGATTCGCTGGGCTGAAATCCCAGGCTCAGGGGAGTGTCGTACAGATCCTGCAAGGCGGGGTCCGTCGCCCCAATCAGGACTATCTTGCCCGCTACCTGGGCCGGGTCGAATTCGCCGCGCAACACCTGCCAGTAGGGCAGGAGCTTAATGCCAAATCCGGGACGTCCCCGGTAGGCAATCGCGAAACTGTCACCGTGCAGAAACGGGCTGTTGGCGCGGCCAGCGCGGGCGACTTGCTGTGCCTTCGCCAGCGGGTCCACGCCCTGGAACTCGGCGGCCAGCAGCAGCGGCATAGTGAACCACTGCTCATCCTGGTAGGTGCGCTGCAGCCAGCAGCGGCGTACCGGACCGTCCATCCTTGGGCATATTCACCACACCCAGCCCGTGGGCAGCTTCCTCGAAGCGCCAGTAGGGGAATTCCGCCTGGCTAACCTCAGCCCCCATCTCACCGTGCCGGGTGTGGCTCCTCGCCACCGACAGCGCCAGCACAACATTGCCCGCCTGGGCTATGGCCTCGGCTAGAGCCAGGTCATTGGCGCTGGGCTCGGGTTCCCAGTCGAACGGTTGGTCCTGTGCTACTTGCCCGGTGGCGTCGGTGCTGCTGACGGTGCTCAGGACCAGGTCCACGCCAATCAGTTTCGCGCCCGCCCGCGCCAGGTTCTCGATGGTGCGGGCGTGATAGCTGCGCGGCCACGGCCAGGTACCCAGGTC
>JALGTU010000204.1 GCA_029821195.1 Candidatus Zipacnadia bacterium
GGTGCCGGCCAGGTAGTGGGTGCACCGATGCCGTAGCCATCAAACCAGATGCCATCAAAGCCCAGGTCGTTTACCACCTCGACGCAGAAATCCTTGAGCAACTGGCCATACGGTGAGTTCAGACAAGGCACCGGATTCTGCATGCCGTAAAGCCTGAGGTGCCTTTCCGCCTGGTACTCGCGCGCTTCATCGGATAGTTGGACGGGGTGTATTGGCTCCAGGAACTGCTGGCACCAGTCGGGATGTTCCTGGGTCAAGTACGGAGAGGTGTTCAGGTACGCCCATGAGGCGATCACGATGTCACGCCGGTGACATTCTTCTGTGAACCACTCGTATAGGCCCTCTTGCGCGTCGGGGTGGTGGGGCAAATACTTGCTGGGAAAGATCGGATAGCAGCCCTTGGCACAGACCGAATACCACCAGGCCTGCACACCAGCTTCGTCCATCCATTCGAGCAACTCCAGCATTTCCTCGCGGGTTGGCAGATGCGGAAGCCGGCCGGGCCGCCTCTCCACGCGCAACGCCGTTTGGAGATAGCCGCGTCCGACTACGTCAGGTTTGAAGCTCATGTGTCCGTCCTCCGTTGGGCGTGTTGTATGCAATTCCACCACTGATTCGCCCGCTCTGTCCAGTCCACCTTCCCCGGATCTTGGCGGCGCACTACCCACAAGAACGGGCCACGCCGTCCAGACGCAGCCCGTTCGCTATACTTTGCTCCAGTCAGGGACTATTCTCCGCTCTCTCCGCCAGGCTCAGGCGCAGTGGCCGCTCCCGGCGTTGCGCCGTGCCCACACTCGGGGCAGAACCTGGCACCAGGCGGCAACTGCGCGCCACAGCCGGCGCAGAACGCCGCCTGGGGCACCACCGCACCACAGTTCGGGCAGAACTTTGCCCCCTGCGGGAGCGGCGCCTGGCACTTGTTACAGGCCCCGCCTCGTGACGGGGGGACAGCAACCGGCGTGGCTGCCGCCGGTCAGCTCCGGATACCACGACGAGGTTTCCTGCTCGCCGCCGACCACGTTGCGCACGATGTTCACCCGCAAGACCTGGCCGGATTTTGCCGAGATCTGCAGCTCCGCCCACGGCACGCGTAGCTCCGCTGCCCAGTGATCGCTGTGGACCCAGACCGCCAGGTCGTAACCCTTGAAATCTGTCTTCGGCTCCGAACTCCGTACATCATACCTCCTCAGATTCACCCCGTCGGGGGTATAGACTTCGCCGGCGGCGGAGGCAGGCGGCATAACCTTGAGTACGCGTGAATCGCCCCACGGGACGAACGCAGGCGAGCCTCTCTTACCCGCGCAGCCGTTGGCAATCAGCTCATCCTTAGTGCCCAGAACGCCCATATCCGCACCGTCCAGTGAGAGCACGTGCCCGACATCGTCTGTCAGCCCGATGGCGTCATTGACATCCAGGACGCTACCCTCTTCATCCAGTTGTGTATCTATCACCACCAGTAGGAGGCCACATTCGTGGCTTATGGCGGCACAATAATTGCAGGACGGGGAGGCGAGGCCATCCATTGAGCAGGGCAGTGCGAGGGCTGCGGTACAGTTAGAGGCTCAGAAAACGCAAGCCTTGTAAAGGGGAAAACGGACTATGAGAGCGCTGAGCGCAACACTGGTGCTGGTCTTATTGCTGACGGGAGCGGTAATCGCGGCTTATGCCCAGGCCACTGTCTCTTTCGACCCCGACAGCGTGACCAAGCTGACCACCGATGCGGCTACATTTGAGATATCGGTGGGGATAGACAACGCGGCGCTGGCCGGCGGAATAGCTACGTTTAGTGTTGATGTGCCCGGCGTCTTGGACTTTGACGATACGGTCACCGGTGCTACCATTGCGGCCGTAGCCTCGGGCGCTGACATGGGTGCCTTGTTCTTCGCCACGTCTGACCAGCCCGGCCGGATAGACATCAGCGGCTTGGTTTCCGCAGCGGCAACTGCGCCTTTTGACATATGCACGATAGCATTTACGGTCGCGGGCACCGTGGGCAGTGGTGACGTCAGCTTCGACGACGTGAACCTGAAGGATAGCCAGCTCCATGTCATTCCTGTGGCTATCACCGGCACGTGTCATGTAGTAGTCAATAGGGCCTACTCGATTTCGGGAACCGTGACCAACGCGGGCGAGCCGTTTCCGGGCGTGGAAGTAACCGCCAAATGGCAAAGTGTCCCTCCTCCTCCCCCCTTCGACGATAGCACGGCGTCTGGCCAGATTGTGAAGCCGATATCCAGCGCAGGTGTCGCTGGCAGCGCCACGACCGGCCCGGATGGTACCTACACGATAGATGCGCTGGCCGCGGCCATCTACACGGTAACGCCGAGCCTGGCGGAGTATGCCTTCGACCCAGCCAGCAGTGATGTGACAGTCAACGAGACCCACGGGGATGCGGCGGGCATTGATTTTGCGGGGGCAATAGTTGGCGACTTTGACGGCGACGGGGATCTGGACATTGATGACGCTGCTATCTTCATCGCCGCCTGGATAGGGGCCCACCAGGCTGAGCCCGCGTTTGACGCCAGTTGTGATATCGCTCCCTATACCGGCCAGGTGCCCGCCATCGTCTGCGAGCCCAATGGCGTTATTGATATGGGGGACGCCACCCTCTTCATCGAGTTGTGGATCTATCACCACCAGTAGTCTGTACGCATTCACTCTATTCCCGCGACACGGGGGAGTGCACAGCCAAGGCGTACCTGGGCTGCTTCCACAGCAGCCTCAGCCCCAGTACGACTCGGTCCCGCACTGATTGCCGACCCTTCGCTGCTACTTCCCGGCGCGCTGGCTTTGCTGTTGCGCAACCAGAGGATGCGCACTAACCGCGTCTCGCGCAGGGCCAGCATCCACCTTCGCTCAAGCTACGGCGGACAAGCTACTCAATCGGCCACTCGGGAATGACCTCGTCAATCTCCGCCATTAGCTGGCGCGTCTCGCGCAGGGCGAGGACGATCCCCTGGTAATGCGTAATATCATCATAGCTTAGCGCGCGGCCCAGCTTCTTGATCGTCCGGTCCTTGAGCCACTTCTGACAGACCTGGTAGCCGCCGATCTGGAACTCCCAGACCTCCGGCTCGACACC
>JALGTU010000061.1 GCA_029821195.1 Candidatus Zipacnadia bacterium
GAGAGTCGAGAAGCCAAGGCGCTGCTGGGCGAATTCTATCTCGAAACAGATAAGCTGGAGCAGGCAGCCGCGGTGCTGACCGAGATTCTGGCCCAGGATCCCAAGCACGCTCAGGCCAATTACTTGATGGGGCGAGTTAAGCGCCAGCAGGGCAACTGCGCGGAGGCGATTGGGTATCTGCGCAGCGCTATCCTGGCGCGTCCGAGCCTGCGGGCGGCCTACGAAGTATTGCTGCAATGTGCGGAGGCTGCCGGCTTGCTGGGAGAGACAAGCGACTTCCTGATGGGTGTGCTCGCGGATGTCCTGCGGTCAGAGAAGAACGTGGAGCCGGCCGTGCACCTAATCGTCAGCACCCTCGCTCGCATTGGTGAGCAGGGGGGCGGTCCAGAGCAGGCGGCCGCGGAGTTGGCGGCACTGTCGGATGCTTTTCCGGGCTCGGCAGAGCTGGCGCTGGAGGTCGCGCGACTGCTAAGTAGCACCAATCAGGCGGCGGCAGCCGGCAGGTATTACGAGCGGGCTGCGTGGTCGCCGAAGTATGGCCACGTGCTGGCCGAGGCCGCCGTTCTGCAGTTGCAGGACCACCCCAAAGTTGCCCTGGCCACGGCTAACACTTACCTGGGCCGGGTGGTTCGGGACAGTGATGCGTTGGCCCTGATTGTCGAATTGCAGGCCAGCCCCCAGCAACTCACGCCTGAGCAGCAGGAGGCCATAGCCCGGTTGCTGAGCAGCCGGCCACGTGGCACCGAATACCAGATTGCCAAGGTGGACCTGCGAAAGCTGGCAGGTCGTCTGGTCGAGGCTGAGGCCAGCCTGGCGGCAGCGGTCCTGGCCGAGCCGAACAGCCCGGCGCTGCGAGCGGCCTTTGCCTATACGCTGTGGCTGCAGGGCAAGCCGGCCCAGGCCCTGACGCAAGTGGACCAGTTGCCGGCGAGCGCCTACGACGATCCGGGGCTGCGCACACTCAAGGCGACGATTCTGGCGGACGCGGGCGCGACGGAGCAGGCGATCAATGAACTGGGGCAGGCGCTGGTGGCCCAGCCCCGGCATCCGCAGGCGGCGATGCTGCGCGCCACGCTGCTGAGAGATGCCGGGAAGTACGAGGAGGCCCTGTGGGAGGTCTGCCAGGTACTGACTTATTCTCCCGGGCCTCCAGGGGCGGGCGATGGGCTAGTCAAGATGGTCAATCAAGGGGAGTTACCGCTGCCGATGGTGCTCAGGGCGCTCAGCCAGGCGTACACGGCAGCCCGTCAGCCTGGGGTGATTCGCGAACTGGTGCTAAGGCTCACCGAATCGGGCGACCAGGCGGCGGTGGAAGAATGGCTGGCGAGTCACCCCCGGCAGCTTACGGGGGATGATTAGCTGGTGCCCACGCCAATCGTGGCAATTGTCGGGCGGACCAACGTCGGCAAGTCGGTGCTGTTCAACCGGCTGGTCGGCCGGAGGCTGGCCGTGGTCGAAGATGTGCACGGCGTGACCCGGGACCGGCTCTACGCGGAGGTGGAGCTGGATGGGCGGCAGATCGTGCTGGTAGACACCGGCGGACTGGCAGGTGCGGAGAGTGACCGGTTCATCACCAAGGTGAAGGAGCAGGCGGCGCTGGCCCTCCAGGAGGCTGACCTGATTCTGCTGATGGTGGATGGGCAGGAGGGGTTGGTGTCGTTGGACTGGGACGTGGCGGAGGTAGTGCGCCGCACCGGTAAGCCGGTCATCCTGATTGCCAACAAGCTGGAAAGTCCGAATGCTGATGCGACGGAGTTCGCCGAGTTGGGCTTGGGGATGCCCCTGCGGCTGTCGGCGCTGCAGGGAATGGGTCTGGGCGAGTTGATTGACGAGATCCTGGCTCATCTCCCTGAAGAGGAGGCCGAGCCGCAGGTCGTCGAGGGCGAGACGGCAGTGGCGCTGGTGGGGCGGCCAAATGTGGGTAAGTCGGCGATCATCAATGCGCTGCTCGGCGAGGAGCGGGTAATAGTCAGCGATGAGCCGGGCACGACGCGCGACGCGGTGGACATAGCCGTGGAAGTCATGGGCGAGCCGTATCGGCTGGTGGATACCGCCGGGCTACGGCGCCGGGGCAAACGCAGCCGGGGCCTGGAGTACTACAGCAGTCTGCGGGCGCTGCGGGCGTTGCAACGCGCCGATGTGGGCATCGTAGTGTTCGATGCGCTGGAGGGCGTAACGCAGCAGGATGCGCACATCGTCGGGGAGGTCATAGAGGCCGGGCGTGGTTTGGTCCTGGTCGCTAACAAGTGGGACCTGGTGCAGGATTATGGACATGGCGAGGGCAATCTGGATGCCGACGAGGAAGCAGACATCGAAGCGACCCTGCGCCGGGACTTTACGCGTATGCTGCGTGACAAACTCAGTTTCGCCTACTATGCGGAGCTACTCTTCACCTCGGCGGTCACTGGTGAAGGCTTGATGGAGGTATTGCCCAGTTCCAAGTGGGCTGCTGAGCAGTATGCGCGGGAAGTGAATCCGGTGCTGGTAGACCAGATGCTGCGCGAGGCGCTGATGGCCCACCAGCCCGCATATCGAGGTGGCCGGCGGCTCAAGGTCTACGCCATCGAGCAGGTGGCGACGCGGCCGCCGACCTTCGTGCTGTCAGTCAGCGACCCGAAGCGCATGCACTTTTCCTACAAGCGCTACCTGGTCAACCAGTTGCGCGAGGCCTTCGGCTTTCAGGGAACACCGATAAGGCTCCTGGTGCGTGGCCGCGCCCGACAGCGAAGGGGATGAGGGGAAATTCCCGTGGTCGTCGTGATAATCGGCTTGATTATTGTGGGCTACCTGTTCGGAGGCATCCCGGTGGGAGTGTTGGTGGGCCGGACGCGGGGAGTGGATATCCGCCAGTATGGCAGCGGCAACGTTGGGGCCAGCAACGTGCTGCGGATACTGGGGGTGAAGGCGGGCCTGACGGTGTGGCTGGCCGACGTGTTCAAGGGCTTTGCGCCGGTGACGTGGTCAGAATTTGCTCTTAGCCAGGGCCTGCACATGATGCAGCCCGAACTGGGGCTTCGCCTGGTGGCGCTGGCCGGCGGGGCGTTGCCACCAGCCTAGGCGCACTATTAGCGTTGGACTGGCGGGTTGGGTTGTGTGCTTTCGCGGTCTGGCTCGTTGTGGTAGTTGTTACCCGCTATATCTCCCTGGGTTCAATCCTGGCAGCAGCCAGCACGCCTCTATTCTTTGTGCTCTACGGCAATTATGGTTATTATTTGGCGCTCGGCGTTGTGCTGGCAATGTTGCTTGTTGAACGTCATAGGCCCAATGTGGGGCGCTTGCTGGCGGGCACGGAGACGAAAATCGGCCAAAAAGCCAGGCAAACTGCCGACGAAACTGCCGAGGAGCAATAGCGGCGTGGCTGATAAGACGACCATAATTGGGGCGGGGGCGTGGGGGACGACACTGTCCTGGCTGCTGGCGGGGCAGGGCAAGCCGGTTATGCTGTGGGCCCGTGACCCCGACCTGGCCGAGCGGATCCACGATACTCGGGAGAATCCGAAGTACCTGCCGGGGGTGGCGCTGCCTGACCTGGTCACGGCAACCGCTGATCTCGAGGCAGCTTTGACCGGTGTAGACACAATGGTAGTCGCCGTTCCCTCGCACGGATTTCGCGACGTGGCGATTAGAACCGCCGAGTACATCGCCGACGGCAGCCTGATTGTGAGCGTGGTCAAGGGTCTGGAGCGCGGCACGGGGATGCGGATGAGCGAAATCCTCGCCGAAGAGCTCAGCGCTCCGGAGTCACACCCAATCGTCGCTCTGTCCGGACCCAATCTATCCGGTGAGATTGCTCAGGGGATGCCGGCGGTCAGCGTAGCGGCCTCGTCGGATCCGGATGCAGCCCGGCGCGTGCAGGCCCTATTCAGTTCCGGGCGCTTCCGTGTCTACCGAAATTATGATATAATAGGCGTGGAGTTATGCGGAGCCTTGAAAAACATTATTGCCATCGGTGCGGGAATAAGCGACGGTCTGGGCTTTGGCGATAATGCCAAGGCGGCACTGATCACGCGAGGGCTGGCCGAGATCGGCCGCCTGGGAGTGGCGCTCGGCGCCCAGCCCGCTACCTTTTGGGGGATTGCCGGAGTCGGGGATTTGCTCACGACTTGCAGCAGCCCGCTGAGCCGCAACTGGCAGGTGGGCCATCGGCTGGCCCGCGGCGAGAGTCTCAGCGCTATCCAGGACAGCACGCCGGCGGTAGCCGAAGGCATCTACACAACGGTTGCCACGCGAGAGCTGGCCACGCGGCTGGGAATAGAGACACCGGTGACCAATGCCGTTCACCGGATTCTATTCGAAGCAGTCAGTCCGGCGGAGGCAGTAGCGCAGTTGATGAGCCGTCCGCAGAGGGCGGAAACCGAGGCGTGGCAGGTGGCTGGGGGTCAAACAGACTGATTGGGTTTGCCCGGGAGGAATTGGCATCGTCTGGGCGAACTCATAGGTATAGGCATGGCGTGTAAACCTGGAGGGAGGGATATCAATGGCCGGTCGCACAGTCAACAAGGCAGGACTAGTGGACATTATTGCCCAGAAGGCGGACCTGACAAGGGTGGCAGCCAAGGATGCTCTCGAAGCGCTTCTGGGGGCCATTACCGAGGCGCTCAGGCACGGGGACGAGGTCCAGGTCCAGATTACCGGGTTCGGCGCATTCAAAGCCCGGTGGCGTGAGCCGCGCAAAGGTCGCAACCCGCAGACAGGCGAAGAGGTTGACATCGCCGGGAAGTGGGTGCCTGGTTTCAAGGCCGGGCAGCGACTCAAAGAGGAAGTTGCCTCAGCACCACCTCCCCCAGCGTCGGGTGAAGATGTCTCACCGCCTGTAACGCCGGCGCCGCCGTGGGGCGGAGGCCAGGCATAAGCAGGGAGTACCTGGCAGAGAATTGTTGGCGTGTAGCGAACTGGTCGGGGCGTGGCGCAGTTTGGTTAGCGCGTTTGACTGGGGGTCAAAAGGTCGCCGGTTCAAATCCGGCCGCCCCGACCACTGCCACCTGAGTCGGATTACCTGGTGCATACGTGGTAATTGATCGTGGCCTTGCGAACCCGGTAAGAGTTGTATTGAGGCCGCTCCCGAAAGGTTTGCGAACCCGGGGGCGGCGTTTTTTTCGACAGGGACGGTCCGCAATTGCATTACCGGGGTGGCTGATTCTGGACTGGGCTATCCGGTCATCGCCCGGCCGCGAAGGGGAGCAACCAGCAATGAGTACCAATGTAACAGTGCCGGAAGACAAAGATCTGGCCGAGCTTACGTTTTCCCGCTACGAGAAATATGTCAACCCGGGCCTGGCGGCGCTAACCAAGTTTATGGGACTGGCAGCCGTCGAGGTCGCCGCCGAAGGGTGTTATGTTACGGACTCGGAGGGTGTCCGCTACCTGGACTGTTTGGGTGGGCCAGGTGTCTTTACCATGGGACATCGTCACCCCCGCATCGTCGAGGCGGTCCAGGCGCAAGCGGCCCGGATGGCGCTGAGCAGCCACACGCTGCTCAACCCGGTCTACGGAGAACTGGCTGAGCGCCTGGCTGAGGTCACTCCGGGTGACCTGCAATACTGCTTTATGTGCAACTCGGGCGCCGAGGCGGTCGAAGCAGCGCTCAAGGTGGCGCGGGCCTACACCGGCCGGCCCAAGTTCGTGGCTGCCCAAGGTGCTTTCCACGGCAAGACGTTCGGCGCACTGAGCGCCTCCGGGCGGGACGTTTACAAGCAGCCTTTCGCGCCGCTGCTGGGCGGTTTTACTCATGTTCCCTTCGGTGACGCCGAGGCGGTAGCCGCAGCTATTGACGACGAGACTGCGGCGATTATCCTGGAGCCGATTCAGTGCGAGGCCGGGATCATCATCCCGCCGGACGGCTACCTGCGCCGGCTGCGGGAAATCTGCGACGACCACGGCGTCTTGCTAATCCTCGACGAAATCCAAACCGGTCTGGGGCGCACCGGGCGAATGTTCGCGTGCGACTGGGAAGACGTAACACCGGATATCATTGTCTTGGGCAAGGCGCTCGGCGGCGGGGTGATGCCGATCGGCGGGATTGTCGCCCGGCCCGAGCTGTGGACGATGTTCCAGGACAATCCTATCATCCACAGCTCGACTTTCGGCGGCAATCCTCTGGCCTGCGCCGCGGCGCTCGCCGCACTGGACGTTCTCGAGACGGAGCACTTGGCCGACAAGGCTCTGGCGCGGGGACAGCAGCTCCTGGAGGGTCTGCGAAGGGCTGCCGCGGGCCATCTCAATATGGTCACTGAGGTGCGCGGCAAGGGGCTGCTGGTGGGTATGGAGTTCAGCGACAGTGATCTGGGGGGACTGACCATAAGCGGGTTGGTGCAGCAGCAGATACTGACCGCTTTCGCGCTCAATGACCCGAAGACGCTTAGATTCGAGCCGCCCGCGGTCATCACTGCCGAGGAGGTTGACCAGGTAGTCCAGGCTGTCTCCGAGGCGCTGGCACAAACCGCCGCCATACTGGAGATGTGAGGTAGTTCGGGGGGCCATGGATCAGCAGCCGCTCTATCTACTGGACCGGGAGTCACCTGCCGCTCGGCGTCGTCGTCGGCAAAGCGAGCAACAGGCGAGCTGCTGCAGTTGCCTGTTGGTGGTATTCTCCGCGTTGATTGCCATCATTGTACTGTGGCGGCCGGTGGGCAACTGGTGGCAGGAGCGACGTGAGGTGCCGGCGGGTCCCGAGATCGTCGAGATGTTCCCCCTGGACCTGCAGGCCGATGCCCAGATCTACTACCGACACAACCTGGTGCGCCTCGAAATCCGGGTGGTCAATCCCCAGGGCGAGCCGGTCAAGCTGGACGAGCCCCCGCGAATAGTGGTGCGCCAGAACGGTCAGGTGGTCATCACCGTCGGCGGAGTGCGGCGGCTGAGTCCCTCGTGGGATGCCCGAAGCAAGTTGTACGTATGCCACTGGCCGATTCCGTGGCTGGCCGAGCCGGGCTTGTACATCGCCGAGGCGAAGATGGAAATACCTGATCCCGCTATCTGGCCGTGGCAGCTAGAGGTTGCGGCTGACCAGCAGCAGTCCAAGTACGATAAGGGGACCGCGCATTGCATCGCTCAGGTCCCGTTCGAAATTGCCCGGCGGGCGCGCCGCGATATGGCCCCGGGGCTGTGCGCTGCCACCTGGGAGCCAGATTTTCCCACAGATATAGCGATTCCCCGCCCCGATGGCTCCACCGGCGACTGGCACGCGATCCTGGACTGGTGCGAGTTCGTGGGTGCCGATGCACTGTGGTTCCGGGGTGGGGTGACGCGGCGAGGCTGCACGAATGATGAGCCGTTCGTCGGGAAGAATCAGGCTCCTGTCCCTCGTCTCGCCGCGGCCGCCCACAACCGGGGTCTGAAGTTTGGGACATGGGCAGCGGCGTACGTGACGTACCCGGAAATCCGCAGCAGTAACCGCGGGCTGCCCTCGTACGAGTGGGGCCAGGATATTTCCCGCAGTACCGGTCAGATCTCCGATGTTCCGTACATCTCTCTGTTTGACCAGAGCCGAATTGACCATCTGGCTGACTTCTTCCGCAAGATGGCGCGCAGCCGCGATGTGGACTTCGTGGGGCTGGATTACATCCGCAGCGACCGCGGTGGTTACGAGATGGTTGACCGCTTCACGTCGGAAATGCCGGTGAAGCTGCCCGACGATTGGACGAATCGCAGCCGCAGTCAGCGGTGGAGATATGTGGCGCAGAAGGTGGAGGGTGAGTGGAACGCCGCGACGGGCCGGGATTTCTACGAGCAGTGGAACTGGTGGCGGGCACATATAAACGCCAGTAACGTCGAGCAGATTATCGCCCAGAGCGGCATAAAGAAGCCGGTGTGGCTGTTCCAGTTGAGTTGGATGCACGGTGAGCAACACGGGCAGGATGCGTTCATGTTCAATGATGCCGGTGTGGCCCTCATTGCGCCAATGCTGTATGAATCGCCGACCTTTGAGCATTTTGGGCATGTCATCAGGTTCTGGAACGAATACACCAAGCCCGGTCAGGTCAACCTGGCACCCGGAGACGAAGTTGACGATCCCCTCCATGGTGTGACTCCAAGAAATCGAACACGGCGGCCGGCGGCGCCGGAGGTGCTCTACCAGCGCATGATGCGGGGACACACGGAGATGGTGGAGGGCGAGCGGACGATGGGGGGGTTCTGGCATGACATCTACCGGGCCGCGATGGGGCGGCGGCGGGGGCCATATCCGGGAACCGAGTGGGCGCTGGCCGGTGCCGCTGCCTTCAGCCAGATCCGCCAGTCGTGGGAGGTCTATCCGATCAAGGTCGAGCTATCCGCGCCCAACAGTGTGAGCATCGGCGCGACCTTCACGGTGCAGGTCAGCATCGAGAATGTGACTGGTGCAACGGTGCGCGACCTCATCATCAAGCTGGAAAGCACCGAGCACATTGCGCCGGTGGGCAAGGGGGAGCGGCAGGTAGTTGAACTGGGCCCTGGGGAGAGCCACACGGTGCCGATGAGAGCGCGCATCACGCGGGCGGATGTGCAGCGCAAGAATCGCTATATGGTCGCAGTGCGGGTGAACTGGGCAGCCGGCCAGTTTGGCGAGAAGGTGCGCGCGGACCTGCCCAGAACCTTCGTGGTGATGAAGTACCTTGACGGGACGTAGCCATCTGGGGATGTTAGCGCCCTGCGGTGAAAGGAAATCGAAGCGTACTATGGAGATTGGGATTGTCACTGATGAGATCTCCCGTGATCCAGTAACTGCCTGCGAACTGGCCCAGCAGTGGGGCCTGCGACACCTGGAATTGCGCCGGTGGTATCGGTCCCGGCCGCCGGAGGATATGACCGATGCCGATATCGCCGAGCTGCGCGGAATCGCCGCGGACAACGGCCTGGATTTCTACTCGATATCGCCGGGGCTGTTTAAGGTGTGTGCCGATGACCCGCGCCTTGCCGAGCACCGCGGCGACCTCCAGAAGCGTTCGCTGGATCTGGCAGAGGGTCTGGGTGCGGGATTGGTTATCGCCTTTGCATATATCCGCGGCGAGGGCGAAGGGCACCAGGATTGGCCGCCGGCGATGATTGATGACTTCCGCGCCCTGGGCGAGGCGGCTGCCGGGCGGGGGAGACGAGTGGCGCTGGAGAACGAGGCCATCTGCTTTGGACCGACTGGCCAGACGATGGCCAAATTGGTTGCAGAGATTGATCACCCCAACGTGGGGATAAACTGGGACCCGGGCAATCAACTGGTCGCTGATGGTACGCCGTGGGATGCCGGCTATGAGCACGTCCGCGACCGGATGGTTCACTGCCATGTCAAGGATTATGTCCTGACCGATGGCGAGCCCAAAGGTGTGCCGCCTGGTGAGGGAGAAGTGGGCTGGGCGGGGCAGGTCAAGGCGCTCGGGGAGGACTGCTACGCCGGGCTGCTGATGCTGGAGACGCATTTCACCCCTCGGGTGGCGGGCAGCCGCGACAGCCTGGCGGCGCTACGCGGTCTGCTCCAGGCCATTGGCGAGACAGCACGATGAAGCTAAGCCGGATATGGCCCGGTCTAAAGACGCGCAAGCCGGAACTACCCCAGAAGCTCAGTAGGCCTGGTGACGATGAGTTCGGCAGTGTGGCCAAGTACTACGACCGGCTGATGAGCACGGTGCCGTACCGGATGTGGGTGGACTACGTGGAGTCGCTCCTGCGCCGGCACGACCGCCGGCCGCGCCGGGTGCTGGACCTGGCCTGTGGTACGGGCCGGGTTGGTTCGGAGTTGGCCGGACGGGGCTACCAGGCAGTGGGGCTGGACCTGGCTGAGCCGATGGTGCGCTGCTGCGCCGCCCAGGACCCGCCCCTGCCTGGCGCAGTGATGGATGCTCAAAAGCTGGCGCTGGCGCCCGGCGAGCTCGACCTGGTCGTTTCACTCTATGACAGCCTCAACTACATTCTGGCCCCTGCAGGTCTCCAGGCCTGTTTTGAGGGCGTCTATACCGGCCTGGCTGAGCAGGGCGCGTTCATCTTCGACCTCAACACCGAGTTGGCGCTGCGCGGCGACCTATTTACGCAGGACAATCTGCGCAGCGGGAATCCGCTCAAGTATGCCTGGAAAGCGCACTGGTATCCTGACCGGAAGTTGTGCCGGATTGATATGTCGTTCCGCTGGGAAGGGCCGGGAGGTCCCAGAGAGTTCGAGGAGGTCCACTACGAACGCGCGTACAGTGAGTCGGAGGTTAAGCAGATGCTGGCCGAGGCGGGGTTTGGCGAGGTCACTGTCTACAACGGTTATACCTTCAAGCCGCCCACTGTCTACTCGGACCGGGTGTTCTATGTCGCGCTGAAGTAAGGTCATGTGCGCAAGAGATTGGTCAATCAAGAGGAGGGCCACCAATGGCTCTGGACAACATCAAACGAGAATTTGTCAGTCCCGACAACCGCTTCCGCTTTGCCCCGTTCTGGTTCCTCAATCACGACCTGAATGAGGCGGAAACCCGCTGGCAGGTGCGGGAGATGAACGAGCACGGCGTGGGCGGATTCATCCTGCACGCCCGGCATGGGCTGATTACCCCTTACCTGGGCGAGGAGTGGATGGCTAACCTCGCGGCGGCCATTGACGAGGGTAAGAAGCTGGGTATGAAGGCCTACCTGTATGACGAGAACAACTGGCCCAGTGGGCCAGCCGATGGTCGGGTATTCGAGGATAATCCGGAATACCGGATGTCGGCTTGCTATCTGAGTGAGGAATTCGACGTCTCGCGGGGGCGGGTTGAGCGGGAGATAGAAACGGGTGATGGTCTAATCGCGGTAATTGCTGTCCCGTTGGCTGACGGGGAACTCGTTGACTTCCCCGAAGGCTGCCTGAGCCTGGCGGATTATGTGGCCGGGAGCACTCTGAACTGGCGGGCGGAGGGCGACTATCGCGTGTTTGTCTTTGCCAGGGAGTGGTATGGCGGGAGCAGCGGCCGCTTTTTCGGTAGCTATGTGGACACGCTGAGCGCTGACGCAATCGCCAAGTTCATTGAGTTGACCCACGCGCAGTATGCTGAGCGGTTCAGCGAGGAGTTCGGCGCGACGGTGGACGGGATCTTCACGGATGAGCCCAGCATGATACCGCATCGTTGGGACGCGCTGGTCTGGACGCCGAGGCTGCCCGGCGAGTTTGAACAGTGCGCAGGTTATCCGTTGTTGACCGCGCTGCCGGCGATCTTCCGGGACGTGGGCCCGCAGACCGCGAAGATCAGGTGCGATTGCTGGCGGACGCTCACGGATCTGTTCGCCACCAACTATACGAAGCAGATCCACGACTTCTGTGCACCGCGCAAGCTCAACTCCATTGGCCATCTGCTCGCTGACGGCGAGCTGTTGTGGGGTACGCGCGCCTTCGGTGACTACTTCCAGGCGGCACAGTGGCTGAGCTGGGGCGGCTGTGACTACCTGGGCTCGCGTACCTGGCCCGAGCCAGCCACGGCGGAGCGCCACCCGGTCACGAACAATATCGCGGCGGTCAAATTCGCCTCCTCGACTGCGCACCTCATGGGCAAGCCGGTGGTGATGAACGAGTGCTTCGGGTTGGGGCAGCAGTGGGCTATTGACCTGCGCACTCTTAAGTGGATGGGCGATTTCGTTATCGCGCTGGGTACAAATCTGCTCGAACCCCATGCCTTCTACTACTCCATCCAGGGCTTCCGCAAGTGGGAGTGCCCGCCCGGCGAATTCTACCAATCGCCGTTCTGGCCGTATTACCGCGTCCTGTCTGATTACGTCGGAAGGCTGTCGGCGCTGTTCCGTGACGGCCAGCATATCGCCGACGCGGCCCTCTTCTACCCGGTCAAGTCAGTATGGGCAGAGATGGACCCGCACGACAATGATGAGGTGACCCGGCTGAATACCAGCTTCGACCAGCTCACCCGCCTGCTGCTCAAGCTCAACTACGACTACGACTTCGTCAGCGAGGAGATGCTCCAGGAGGCTACCTTCGCTGACGGCAAGATGACAATCAACGGCCCTGATGGCGAACCCACCGAGAGCTTTAAGGTGCTGGTTATGCCCGCAGCTACAACGATCAGCCGGGCGACAGTGGATGCTTTGAGGCGTTATGTCCAGGCCGGCGGGCATATCGTTAGCCTGGGCGAGTTGCCATTTAAGTCACCCGAGCAGGGCGAAGATGGCTATGTTGCTGAGTCGTTCGCCGAGATATTCGGCGACGACTACGACTTGAGCCTCACCACCACCGATGCTAAGAAACCCGTACTAAGCACGCACGATCTTTCAGCCGGCCCCGGTGGCATATTGGTTGGCGCACCCCTGTGGATTGATGACGAGGAGATGCTCACACCGTTGGCTAATGCGCTGGATGCGCTCGTTGAGGCGGATGTGGTCATCACTGATAGCGAGGACCAGCGTATTGCGGACATCGTGCACTATCATTACGTCCGGGATGACACCCATTTCCTGCTGGTGCAGAATACCAGCCAGGAGCGCAGCTACGATTTCGTCGTATCCCTGCCTTTGCATGGCGAGGTCAACATCTGGGATGCTGAAACCGGCGAGACCAAGCCCGCGCCGGTGGTCCGCGCAGACGAAGATCGTTTGCATATTCCGGTGAGCCTGCCCCCAGTGGGCGCTACGGTGCTGATGATCGAGCCGCTGGCCCAGTGTCCCAGCACACCGCTGATTGATGCCGACGCCCAGATACTGGAAGTCAGCAACAAAGAGGCGGTTGGCCTGGTCTCGGAGCCGGGGAGCTATAGCGTAACGGTGGGGTCGCTCGAGGGCAAGCCGCGGGTAGTCAGGGTCCGAGTGCGCTCGATGCCGGCGACCATCGAACTGGGCGAGAGCTGGGACTTTGCGACCGACAAGCCCAATGCCCTTCCGCTGGTTGACTGGAGTTACCAAATTGATAATGATATGCTGGAGGGACATCCCGACGCAGTTAAGCCGCTGCGAGTCTTTAGCGCCACGTTTGAGGCTGACATAATCCCCGAAGCAGCGAGATTACTGCTCGACGGCCCGAAAACCGACAAAGTCTGGCATAACTCCTGGGTGCGCGACCACGAGGTCTTCATAAATGACCAGCCCGTGACCGACTTTGCGCCCGGCGAGTACCTCGACCACTACATCTACGAGGCCGACCTGACCGGGCTGATTCGCAAGGGCAAGAACGAGGTGAAGATGGTCAGCGAGACGCATTACTTCGAGCCGGGGGTTATCTATCACCCGGCCATCGTCGTGGGGCGCTTCGCCGTGGCCGGACGGAGGCGACTGCAGATGATTGCTGAACCCGGGCAGATTCAGACCGGTCCCTGGGACAAGCAGGGCTACCCCTACTACTCGGGCATCGGCACCTACCACCAGCAGTTCCGGGTGACCGCCGCGCAGCAGGCCACGCAACTGCACCTTGAGATGGACAACCCCGGCGATCTGGCCGAGGTTATTGTCAACGGTAAGAGCTGCGGGGTGCGCGCCTGGGAGCCGTTCATCTGGGATATCTCCCGCGTGGTACGAGTGGGCCAGAACGAGCTGGACATCAAGGTGGCTAACTCGCTGCAGAATCTGCTGGTGCAAAAGCCCAAGCCCTCCGGCTTGCTGGGGAATGTGCGCATCGTGCCCTATAAGGAAGTCCGGTTCAAGTTCGCGTAGCTCGTCCGCACAGATAGGAACTTAAGAAGGTGAACCAGTTGCCTGCTGCCCCCTGTATTTCCCCTTTAGTTTGGGAGCATAAAGGAACTTTGTCGTTGGTGTAGAATGATTATTGCTGTACTGATGGGCAACGATAAAGCAAAAGGAGGAGTGCAATCGAGTATGGACAGTTTACAGGCACAGGCCACCCGGCTGCACATTGGCCACCGAAAGCAGTTCTTCTTTGACAATCTGATTGTCGAGGCGGTTCAGAATCTGACCCGGCGCATGCACTCGCCCCAGAAGGTAAAAGAGGCGCCGCTGATTCAGAAGGACCAACCCTGGGAGCGGGTTACCTACTTTACGCCAAGTTCCTGGCAGGTGATCCGTGATCCGGCCGATGACGTATTCAAGTGCTGGTATGAGGACTGGCAGATACACCCGGAGAGTTGGCCCGGGACGCCGGGCTCTATGACTGACCCCATCCACTACCCCTCACGGTATCTGTTCGCTCGATCCGACGACGGTATCCAATGGGAGAAACCGCAGTTAGATATCTACCAGGAAGAGGGCAGACGCACGAACGTAGTACTGGGTGACCGGGAATTCCGCGGGGATTTCGGCAGTGTCCACTGCGGGTATGTCTTCCGCGACCTATTTGCCGAAGACGATGAGGAGCGCTTCAAGATACTGTTCAATCACCGTACTCCCGAGCGCCGCACTACTGCCCAGGGATACTACAATCGGTATGCCGCCTCGCCTGATGGTATTCATTGGAAACCCTGGGGCCAGGAGCCTCGCTTTGGTTCATATGGCCCGCATCTAGGTGACGCAGCGGCAATTTTCTTGGATTTGGATGAGCGCAACTACATTCTCAATACCCGGCACCGGTTCATGGGTAATAGCTGGATCGATCCCAGTAACCCAGTGTTCAAACATTTCTCCTGGCCCTACTACCCTGGCCAGCCCTGGCGAAACAACAAGCGGCGCATATTCCAGGCCCGCAGCGCTGACTTGTTGAATTGGTCGGAGCCCCAGCCAATAGTAGTCCCCGATGACGAGCTGGATAACGTCGATGATGGTTTCTATGCAATGACCCAGTATGATCTTGGCGGGATGTGGGTTGGCTTTCTGGATGTTTTTCATGACGTAGACAATACTATGGACGTGCAACTGGTGTATTCTCGCGATGGCCGCACGTTCGAGCGGCTCCAGCCGGGTCGGCCGTGGCTGGCTACCGGTGAACCGGGTAGCTGGGATCAGTTTATGGTCAATGTCTATGGGGGACCGGTGGCGGTGGATGATGAATTGTACATATATCACGGCGGGGCCAAAAATCACCACGATTGGTGGGTTGTGGGTGTTAAAGAGAAGCTGGATGTTCCCGAGGCCCGGGATATGGACAGAGTGAGCTACTGCCTGGGGCTGGCCCGGATGAAAATAGATCGCTTCGTCAGTCTGTCGGCTAATGCCGTGCGCCCAGGAATACTGGTGACCAAACCGTTCTACGCTGAAGGCGGGAAGTTGCTCATCAATGCTCGGTGCAACCGGGGCGGCTCTGTGCAAGTGGCGGCGGCGAGTGGGGATGGGCAGGTCATCTCGGGATTTGAGAAGGATAATTGCGTGCCCTTCGCCGGTGACTCCGTCGCGCACCAGATCACCTGGAAGAGTAAGGAAGAGGTGCCGGAGGGCTGGCTGAAGTTACACTTCTACCTGGAAGATGCTGACTTATACACATTCCAAGTGGGAGAATAACGCGGTGCCGAAGCTTTACGATTCGCACTGCCAGGCAGCGGCGATGCCTCGACCAATAGGGCCTACGCCTGCGTATCGTCGCTCCGCTCCACGGCAGGGACATAGGGCCGACGAGCACTGGCCTCGGCCGGGATGACAAGTCGCGCAGGTAGCAGCCCCGGCGATTGGGCAGATAGGATAATCTCCCCCGCTTCGTGGCCGGCTTGTACTATGACCTGTGCCAATCCATTAAAAGCACGCCGGCGAGTGGCCTTGTCGGGATCGTGGCTACTGGGATTGCCGTTGCCCAGGCCAAGGATTGTGGCATTCTCGCTGACGCTGAAGCTGACTTCATTATCCGCCGTTGGCACCAGGCGGCCTTCGTCGTCAACAATCGCCACGGTCACAATCGCCACATCCTCACCGTCGGCGCTGATGGCTGGGCGATTGGGCACGAGCTCAATGCGGGCAGCGGGGCCGGTCGTCTCGACCACGGCCTCGGCGAGTGCTGCCTCACCTCTGTAGCCGGTCGCGGAAAGCGTCCCCGGTTCGTAAGTCACCTGCCACTCGAGGTGGCCATTGCGCGGCATCTCCTGGCGGCCCAGGCTCTGACCGTTCAAGAACAGCTCGACGCTGTCGCAGTTGCTATGGCACCAGACCTCGATCTCTTCGCCCTCGTGTCCTGGCCAGTTCCAGTGGGGCAGGATATGCAGCACCACTTCGTCGCTCCACCACGACTTGTAGTAGTAGTAGTTGTCTTTGGGGAAGCCGCAGGTGTCCATAATGCCGAAGTGTGAGTTGATGCACGGCCATTCGTATGGCGTCGGCTCTCCCCGGTAGTCAAAGCCAGTCCAGACAAAGGTGCCGCATATCCACGGCCTTTCGGCGACCGGCCGCCATGCGGCTTGGGCAGTTTGCCCCCAGTCGGGCGAATTCACGTCGTAGGCGCTCAGGTAGCCCTTTTGCTCGTCTTTGGCATATATGCCACGGGTAGTAGTGGCACTGGAGGTCTCGGTGCCGACCATGGGATGCTCGGGATACTCCCGGTGGTAGGCATCATACTTCTCCGGCGAGTAATTGCAGCCCTGGATGTCCAGGACTCGGGAGAATTCGCCGCCCCATCCCCATGAGTTGTGCATCGCGCAGGTGATCGGGCGCGTCGGGTCCAGCTTGCGGATGAGCTGGCTCATCGTCTTGGCAATGCGTGCGCCTGCGGGCGTGCCTTGGATGGGCTCTTCATTGGCCAGCGACCACATTATGATGCAGGGGTGGTTGCGGTCGCGGCAGATCATGCTTTCCAGGTCCGCCAGTCGGCCCGGACTGCTGTCAAGATGGCGGTTTTCGTCCATCACCAGCATGCCCAGACGGTCGCAGGCGTCCAGCAGTTCGGGCGTGGGCGGGTTGTGGGCGCAGCGGTAGGCGTTAGCGCCCATCTCCTTGAGCCGTTCGATACGGTACTCGTTGACCCGGTCGGGCACCGCGATGCCTACACCGGCGTGGTCCTGGTGGTTGCAGGTGCCCTTGAGCTTGAGCGGCTCTCCGTTAAGCAGGAAGCCCTGCTGGGGATCGAACTCTATCGTGCGGATCCCAAAGATTGTCTCGTAGTTATCCACAATGCGCCCATCGGCCTTCACCGTCGTCAGCACGCGATACAGATACGGCCTGTCCACCGACCAGAGCTGCGGGTCTTCCACTACTACTTGTTGGGTGAATTCAAAATCCTCGCCCCCTGGAATCAACTCCGTAGTCTCAGCGGCGGCGACTTCGGTGCCCTCGGCATCTACCACTATCGAACGTAGCTGGCAGGACGTTTCGTGGTCGTAGGCGTTCTGTATGGTCGTTCGGATGACCACATCGGCGCGCTGTGGGTCGCCAGGTTCTGAGGGCGTTGCGGTGACGAAGGTGCCCCAGCGCGCGACGTGCAGCGGGTCCGTCTTGACCAGCCAGACGTGCCGATAGATGCCCGCGCCCTCGTACCACCAGCCCTCGTACTCGGTGGCATCCACCCGCACGGCCACAACGTTTTCGCCGCCGTAGTTGGCCACGTCGGTGATGTCGCAGTGGAAGCCGATGTAACCGCTGGGATGCGTGCCGAGTAGATGCCCGTTGAGCCAGACGGTACTGTTGCGGAATACGCCGTCGAATTCCAGCGACAGGCGCTTGCCTTCGTCGGATGCGGGGAGAAGAAACGTCTTGCGGTACCAGCCAATGCCCACTGGCCTAAAGCCATGGCTTACATTGTTCCGCGGGTCAAACGGCTGCTCGACTACCCAGTCGTGAGGGAGGTCCTCTACCGACCACTCACTATCGTCAAAGTCGGCACCGGCGGCGCCCCGTGCATGTCCCGATTTCACTGACAAGTAGGTGTCGCGGTGGATATAAGGCGAGGTGACAGGGATATCGCCCAGATGAAATCGCCACTGCGGGTCCATCAGCAGCCGGTGGCGAGGAGTATTCCCGAGAGTTTCGTGAGTAGCTTGCCTGGTCATTCTTCGGCGGCTCCTTGTAGGCAGATTGGCCTGCTGGTCCCACTAGTGGTCTGTATTCGCGTTCAGCTCCGGTGATACCTCCCGCCGCGCAACGCCAGTAGCCAGGTCATCCGTGGTTCATCAGTCTTTATCTGATGCAGGAAAAAGCTCGCAGCAGGCGAAACTAAGTATGCGTGGGTTTTCGCGGAAGCATCGCTTGAGCGGATTCGTTGATATCACAAATGTAGGATTGTTAAGCATAGAGAGGCAGGCGTGTAACATGGACAAGTCTGGGCTACTGATCGCTTCCGTATTCGTATTCATGTTGACGGCCCCGGCGGGCGCTGTTGCCCCGCACCCGGAATGGAGAAACGCGCTGAAGCCCCAGGGAGCCCCAGGGCCCGCGTTGACCCTGGCCGAAAACGGCCGGGCGCGCTGCTGGATTCTCGTGCCCCAGGGGCCGACAACGCAGGAACAGAAGGCCGCCGCGGACCTGGCGCAGTGGCTGGGCGAGATGACGGGGGCTAAGTTCCGCATCAAGAGTGAAGTGCCAGGCTGGTCACCGAAGGCGACGGTGGTCAGCATTGGGCGGACGGAGATGCTCGCGGCCGCGGGGATTCCGGCGGCTGCCGAGGACCTCGGCGACGAGGGGTATGGGATAGCCGTCAAAGACGGGAATCTGTATCTGTTCGGGGGCAAGCGGCGGGGGCCGATTTACGCGGTCTACGCGCTGCTCGAGGAGGAC
>JALGTU010000062.1 GCA_029821195.1 Candidatus Zipacnadia bacterium
GGCGTTTTTCTCGCGGGTCGCCTACAAGGGGACCGCCGAGTGGAAGGAGGAGATCGTCTACCTCGACCCGGCGCCGGCAGAGCCGATCAACGCCGTCTTTCCTGATGGGGCCACGGTACGGATCTCGCCGGACGAGGATCCCCGATGCGTGTTCGCAGACTGGCTAGTAGGCGAAGACAACCCCTGGTTCGCGCGCAACGTGGTGAACCGCATCTGGTACTGGCTGATGGGGCGTGGGATCATCCACGAGCCGGACGACATCCGACCGGACAATCCGCCCGTCAACCCCGCGCTGCTCGCGTACCTGGAGGACGAGCTGGTGGACAGCGGCTACGATCTGCGGCACATCTACCGGCTGATCCTCAACTCCCGCACCTACCAACAGTCATCCATCCCGCAAAGCGATCATCCTGAGGCCGAAGCCCTGTTCGCGCACTGTATTGTGCGCCGACTGGACGCCGAAGTGCTGATTGACGCATTGTGCCGCTTCGGTGGCGATGGCGAGACCTACGAGAGCCTCATCCCCGAGCCCTTCACCTGGATTCCCGAGTACCACCGCACCGTACAGTTGGCGGACGGCAGCATCACAAGCCCGTTCCTCGTGATGTTTGGGCGTCCGTCTCGGGATACCGGACTGATTTCCGAGCGCAACAACGAGCCTACCGATGAGCAGCGGCTGCACTTGATTAACTCCTCGGAGGTCCAGCGCCGGCTGCAGCGAAGTCCGAAGTTGCGCCGGCTGCTCGTGCGCTCTCGCGGCAAGCCTGCAGAGGCCGTCACCGGGCTCTATCTGACGCTGCTGTCACGTGAGCCGACTGTGGCAGAGCTGGCGGCAGCGGCGGAGTACGCCACTACCTCCGGACTCAAGCCCCAGGAGGTCGCGGTGGACCTGGCCTGGGCGTTGATCAATACCAAAGAGTTCCTGTACCGGCACTAGCCGGCATGACCGCCGTCGTCCTCAGAGGCTGCCGCGCGCGGTCGTCCGACAGGAGGTGATGAATAGATATGAATCACAGTACTGGTGGCATCACCCGACGTGAGATGATCAAGCTGGGCCTGCTCGGGACGGCCGGACTCGTGTTCGGCACTCGTGCGCCGTGGGCCGAGGCCGCAGCCCAGGGAGCGACGGCGAAGTCGGTCATACAGATCTGGATGTGGGGAGGCCCCTCGCAGATAGATACCTTCGACCCCAAGCCGGATGCGGGCTACGACTACACCGGCCCGCTAGCCGAGGCCATCGCCACCAATGTTGAGGGCATCCAGATCAACGCGGCGCTGCCGCTGCTGGCACAGCAGGCCGACAAGTACGCCATCATCCGCAGCATGACCCACGGCGTCAACGCCCATGAGACCGCCTCGTATATCGTCCAGACGGGCCGCTGGCCCGGAAGACTGGTCTTCCCCTGTGCCGGAGCCGTCGTATCGGTCTTCAAGGGCTACCATCACGGGTATGACGGGATCGTTGCACCCTACATCGTGCTGACTCAGCCTCAGGGACGCTTCTCAGAGGCCGGGTTCCTGGGGCAAGGCTACAAGCCATTTGCCACCGGCGGCGACCCCAACAAGGAGTGCTTCGAGGTGGAGGGGATCGTTGCGCCGGGCATCACCGATGAGCGCCAGCTCGGCCGGCGCAAACTGCTCCACTCGGTGGATATGCTGGGGAAGGCCATGGCGGGGAATGTTCAGTTCGCGCGCCTCGACGAGTGCGAAGACAACGCGTATGACCTCATGTTCGGGGACGCCAGGAAGCTGTTCGACCTGTCAGATGAACCCGATGACCTGCGAGAACAGTACGGCCACAGCACCTTCGGCCAGTCGTGCCTGATGGCGCGTCGGCTGGTCGAAGAGGGCGTGCCGTATGTCACCATCAACTACAAGGGTTGGGACACCCACAAGCAGCATTTCGAGACAATGCAGCGGAAGCTACCGGAGATGGACCAGGGCATGGCCACACTGCTGACGGATCTGTCCGATCGGGGCCTGCTCGACAGCACAATCGTGTGGTGGAGTGGAGAGTTTGGACGGACCCCGAGGGTCCAGTGGGACCCGCCCTGGAACGGTGGCCGCGGCCACTGCGGCGCGTGCTTCTCCGCGGTGCTGGCCGGAGGCGGGTTTAGAGGCGGGCGTGTCGTGGGCGCTTCCGACGAGAAGGGCGAGCACGTGGTAGAGCGCCCGGTGTACCCGGTGGACCTTATCGGCAGCATGTATGTGCTGCTCGGTATTGATCCAGACGCCCTGTTACCCAACCCGCGAGGCCTGGATGTGCCGGTGCTGCCATCCGCGGCGGATGGCGTGAAGACCGGTGGCCGGCTCACGGAGATTATGTAATGCAGGGAGCACCGCGGTGAGGATACCCACACCGACGCTGATCGTGACGATGGCCCTATGTGTAGCGACTGCATGGGGCCAGCAAAGCGGGCAAGCTCCGCACATCGGCTACCTCTATCCCGCCGGCGGACAACGGGGGACCACCGTTCAAATCCACGCCGGTGGGCAGCACTTGCGTGGTGCTACCGGCGTTCATGTCTCCGGTGACGGCGTGCATGCCTCAGTCATCGAGTTCATTCCCCCCTTGTGGGGCAACAAGCTTGGGACCGTAGGGAAGCACCTGAGGCTGCTCCTGAGGCAACACTGGGCGGAGCTAACCGCGAGGCGCAAAGGCGAGGAGCTGGACACTGACAAGTTCGATGCCCAGCGCAAGGCCCTCCCGGAGCTGCCAGACCACCCCCTGGCGCGCGACCTCGAGCAGAAGAGCCTCCGAGAGCTCCTTCAGCTTCGAGACATGATCTTCGATCCGAAGAAGCAGAAGAACTCGCAGATTGCCGAGAGCGTGCTGATTGAGGTCACCATTGATCCAGACGCGGCGCCTGGTGATCGGGAGCTTCGCCTCCTGACCCGGCGGGGCCTGACACCACCCATGATCTTTCAGGTGGGCTTACTGCCAGAAACCTGCGAGCAGGAGCCGAACGAGCCGAGCTTGGCTCTGTCGGGGCGGCTCACCGAAAGACAGGAGCCGCCGCTGGAGCTGCCCGTTCTGCTGAACGGACAGATCACTCCCGGTGACGTAGACCGCTTTCGGTTTGTGGCGCAGCAGGGGCAACGGCTTGTCATCCAGGTGCATGCTCGGCATCTGATTCCGTATCTCGCCGACGCTGTCCCCGGCTGGTTCCAGGCCACTGTGGCGCTCTATGATTCGACCGGCCGCGAGCTCGCCTACGCCGACGACTACCACTTCAATCCCGACCCGGTCTTGTTCTACGAAGTCCCGGAGGACGGGGAATACCAGGTTGAGATCCGCGACGCGATCTATCGCGGGCGAGAGGACTTCGTCTATCGCGTCTCAATGGGAGAGCAGCCCTTTATCACCTGGATGTTCCCACTGGGCGGCCAGGCGGGTGTGGAGACCGCCGTCTCAGTCGGCGGCTGGAACCTGCCACAGCACCAGGTGAACCTGGACACGCAGCCCGATGCCGGCAGCATCCGGGAGGTGGAATGGCGCTGTCAGCAGGGGATCTGCAATCGCGTGCTTTATGCGGTGGATACACTGCCCGAATACACTGAGACCGAGCCCAACGACACCACAGAGAACGCGGAGCAGGTGGCGCTGCCGCAGATCGTCAACGGCCGGATCGCGACCGCCGGTGACACGGACGTGTTCCAGTTCAGGGGCCATGGCGGCGATAAGATCGTGGCCGAAGTCTATGGCCGCAGATTGGACTCTCCGATTGATTCGCTGCTGCGGCTGACCGATGTCTCCGGAAATGTGCTGGAGTGGAACGACGATCACATGGAGAAGAGCGGCCACCTGCACATGGGGCCAGGACTGCTCACTCATCACGCCGATTCCTATCTGATGATGCAGTTGCCCAAGGACGGCGTCTACTACGTGCAGGTCTCCGACGCGCAGGGCCACGGTGGTGACGCCTGGGCCTATCGGCTGCATATCACGCCGCCGCAGCCTGACTTCGCTCTGCGCGTCGTGCCCTCGAGTCTGGCAGTCCCGGCCGGGGCATCAGTACCAGTGTGCGTGTATGCATTGCGCAGAGATGGCTTCGGCGGCGACATTGAGGTGAACCTGAAGGACGCGCCCCCCGGCTTCGTTCTGCAGGGGGGGCTGATCCCTGCCGGACACGATTGTGTCCGCATGACCGTCACCGCGGCCAGAAAGCCGCTCGAGCAGCCGGTCTCCCTGCACCTGGAAGGGCGCGCCGTGATTGCTGGAGAGATCGTGACGCGGGAGGCTGTGCCCGCTGAGGACATGATGCAGGCGTTCCTCTGGCGGCACCTGGTCCCCTCGCAGGACCTCACAGTGTTGGTCACTGCTGCTGGGCGCCTTATGCCGAGACTCGAGGTGGCCTGTGACTTGCCTCTTCAGATTCCGGTGGGCGGCGTGGCGGAGCTGCCGGTCAGAGCAGTGGGACGTGCGATACCTCCGAACGTGCATGTTCACCTGGCCCTCAGCGACCCGCCCGACGGGATCGCCCTGCAGGAGGTGACGCAGGGGCCTGATGGTTTTGGGGTGGTGCTGCAGGCCGATGACAGCGCACTCGAGGTCGGCTACGCTGACAACCTTCTGATCGAGGTGTCCGCTGAGATCGAGAGGAAGCGCGAGGACGGCACGACGAAGAAATGGCGGGCATCGCTCGGTGTCCTCCCGGCCATCCCCTTTGAGATTGCTGCGCCCTGACACACCGGACGTAGGCCGCCCTTGCTTTGGTCGTCCTAGCAGATCAGAGCCCGGCAGCTCATGGCGCCGTGCGGAGAGAACGGACCAGAGGCGACCGAGAATGCACCATGTGAGGAGCATGCCAGCAATCGCTGCCAGAGAACGGGGATCGAATATGCAGGTCCGGGAAATCCCGCGCGACGGAATGCGGGAGCTGTTCGTGACACTGCCGCTGGCCAAGGCAGCGAGTCTCAGCCCGACGGCGGAGCACCTAAGACGGATGATGGCCGCGAGTGTCGTCGCCGCGGAGTGCTTCGGCTGCAAGCTGGACGGAAAGGCCGGATCGCCGTACGAAACAATGAGCACCGGGCCTGGCATGCCGCTGACCTGGGTGTTAGGCCAGACATCGGGCGACGGGCTGGGTGGCGCGCATCTGCGGGCGGTCGCCGACGCCGAGGCGAGGGCGTTGGAGCTTGACGGTCACCGGGTTGGGACTGTGGTGGACGGACCGTACGCCGTCGAGTGCTTGCTGGCCGGTATCTATGCGGGGGACATCAATGCCGCTGCCGATGTCCAGGCCAGGGCGACCTTCGAACGCATCGAGCAGGCCCTGGCCCTGGCTGACATGGACTACTGCGACGTGGTCCGGACCTGGCTTTTTCTGGATGACATCCTCTCGTGGTACGGCGACTTCAACCGCGTCCGCACGGCGTTCTACACCGAGCGGGGAGTGTTCGATCGCCTGCTTCCAGCCAGCACCGGTATCGGTGGCGGCAACCCCCTGGGTGCGGCCCTCGTAGCGAGCGTCTATGCCGTGAAAGCCACTCGCCCGGAGGTGACAGTCGAGCCCGTTGCGTCGCCCCTACAACGCCCGCCGCTGGAATACGGCAGCTCATTCAGCCGTGCGGTGGAGGTCGCGATGCCGGATATTCGGCGTCTGCTGATCTCAGGAACCGCGAGCATCGGACCGGAAAAGCAGACGCTACATGTGGGCGACGTCATGGCCCAGACTGCCCGAACCTGCGAGGTGGTCGCGGCGATATTGCAGTCTCGGGACATGGGGTGGGACAATGTAACGCGAGCGACGGCCTATGTGCGATCCGCCGAGGATGCCGGCGTCTTTGAGCGCCACCGTGCCGCCCACGGCATGCCTCACCTGCCGATGGTCGTCGCCCACAACATCATCTGCCGCCGCGAACTGCTCTTCGAACTGGAAGTGGACGCAGTGACGCGCCGAGCTGACGAGCCGTGAATCGAACGCTGGCCGCAATGATCGCGGCAGGAGACCAATCCCGCTTCCGGGCAATCAGTAGTCATTAAGGGGGGGAGCGCCGCCAGCGTCAACACGGAATCCTCTGTCCGCACCGGGCGCATTCCTCAGTCGCTATTAGCCTGCCCCATTTGTGGTACCATCTGCTATGTTAGTCCGGCGGGCTGTGGAGTGCTCCCCGTTTTTGATCCACCTGCAATGAGAGTTTTTCACTGTACGAGGCAGAATTCCTCGTTTGGTTGATGGGTCTGGGTCGGTGGGTGCACGGCCCTTTGGCCATCCCCGAGGGGATGGCTAGAGCTGGACTGATTGGCGAACTGTTCTGGCGTCAGGTTCGCCACCAGCTGCTTCAGCCGCCGGATCTCCGAACCCCCCAGGCCGCCGTAACGCTTCTTCCAGCGATAGAAAGTCGCCCCCACAACTCCCAGCTTGCGACAGACCTCAGCCACCGGCGTGCGCACTTCCGCCTGCTGCAAAGCAAACCAAGTCTGGGGTTGTGTGCAGCGTTTCCGCTACATCGTCATCTATGACGCCGGGGAGGACTCCTTGAAGCATATTGAAATAGCCGCTGCACATTTCGACACTATTAACGTCGGAGAAGGTATAGATATCCAGATCGTCAAGGAGGCCATTGGAGACAAGGTTTGCCTATCGGGGAATGCCGACCCATGAAGCTGCTGAACTATTCGGCGCTCAGCGAGGTCGAAGCGGAAACAAGACGAATTGTCGAAGCAGGTAAACGCGGCGGAGGCTACATTTTCAATGCCGGCGAGGGTATTCCGCGACAGATAGGCCCTGAGGCTGTGCAAACCATGATAAGAACCGCCAAGCGCTGGGAGCAATACGCGGGTAAGTCTTCACACTACAGGTTCGATATTGAAAGCGGCATCAAAGTAGTATCTCCAACTCGCTAGACGGAACTTCGGGGTAAGAAGGCCTCCGCATGGGCGTTACTGGCCAGCGACTTGCGCAATTATGTCGCCAAGACGCGCGGCACGTTCGGGAGACAGGGATTGCGGCTCAATGTCGGCATATTCCTTAGTCAACTCGCGGGCTAGTTGATAGGTACTCTTCTCTCCTTCCGCTTCCCAGACAGCCCGAGGGCCGCGCACTGCCAGCCGGGGCAGGTAGTGCTCATCCGAACGCAGCCACCGCAGCGTGTGTTCCCGGGTCAGGTAGGTATCCCCGGCGGGGCCCACTTTCTTAATCAGGTCAGTGGCAATCGTATCCTGAGAAACCTCTATCCCTGTAGCGATCCGCCGGGACATCGCGGAAATCTCTTCGTCCATCAGCAACTGCTCGTGACTGCAGGTCATCCCGGTGGCAAACATGCCGCAGTTGACAATCAGGTCGTTGCCGGCGGCCACCGCGCACAACAGGCTGAAGGTCTTCTCCCAGGCGTTCTGTTCATCGTGGGCATGATTGTCCGAGTTAGGAGCAGTGGTGTGAGAAGGAACGTTGTAGAAACGCGCTAGTTGGGCCCCGGCAATGCGACAGACAGTCGTCTCTGCCGATCCGACGAGCGCCGCGCCGCTGCGCATATCTGTGGTAGTCCAGGAGTTGGCGTAGATGACCTTGTAGCCCGGCTTGAGCATCTGGATCATGGCCAGGCCGGACAGACACTCAGCATTGTTCATGGTCAGCAGCCCCGCCAGCGTATACGGACACGAAACACCCGCGTTCGGCTCGGGCAGAATCGTCAGCGGCACTCCAGTCTCGACCGTGTCCATGATCGCCTCCAGCACGCTATCTGTCCAACAGAGCGGGCTGGTTGGCGAAAGCTGACTGATACCGTAAACCTGCGCGCAGAAGTCGCCGAGAAACGCTGCCTGCAGCATATCAATGCAGGCGTGGTTAACGGCGGCGTTATCCGTGGAGAACAAGATCGGCTTACGGCTGTTCGTGATGCACGCCCTGACCGCGAAAAGCAAAGCCGCTTTCGGGTCGGGCACATCCTGGGGCATAACCGGTATGCCGATCATGTCAATGTTGGACAGCTCTTGGCAGATGCGGGCGAATAACTCTACGTCTGCCGTGGTAGATGCTCGCGTCTGGCCCGTATCGCTATCAACCCAGAAGACCGCATTATGTCCGGCAGCAATCCGCGGGATTCCGCTCCCCAGGGTAAATACATACTCACCTTCCCGGTCAAACACATCGAAGCTAGGCGGGATCTGGGCCAGAGCATCCTCAATGCTGTCGCGGGTAAACCGCGCAACCTGTGTATCACTGTCCACTGCCAGCCCCTGGTCGGCCAGAAAGGAAAGCATCTTCGGGCTGCCGATCTTCACACCACAGTTCTCCAGGATATCCAGAGACGCCTCGTGAATCTGCTCGATCTCACCGTCGGACAGCACGGTCAGAGTTGCCAGTTTCATGGTAGTGTTGATCCTCCCGTGCAGCAGTGATGGCGCCTATCCGTCTTCTGCCAGGTATTCCTGCCCCAAGCAGCCGTCATATCCAGTGGCAGCGATCCTTTGCTCAATACGCAGATTGGGGAAGACTGTTTCCGGACAGACGTCGAGCTTGGGCTCCTGCACGTTCTCTCATCCTCCTCAGAGCAGCGCCTCGGTGACCTTGCAGATTGCCCTCGCAATCATATCACAGTCTTCCTCGGACATCTGCGGCGGGACATCAATGTGTACCGCTCGTGACAGGTGCTCAGGGGTGTTGGGGCAGTCGTTGGGGCTGTATTCTATCTCACCTTTGTAGTACGGGCAGGTGTACGGGCAGCCTTCCGAAGTGACCGTGCCTTTGTCCATAATATGCTTCCAGTGATGATAGATGTGCCAGTCAGGAATGCCCTGGTTGAACATCCCCACCGCGTCTACGCCTTCGGCCCGCAATGCCTCGATGAAGTATGGGACTCTATCTTTGTCCTCAAGCATGAAGACCAGGGAGACAGCGGTGTCTCCTTCTTCATCGTTGAGTCGGCGTAGCGTGATGCCCTTCAGGTCTTTGATTTGATTCTTGATGCGCTTCTTGTTGCGCCGCATTCTGGCCAGCAGACCCTCGAGCTTGGCTAGTTGGGCCAACATGATGGCACCGGTGACTTCGCTCATACGGTAGTTCTGCCCGCAGAACAGCTCACCCTCGTAGCGCTCAGGAGCGAAACGGTCCGGACGCCAGCATGCTGCAGTATCATGGTAGCCCATCAGCCGGTTGTACAGCCTGTCATCATCGGTAGCGGCGAGTCCGCCCTCCCCAGCAGTAATGATCTTGTGGTACTGGAAGCTAAAGCAACCGACATCCCCAAAAGTACCCAGCATCCTGCCCTTGTACGTACCGCCGCAGGCCTGTGCGGTGTCCTCGATTAGCCGCAGATCGTGCTGCCTGCAAATGGCGGTGATCCTGTCCATGTCGCAGGGCACGCCCCGCATGTGCACACAGATTACCGCCTTCGTGTGCTCGTTAATCAGACTCTCTAGGTGGTCGGGATCCATGGTCAGGCTATCGTCAATGTCACAGATCCGCGGGATAGCCCGAGCCGTGACGACTGCGGCGCAGCTCGCAAAGAACGTATAGGCAGGAACGATGACTTCATCACCAGGTCCGACTTCTACGGCGGCCAGCGCACTGATGAGCGCCGAGGTACAGGCATTCATTGCGACAGTGTATTTGGCACCGATGATTTCGGCAAAACGCTGCTCAAATTCTGCCACCTTGGAGGGATGCTCTTCCGGGCCGTAGTACCGGAATAGGTACTTACGGTCCAACACTTCCAGCACCTGTTTTTTCTCTTCTTCCCCGATTTCAAGGCCCCCCGGATACATCGGGTAATTGGGGGTAGTTTTCGCCCGCGGTCCACCGTTGATTGCTAGCTCTTCAGTCATGTCGGTCATTTCTCCCTGATACAGGTAAATGTTACTTGCGCTCGTTGAGTTCTGCTCGGACCTGCACGTCGCCAACGTCGCCTGGCAGGATTACCCAATCCCACTCACAATCGGCCCATAGCTCACCGTTGACGTAGAAAGCCACGATTTCCCGGCTCTGTGGAGCGCGGAATCTCAGCTTGATCTGGGCGGGCGGGTTGCGCCTGGGGCCGTGCAGATGCGCGGTTATCTCCCCATCACTGGCAGCGTAGGTTAAGCTCGTCGGCCCGAAGTACGTAGCCGCGTTGGCCACGCCGACTTCTTGACCCGGTTGCAGCCATTCTCGCGGCACCGCCTGCCCCAGCAACAGTTCCTCGCCTTCTTCGCGGACAAAGAGGTACCTGAGCCACCCCGCCGCGTTCGCCTCGTCGGAGGTCTTGTAGTGATCACCTCGCCAGTCCCCTAGCTCGGGCAGGGCATGTTCGGTCAGCATCCGGGTATCGGGAAATAGCTGGGCGGCTATAGCATTGAAGATTCCCCGCAGCGCGTGCTTGACATCATCGCGGTACAGGTACGGCTCGGGGTTGAGCAGCAGGCATGCCTGCATGGAGAAGCCGCCCCAGTCGAACCAGTGCCGCTCGAAATCCTCCACCCGGTAGCCGTAGTCCTCGGAGAGATAGAGGTTGTCTTCGTAGTCATCTATTATCCACCGGGCCTCGGGGGCGTGCGGCGATATCAGCCCGGTGATGAGCAGGTGAATTGCGCCTTCGAGAGTCTCGCATATCCACCCAAAGCTCCGTCCCCGCCGGTGGGGGTGAGACGGGTAATGAGGCACAAATGTACCATTGCGCAGCCTGACCGCCGGCGACCTCTGCGCTGCGAACTCGAAGCAGCGCAGGATCGAGGCCCGGTAGTCATCGGCTTCGCGGCGGATGCAGTCGGCCTCAGGATGGCCGATCTCGGCGAGCCCCCACGCCGCGGCATCAAGCCCCCGCCAGGTGTAGGCATTGGTCGAGAGCCACTGCCACCAGTCGCCGATATCCTCCAGGCTGCCGAATGGCAACAGGCCGCGGCCGATGTCGTCGCTATTCCGCATCCGGTTTCGCTCGCGAATGATCCAGTTGGCGCCGGCCACCACGTTCGGTGCAATCCGGGTTAACCAGTCGTCATCGCGGGTGAACTTGTAGTGCTCCACTAGCGCCCAGAGAATCCAGCCGTGGTGCTGATTGTACCCGCCTTGCTCATACCCGCATGCTCCGTACAGCACGCCATCGTGAGACGAGAAGTCCCCCGGCAGTGGTACCGTCCCCTGATAGCGCACGAATGCCTCCAAGCACTGGCGCGCCTCCCGGTGATATCCCCGGCGGTCCAGGTCCACCGTCATCATACACGATTCGTTGCCGTAAGCTGCATAGCCAAATGATCCAACGCGGGCAAAGCGCCGCTCGCAGTCCGGCTCCCGCTCGCAGTTGATCAGCAGATGCCCGGCATGAGCGCGGTGAAACTCGTTGAGCATTGTCTCCGGTGTAGTCAGCTTCATGCCCTCAGTCAGCCTGCGCCGCCAATAGCTGGCCACCGCATCACGCTCGACCTCGAAATCAAGCTGCTTTAACTCGTCTACCTCATTGCCCTGTAGTGCGACATACGGAATCTTCACGAAGATTGAGTGACTGGCTTCGGCCCCCAGGCTGCTGATGTAGACCACCGCACCGTCTTCGCAACACAATTCTCCTTGCCCTTGCACATCAACCACGGCCCGCAGCTTATCGCCTGCCCAGATCAGCCCCTCTCCCTCCAGCCGCAGCTTCTCACCTGCTTCGCCGGCCGAGAAGCGGATGGGTAGTCGGGCTTCGGCTCTGCGGTCCGAAGGATTCTGAAAGTTAAACTTCGCCATGAAAACCCCAAGCGCATCCCCCGGAGGGGGCGGCCCCTGTGGGTCTGTCCCCTCCAGGATGGTTGCGAAGGCTACTTGCCGTACGCAGATGTCGCCGCATTCCCAACTCGTTATCCCGACTGGCAGCACACCATCCTGGATCGTGCGCTCCTCAGGCTCAGTGGGCCGGCCAAAGGACACAGTGATGTTCTCTTTGTCAGATTCGAGTCGGGGCGTGTCCCGGCCCGGGCAATTCACCAGGAGGTGGTTATTCGTCCGGTACAGGACTGATCCATCGGGGTTGAGACGGAACTTGTGGCGACCGCCATCCACTGCCAGCGGCAGATAGAATCTCTCCTTCTTGGGCACCATATTGGCCCACGCGCGCGCCCAGGTTTGCTCCGGTAGCTGTGCGACCATGTCGTAGACTTCGGGCTGCGAGTCAACCGAGACCTGTGCATTAACCCGGGCAAAATCCCTCTGCTCCTCGCCTGGTGCGACGCATAGGCCAAAATCCGGCACACAGACCGGGCCATCCGCGAGATCATCGAGCAGCACGGTGACCGTGTCATCAGCCTTGATGGTTAGGAGGGTCTTGTCAAATGAGTTAGGATCGGCATTCTTTGCCCGCCAAACTTGGAGCACGTATTTGCCAGGGGCAATCTTTCGTGCAGCCTCAACATCTCCATTAAACGCCTCAAATGACGGCTCGCCGGCGGGAGCCACTTCCCAGAGCACAGTCACCGTCTGGTGGTCCCACGTTGAGTCGGTCAGCGCTTCTATCTGTTCGATCTCGGGCAGCTTACCTGCGCACCTCAGCCTGATCTTCAGGGTTGTGCGGAAAGCCGCGGGGAAGTCATCCAGGTCAGGAAACTCGCTTTCGGTCAAGGGACGGAATAAGAAGGACGCACAATGCTCTTCGATGGAAAGTTCAACGTCAGCAGTCTGCCACTCGCCGGTGAACCAGTTGCCCAGCTCCCACCACCCCACCGATCCCCCGCCACAGATAGCTTGCTTGGGCAGTCTCTGCTGGGGCCATTTCGTCCGCCAGTACTGGAGTGCCAAGTCCATCGGAGGAGCTCCAGCAAATCGAACTACCACTTTGTGGATTTCACGGGGGGACTCCCACACAAGCCCTGCTTGCCCTGCCAGAGGCTGTGCGAACAACGCCGCATCAAACGGCGAACCGACCTTCTCATTCATCTCGAGTTTGGCGCTCCTCTCGGGCGCAACGCAGACAGTCACCCGGCCGCTGCTTCGGCCAACTATCAGATTGTCCAGATTCATCAAGGGCGACAAAAGGCTTCCTGGGTGCCCCGCTACGGTAGCCCATTAAATTCATGGCTGCTTTGACAGCGCTAACCCCGCCCCGGCCAGACACTGCCTTGTTGAGGGTAAGAAGTCTAAAGTGGAGCCGCTGAGCCTCCTCAAGATTTCCTGTGACGAAGGCTTCGTTATGAATTCATGCCTGACGGCGGACTATCCTTCATCCCCACAATATTGGGATGGGCATGCTATCCGCAACTTCGGTGTAGTAACGAATAAGCACATCGCTGATCGTAGGAAGCAACGATCAGTTAACCTTGGCTTTGGACCAGGGCATCGAAGCTGGATTTCAGGGCTCCGTAGAGACCGCGGTAGATCCGATAGAAGTCCTCGTAGAGCTCCCTGTTTCGAGGGTTGGGAGCCGTCTCAGTCTCTATCCTGAGGACTTTTAGTGCTTCCTCAACACTCGGCCAGATACCCACTCCGGTCCCAGCTACCAAAGCCGCTCCATAGGCGGCTCCCTCTCTACTCCCACTCACGGTGGTCACCGGACATTGAAACACGTCAGCCTGTATTTGTCGCCACAGAGGGCTTACTGACCCGCCCCCGGAGGTCCTGATCTCCGCGACCGAACTCCCCATGGTGCTCATCAGCTCGAATACGTCCCTAAGGCTGAAGACTACCCCTTCCAGAATGGCTCTGGTAATCTCCGCACGTCCATGATGGAGCCCCAGGCCTATCAATGCCCCGCGGGCGTTCGGGTCGGGGTAGGGGCAACGCTCACCTATCAGATAAGGGAGAAATATCAGGCCTCGGGAGCCCGCGGGTGCCGTTGCTGCAATCTCTTCCAGGATTTGATAGACGTCCTGGCCCGACTGCGCGGCCTTTTCCTTTTCCGCCTCGCACAGTGCATCCCGGAACCATCGGTAGGAACCGCCAGCGGCCAATGTCACACCCATAACATGCCATGTGCCGGGGCTATTGTTGCAGAATATCTGCAGCCGTCCGTCAGCATTGGAATGAAATTGACTCAATCCCATGGCTACATTCCCTGCCGTGCCAATTACCGTTCCAAGTATGCCGGACTTCACCAAACCCATTCCCGTTGTCTGAATCACGGCATCTCCCCCCCCGCCAACCACTGGCAAGCCTACCGGTAGGCCGGTTGCCTCGGAGGCTATTTCCGTGATTTCGCCGGTGATCTGGGGAGATTCGAAGCACTGGGGCAGGCGTTCTTTGGGTATATCGAGCAAGTTCAGAAGCTGACGACTCCAATGGCGCTGCCGGACGTCGAATAAGCCAGTTCCTGAGGCGTCTGAAACCTCTGTGGCAAGCTCTCCAGTTAGGCAGTAGCGAATGTAGTCCTTCGGATTAAGAAAGACCCGCGTCCTCTCGTAGAGTTCAGGCTCCTGCTCGCGCAGCCACAGAATCTTTCCCCCGGTGTAGCCCGGCAGCATTTGGTTATTGGTCAACTCCAGAAGTCTGGGAATGCCGCCAACCACCTCGTGAATGTGTTGGCATTGGGACATGGTCCTCTGATCGTTCCACAGGATGGCTGGCCGAAGAACCTGGCCATCTTTGTCCAAAGCCACTAGACCGTGCATCTGGCCACTTAGCCCAACGCCTTTGATAGCATTGCCAGAGACGCCGGTCTTCTGTAGCAATTGCCGCAGACCGGTCTGGACAGCTTTCCACCACTGTGCGGGGTGTTGTTCTGCCCAGCCCGGTCGCGGAGTGAGCAATGGGTATTCCTGTAGAGAAGAATCCCTCACCGTGCCCTCAGCATCCATAAGAACCGACTTGCATCCCGAGGTGCCGATATCAATTCCTATGATATATTGAGCAGACATAAGCTTCTCCTTATCCGTCTTCAGGGTCCGCTGTGGCGGAAGCGCAGGCGTAGATGTTTGAGCTTTGGATACTGATGGAGTCCTTCCGGACCATGTTCATGTCCCAGCCCGCTCTTAATCGTCTCTTTATCGAGGGGTCCGGCTCCTTCCAAGCCCTCTTCGCAGTCAGAGAATATCCGCTCCCACTTGTCCTTCGGTTTCTTGTCCTCCTCATCATTAGGACATCCATCGTGTCCATCGGGCGGCCCCGCCGGTTCTAGTCCCCCTGTGCATCTCTTGACACATATTCCTGTAAATCCTCAGCGGTTGGGGGACAGATCGGGGGTTGAATTAAGGTACACTTGAGGCGTTCGGACTCCAGGGCCTGCATCGGTGCGCATCTCCCTGCGATAGTGCTCCCGCCGGGCCATGAGCGTGCGCACTTGGAGCTGTTTGCGCCGGGCCAAGATAGTCCTGCTTACATCCATAGTGTACATCGTCGAGCGTCACATTGTCGAGGGCCTCGTGAGGGCGGCACTGGTATACACTTGACGCCCGCCCACCCATGCTCTAGAATTGCTGGAACACACCTAACGTCTTGTTGCAGGCAGGTAGGTTCGTGACGGTGGTCGCGAGAGGCATACAGCGCGGGCTGGGTCTGGCAAGGATAGCCGTTGGGCTCCTGCTGACGGCTGGCGGGTTACTATTGCCCGGCTGGGCCGATGCGCCAGCGCTGGCTCAGGCAGCTCCGGTAGGAGGGCGCATAGTGCTGGAGCCTGGGGGGCTGGGGGTTGGGCCCGGGCGAGTGGACATCCTCTCAAAGAATCTTTATGGCTACACCTTTAGCAGCGCACCGGTGGATTGGCGAGTCGGCGCCG
>JALGTU010000205.1 GCA_029821195.1 Candidatus Zipacnadia bacterium
CTATTGCCCGGGCTCGGCAGGAGAGCGACGAGATTATCCAGCATGTGCTCCAAGGCGGGAAGCTGAACGACCTGGAGCTGTAGGCCGAAGCGAATAACTTCTCTCGACAGCGACTCCAGTGATATGCATGCCCAGACCGTGCGGCTAATCCATCTCAAGCAGGTGGGTCCCGATTGTCATCTGCTCAAATTCGACTGTCCCGAGGTGGCGAATCAAGCCCGGCCGGGGCAGTTCGTGCACCTGCGAGTGACCGCAGGCTGCGACCCCCTGCTGCGGCGTCCCTTCAGCGTGATGAGGACAAACCCCGCGGAGGGCAGCTTCGAGGTGCTGGTGCGCGTTGTCGGGCGGGGCACAGAGATGCTGGCCCAGTCCCAGCCCGGCAGCGAGTTCCACGTGCTGGGGCCGCTGGGTAATCCGTTCGAGCTGTCAGGCCCCGAAGGGGATGTCGTGCTGGTCGCGGGCGGCGTGGGCGTTGCTCCGCTGATCTTTCTGGCAACGGCACTGCACGAGTCGGAGCGCCACCGCTACGTCCGCGCGCTGTTCGGCGCCGGTACCGAAGATGACCTGTGCTGCTGGCTGGAGCTTTCTGGGGTCTGTGACGAATTCACTGCAGTAACTGAAGACGGCAGCGCGGGAGAGACCGGGCTGGTGACCGACTTTCTGCCTGAGCAACTCGACCGCGGCGCGGGTTGTGTCTATGCCTGTGGGCCCCGCGCCATGCTGGCTGAGGTAGCCAGGCAATGCCAGGCTGCTGCCGTCCCCTGTTTTGTGTCACTGGAACAGTGGATGGGCTGTGGGGTCGGGGCGTGCCTGGGCTGCGTCATCCCCACGCGGGCATCGGGGGTAGGGCGCTACCAGCGGGTCTGTAAGGACGGCCCGGTATTCGACGCAGCCGTGATAGACTGGGAGGCGATGCGTGGTGGCTGCGGGCCGGGTTGATTTGAGCGTAGATTTGGCCGGGCTGCGCCTGGTGAATCCGGTCCTGGTTGCGTCGGGGACCTTCGGCTACGGCACGGAGTACGCCGATCTGGTTGACGTGAGCAAGCTCGGCGGAATCATCACCAAGGGGATCACGCTGCAGCCCCGCGAAGGCAATCCACCGCCGCGCATCTGCGAGACACCCGCCGGTATGCTCAACGCGATCGGTCTGCAGAATCCCGGCGTCGAGGTATTCATCTGCGACAAGCTGCCGGCGTTGCGGGAGTTTGGCATTCCGGTCATCGTGAATATCGCCGGCGAGACGGCGGATGATTACGTCGCGCTGGCCGCACGGCTCAGCGAGTGCGAGGCCATCGCGGCGCTGGAGTTGAACCTGTCCTGCCCCAACGTCAAGCAGGGCGGGATGCACTTCGGCATTGACTGTGCACTGACCCGGACGGTCGTGGGGGCGGTGCGCGAGGCCACCAGGCTGCCGCTGATAACCAAGCTTTCGCCCAATGTCACCGACATCGCCGCACTGGCCCGAGCCGCGCGGGACGGTGGAACGGATGCCCTGTCGCTGATTAACACGCTGCTGGGGATGAACGTTGATATTCGCCGGCGGCAGCCAACACTGGCCAACGTGACCGGTGGGCTCAGCGGCCCGGCGATCCGGCCGGTAGCGGTGCGCATGGTCTGGGACGTGGCGGACGCTGTTGACCTGCCGATAGTTGGCATGGGCGGGATCATGAGCGCCGCCGACGCGCTCCAGTTCATCATGGCCGGCGCCACGGCGGTTGCCGTGGGCACAGCCAATTTCGTTGATCCTGGCGTAACTGGGCGCATCATCAAAGATTTGGCAGTCTTCTGCGAGGAGCACGGTGTAGCGAGAATCGCCGACTTGATCGGCGCAGCCCACTCGGAAGAGTCGCGATAATGCCCAAACATTTGCCGCAACTTGGTATATCCCCGGACGACTACGAGTTCATCGAGCAGACCTGTCAGGAGCTGCTGGCCCGGGTCCGGCACACCGCCGAAGACGGCACCGCCCTGTACTTTCCGGGGGGGCGATATAACGCTTGCTGGACCCGCGATTTCTGCTATATGGTCGAGGGGGCTGGACGGCTTATCCCCAGCGAGGAGATTCTCGCCTGCATTGACTTTCTGCTCAGGGGCCAACGCGGCGATGGCGCTATGCCCGATCGGGTGGAATCCGACGGTAAAGCGATATATATGGCCGGCCCGGAAGATGCGCCGTTGGGCGAAGACCCACCGACCGACAACGCGCAGTTCATGGTGAAGTTGGTCGGAGCGTATGTGGACCTCACCGGCGAATACGCTGCCTTCCTGGAACGCCGGGAGCAGTTGTACGAAGCTATGGCCCAGGTCCCGCGGGCCGATGACGGGCTGGTGGTGATTGACCGCAACCGCCCGCACGCTCCCTACGGATTCACTGATAATGTCGCCAAGACCGGCAAGGTATTCTTCTCATCGCTATTGTACTGGGAGGCATGTCGGCGGCTGGCCGAGCTGTGCGCCCACTGCGAGTACCACGAAGAGGCGCACGAGTGGTACGAACCCGCCGAGCAGCTCAAGCGCAGTCTGGACCAGTTCTATGACCGCGAATACGGTCTGTACCGGGCCGCCTCCGGAGAATGTAACCAAATTGATCTGTGGGGCAGTGCTTATGCCTGCGTGGTGCGAGTGGCTTCCAAAAGCCGGGCGCGCACGATCGGGCAGTTCTTCTGCCAGGCACCGGAGGTCAGCCTGTGGCATGGGCATGTCCGCCACCTGCCGGTCGGCGAATACTGGGAACGGATGCTCGTCGAAATCGAGCCGGAGACGTACCAGGACGGCGCGTTCTGGGCAGTACCGAGCGGCTGGGTGGCGCAGGCGATGGCTACCTACGACCAAGCTGCGGCCCGTGACTTGATATCTAATGTGCTGGGCGTCTGGCGTGAGGAAGGCGTCTTTGAGTGCATCAGCCCGTACGCTGCGCCCAAGGACGAGGGATATGCCGCGAGCGCCGCCTGTATACTGGGCGCGGTGCGGGCGGACAAGAAGCTAGGAGTCAGAAATGGCCCGCCCGCTTGAAGAACTGGTCCGTGAGGTCGAAGGGGCAATTGGGCAGCCCATCGTGCTCCGGG
>JALGTU010000206.1 GCA_029821195.1 Candidatus Zipacnadia bacterium
CGCATTGCGGATTCCGCAGGGGACGTTGACATCGAGCCACTGGAGGTCATCGCCCTGGGGTGGGACGAAGTCGGCCTCCCCCCCGGTCAACTGCCACGTTCCCTCCAGGTTCAGCGTCTCCCGCGGCGCCATCACAAAGCTGAAGTCGGCGATATGCGGGTCGCGGAGCGTGGTCTCTGCATCCAGGATCGTGCTGCTGGCAGCAAGCACGCCAGCAAGAAGGGCAGCGGTGAGCGAGTGCCAGGACCAGTTGTTCATACAAAACACCCCCAATTATGAATCCCCTGCATCGGTCTATTCGCTGGTCTCTCTCGGAATTCCTGTATGGACACTGTATTGCCTGTGATCGTCAGCTCTGCTGCGGACCGCTTTCTCGACAGCGAGAGAGGAGTTGGGCGGGCTGCGGGGGAAGATTAGAAAGCCTGGCCTCAAACCATGCAATGACCGGAGAACGAGCAATGAAGCCGGAGATGTCCTCGCGTGAGCGACTACTGACCACGATAAACCACCAGGAGCCGGACCACGTGCCGCTCTGCTTCCGCGGGGTAGCACCACTGGAGCACCTGTGGCGCGACGGCCCCAGCCGCACCGAGGCGCTCCTGGCGATGGGCATTGACGACCAGGTCAGTCTGCGCTATCCGTGGATATACCACCCGGACGTGAAGGTCCGCCAGTGGCGCGATACCGAGTCGGATCCGAAGTACCCGCTCATCTGCAAGGAACTCGACACACCGGCGGGGGCTTTGCGCTTCCGGGTGCGCGAAACCGACGATTGGCAGCCGGAGGATCTGCCGCTGAAGCACGACTACAACGTCCCCCGCGCGGTGGAGTGGCTTATCAAGGGCCCGGAAGACCTGCCCAAACTTGAGTATATCTTCTACGATCCGCGCCAGGCCGACCTGTCCGAGTGGCGCGAGCAGGCCAGGGCCACCGTCAACTTCGCCCGCAAGCACGACGCGCTGCTTACCGCGTCCCTGAATCCGGGATACACCAACATCCCTCTTGAGACCGTCGGCCCGCAGGAGATGATGATCTGGTATGCCGACGACCCCGGCTTTATCCAGGAGTTGCTGGCGATGACCCACCGCTGGATTATGCAGCACGTTGATCTGCTCGCCGAGTTCAAGCCCGATGTTGCGTATCACTCGGGATGTTATGAGAACACCGCCTTCTGGTCGCCGAGGACCTACGACGAACTGTTTGCGCCGTTGGTGCAGAAGCTCAGCGAGCGCCTCCACGCCGATGATATCAAGCTGCACTACTACATGGAGAGCAGCGCGCAGGCCATATACCGCAAGTTCCCCGACCTGGGCATTGACATCTGGTCGTCGCTGGACTCAATGCCGCCGGGTGATGTTTCGCTGGCCGAGGCCAAGCGCGAGGTCGGCGATAAGATCTGTCTGTGGGGCGGGCTTAACGTCCACCACAATATTGAAAACGGCACGCCGCAGCAGGTCCGGGAGGAAGTCATTGCCGCCATCCGCGATGGTGCAGCCGGCGGCGGGTATGTGCTCTCCACCAGCGGCTCGGTCTACGCCGACACGCCTACGGCGGCTGCCGGCGTCCAGGCACTCATTGACACCTGGCGCGAGCTCAACAGCTATCCGATATCCATCTGACCTCACGAAGGTACACGATGAGCGCCCTGCCGCCATTCCCGTTCGAGGAAAAGACAGACCGGACAGTGGCGCTGCTCGACTCCGCCGAGTTCGAGCCGACCGGCATTGACCGCCACCAGTACCTCGACGTCGCCGAGCGGATCGTGCGCGACGCGGTCAGGTGGCAGGACGAGAAGGGGCTGATCATCGGCCCGGTCTACGGCGCTGAGTTCCCGACGACTACCGCCCGCTTTGTCGCCGCGTTGGCCGTTCTGATTGGCAGCGGGCGTTGCCAGGAGCTACTGCCCGGGGCAGCGCTAAGCCTCGACGTCGTTACCGAGCAGATGACTCGTCCGCGCGATAGCGACGGTGCCCCCAAGAGCCCCGACTTCTTTACCCGCGACGTGATGCTAGGTATCCGGTTTGTCGGGCCCAAGGTCGCCCCGGAGCGGCTGGCGCGGTGGCGGGACAACCTGGCGGTTGTGCACCCCGATGACTTCTACTGGGGCCACACCCGCGAGGACGCCGGCAACTGGGTCGTTTACGCCATCGTCGGCGAGTACCTGAAGACCCAGGCAGGCATCGCCGACACGAACGAGTGGATCGAGCGCGAAATCGCCCGGCAACTGCCCCGGTTCACCGCCGGGGGGATGTACGGCGATCCGGGCTACCCGGTGACCTATGACCTGACTGTCCGCCAGGGCCTCTCCTGGATGCTCTTTAACGGCTATGACGGTGAGCATCGCGCGGTGCTCGACGAACTCTTGCGCCGGGGGGCGCTGACGATGCTGGCAGCACTCTCCCCCACCGGCGAAGCCCCCTACGGCGGCCGCTCCAACCAGTTTCATATTGCGGAGGGGATGATGGCCTGCATCTGCGAGTACGAGGCGCGGCGCTATGCCCGAGCCAATCCTACTCTGGCCGGAGCCTTCAAGCGCCAGGCGCACCTGGCGCTCCAGGCAACGCTGCCGTGGCTGCAAAACGGCCAGCAGTGGTGGTACATGCGCAATCGCTTTGCCCCGGAGACTCGCCACGGATGTGAGTCGTACACCGACTTGAGTTGCTACGCATTATTGGCCGCAAACCTGTTTGGCGTTGCATATCTCCTGGCTGACGACGACATTCCCGAGGGCCCTGCTCCGTCAGATGCCGGCGGATTCTTGTGGGAATGGGAGCCGGACTTTCATCGCATCTTCGCGACCTGCCAGGGCACTCATCTGCAGCTCGACACACGCGGTCAGGAGGGCTACGACGCCACCGGTCTCGGTCGCTTCCACCGGCGCGGCGTGCCCACTTACCTGGGCCTTTCGGTGCCCTTTCCGCAGGAGCCCCACTTCCCCACCAGCATCGCCCCACCCGCGCACGACTTCGCCCTTGGCCCCGGCTGGCGCGACGATACGGGCAACTGGGTCTATCTGGCCGACTACCTGGCGGATGCCTGGGAGTTGGAAGTGCTGGA
>JALGTU010000207.1 GCA_029821195.1 Candidatus Zipacnadia bacterium
CGCGGCCGAGATTTCGCTGGCGGTCACCGATGAGTCGGTCCACGCTCTGGCTCCCGACCGCGCCGGCGATATTCTCAAGCACTTCTACCCGCGCCGGTACTTGCAGGTGGAGACCAGTTTTTCCTTCGCTGAGATTTACCTGAGTGGCGGGGACAAGGCCGGCGCGCACATCCAGACGCGCAAGCACTTCCCGGATACCGCGTTCTGGGCGCCGTCGGTCATCACCGATCATAACGGCGAAGCCTCCTTTGCGTTTGATATGCCCGATAGCCTGACCACCTGGCGCGGCACCGTGCGCGCCAACACGCTCGACAGCCGCTTCGGCCAGTCCATGCAGAAGGTCGTGTGCAGCAAGCCTTTCCTGGTGCGGCTGGAGGCACCACGTTTCTTCACCCAAAAAGACGAGGTCGTGATCTCCAACATTGTGCATAATCGCACCAGCCAGTCGCTAGCGGTGAATGCCGGGCTGGATGCCCCTGAGCTTGAGGTCACGAGCAAGCTGGTTCAGTCGGCTTCGGTCGGTCCCGGCCAGGTTCATCGGTTCGAGTGGCCTACCTCGGTGCCTACCGCGGGCGAGAAGAAGGTCAGAGTCTGGGCAGAGGCGAGTGAACTATCCGACGCGATGGAGCTCACGATACCGGTAGTGCCCAGGGGACGCCGTCGCGTCGAGGTGCGGGTGGGTGCGGTGACCGAGGAGCAGGTTGAGCGTCTCCAGATACGGGAAGACGCAATTCCCAAGGCGACCTCGATGCAGGTGCGCCTGACACCCTCGCTGGCCTCGGGCATGCTCGGCTCGCTGGACTACCTGGCGAACTATCCATACGGCTGCACCGAGCAGACGATGTCGGCCTTCTTGCCGGATGTAGTGATTGCGCAGATGCTCGAGAAGCTGGGGATATCTGTGCCCCGGCTGGAGAGAGAGCTGCCCGAGATGGTCCAGGCTGGGCTGCTGAAGCTCTACGACATGCAGCACGACGACGGCGGCTGGGGCTGGTGGCGGTATGACGACACCGATCCGTGGATGACGGCGTATGTGGTCTTCGGGCTGGTGCAGGCCCGGGACGCTGGCTTTACGGTGAACGAACGCGTGCTAGAGCACGGTCAGCGGGCGCTGGTCCAGATGACCAAAAGGAGCATGGCCAAGGATAAGCAGGCCTTCGTCGCGTACGTGTTCAGCCTGGCCGGGAACACTGACTACGCGACCACTCTGGTTGACAAGCTGGTTGCCGACCGTCACGGGCGAGAACGCGTCAGTTCTCTGAAGCCGTGGAGTCAGGCACTGGTGGCGCTGGCTCTGAACAAGCTAGGGCGCGAGCGCGAAGCGCGCTCGATACTGGCGCGGCTCAAGGACCAAATCGAGTCGAGTGAGGGGCTGGCGCACTGGGCGGAAAGCGGCGAGTGGTCGGACATCGAGACGACGGCGATGGTGCTGAAGGCGGCCTGCGCGATCACGCCGCGCGACCGCCAGTTGCCGGACGTGGTGCGCTGGCTGATGGTCAAGCGCCAGGGCGGTCGCTGGCATTCCACGCGCGATACCGCGTTCGTGCTGTACGCACTGGCCGATTACCTGCAAATCACTGGCGAAGTGGCTGCTGACCTGGCGGTGGTGGTGGAGCTTGATGGTGAGCGGCTCGTGTCGCGACAGTTCGCCCGTGAAGACGTCTTCAAGCCGGAGCTGGTCATTGACGTTGACCCGGAACTGCTCAAGCAGCCCGAACTGGCTCTGAACCTGGCGGCCAGCGGCACGGGGCGGTTGTATTACACCGCCGAGCTATCCCAGTACATCCCGGCGGAGCTGGAAACCGAGACGCTCACCGGCCAGGGACTGGTTGTCACCCGCAGCTACCGGAAGTTGGGTGGTCGAGACGGTTCCATCTCCGGGCCATCGGCAGAGTCTCTGATAGTGCACAGTGGCGATGTGATTGAGGTCACCGTTCGCCTGACCGCTGACCGCGAGTTCGAGTACCTGATGCTGGAGGACCCGATCCCGGCGGGCTGCGAGGTCGCCGACCAGGGCCGCGTGTCGATCTGGGAATGGCGCTACTGGTGGGCGGACCGGGTCGTCCGCGACGAGCTGGTGGCGTTCGCGATCACGCAACTGCCGAGCGGCACGAAGACGCTGAAATACAAGCTGATTGCCCAGATTCCCGGCAAGTACAGCGCGATGCCCACGCAGGTCTACAATATGTACGACCCGCGCGTCCGCGCAGCGGGGACGGTCGCCAGCATCGTGATAAAGCCCTGAAGCGAACGAGGATGAGACAGGATATACAACGAAAGCAGAAAACGAGGAGAGAACTGCCGTGGAGAAGCCTAAATCCAATCTTGATTTCAGGGGCATGGCCTTGTACTACAGGTTTCGCGATTTGTTTTTGCCCCGCATGAATATATTGAAAGAGGTTGGAATAGAGCCAGGGTTTTGCGTGCTCGACTATGGCTGCGGACCCGGGAGTTATATCATCCCTCTCGCAGAACTGGTGGGTGCCTCGGGGAAGATCTACGCACTTGACATCCATCCACTCGCCGTTCAGAGGGTTCAGGGCATTGCTTCAAAAAAGCAACTAACCAATGTGAAAACCATTTGCTCCAATTGCAAGACTGGATTGCCTGACAGCAGCATAGATGTCGTGTTGTTGTACGATACTTACCACAACCTGGGTGATCCAGATGGCGTGTTGGCGGAGCTACACCGAGTATTGAAACCAAACGGAATCCTATCCTTCAGTGACCACCATATGAAAGAGACCGAAATAGTGTCCAAGCTGACAAGTGGAGGACTGTTTAGGCTGTCGAGAAAAGGCAAAAAGACACATAGTTTCGTGAAAGAGAAATAGCGCAGACAGTCGCTAGTATCACGATCAAGCCTTGACGGAAGCTGATATGCGCAAGCTTAGCTGGACAATTGGCGTTCTATTGATGGCGGGAGCCGTCTGGCTGGCGCTGATGCCGCCGGTGCGCGGTGTGCTGGGCTCGTATTCGAC
>JALGTU010000208.1 GCA_029821195.1 Candidatus Zipacnadia bacterium
CATCTACTCTTTGGGCCGTGACACCGAAGTCGCAGTGCCAGCGCTGTGTGTGGAAGGGAACGCCATAAGGAGTGTGTGACTCATAGGCGCGAAAGTCCAGGGGATTTTTGCCTTCAATGGGATCCAGTCTGTCGAGCACCACCACCCCCTCGCCGTTTACCAGCAGAAGCTCCCGCGTGTGGCGCACGAACTGGTAGCCGTCGTGATAGGCACGGACATAAAACTCCTCTGGGCTCGTGCGCCACTCGTCGAGAACACAGCGAGGAGTGGGGTGACCGTGACTACCAACGAACTCCTCATCGGGGCGAATCGGGTGACTGTGCACCAGCAGACAGTTGTGGCTGGGCATATTGTAAAAGGTGCCACGTTCAATGCGGTGCTTAACTCGCCGATTGCGTCCAAAAACACTGTAGGCTTCCTGGGCAGGATGAGTCAAGAAGCGATGACCGTGGGCATAAATATGGACTGAGAGCATATCCTGATGGCCATGTAAGTAGACTTCCGGATGGGGAATGGACATGGCTACCGCTGTGGCCTGGCGGCTCCACTCGTCCCGGGCGAAGAGGAAGCCGGTGCCTTCAAACACCCCGACAAGCGGCGGTTCTTCGCTGGACACCCTTTCATATTCGTCCGCTGGTATATCTGGGCGCGAGTCAAGTGCTTCACAGACATACTTGGAGGGGGCATGGCCGTGACGGACGGCTTGGGCCAGTTTTACTGCGGCAGTACCTCCGCCACCATCGCCGAAGCCGAACTGCCGGGCGTCCGGCCCCAGCGAGTGGAGCAAGAAAGAGTAAGTAAGCGTAAGTTTTTGCACCTCTGCAGGGCTGAAGATTTCAAAATCGTTCAAATCCGCATAAAAACGAGCCTCGTCATATAGATGCAGTCCACCATAGCTGACCGAGTGTTCGTGGCTACTGCCGTCGTCAGCTACGGAGCGGGCTAGGTGCCTTCGAAGCACTGCTGGTGCTGTCTCCAGAAAACTGCTCAGCGATCGGAACTCCGGGAACATCAGCCCGAAAATCAGCGGCGTAGTGCCGCGCTCCATCAGGTGATGATTGCCCGGCCGAATACAGCACCTCCAGCCAGTGGATCATCTGGCGGCCCAGCCCCATGGCATTGTGTTCAATAGGGCCGGTAAGAATATGCAGCTCGGGGCTAAGATCGGGGAGAAGAACTAGCGGGCGCTGCTGCAGCCAATTATCCAAGAACTCGGCAACCTTTTCCGCCAGGCGCGCCTGCCGCGTGGTGGCATATAATAGACACATATTCCTAATGAAGCCCTGGCGGATGAGCGCCTGAGCCTCCCAACCATGCACAGAGAGGCGGGCACAGTTGACATTCTCCAGGTTCTCACCCAAATCAATTAGTTCTCCTTGGTAATAGAGCTGATTGTCCATAATATGCTCTACCTGACGCCCACGAATATCCTCCCCTACATCTCCATTTGGGCCTCTGGCGAGTCCGGAAATGATTAGCCAGCAGTGAGCGGCACCGCTCGGTATCCTCCTCCTGCCACGCGGCAACGATCGGCTGCAGTGCAGGGCTATCTGCATCAATATCACCTAAGAACAGATCGTCGCTGAGCTCGCGTTCATCTAGTACGGCGAGAATCTCCTGTATATCTGCCTGGTTGCTCATAGCAAGCTCCTCTCCCAACTACTCGGTCTTTTCGACGGCATAGATTCTTAGACTGGCATACTCAGCTATTAACGGCGCCATCTGGCGAAAGCCGATACTACCATCTGCCAAAGCCGGACCATAGGTTTGGCCGTCGTCAACGAAGCGGAAAATCCGCAGGTCGTTGATGGAAAAGGTAACTTCGGGACCATACTTGATAATCTGGATGTGATAGGGGGGAGTCGCGTCCTGGACTGAGGCAATCGGATCCCCGCCCTGGGCCACCATATGAAAGCCCTTGCTCTTGCGCATATTACAGGTGTGGAAAGCCCGCTCCTTGGGCTGCTTACGCCGAAAGTAAGAGATGTGCAGAGCATTGATATCGCCGTCGTAATACTGGTTGTAAATGCCTTGTCGTGGAGCCAAGTCAGGGTCAAGGACGTGTTCCCCGTTCTGGCCGCGGGCCGCAAACCACATCATAGCCAGACCGGGCTCGCGAATAGGCCAAAAATCCCAGCTCAGGGCAATATTGTCGGGAAAGACCTCGGGGCACCAGAAGACGTAGTTGGCCTTTTGGCCCTCCTCGGGATCGCGCAGATTCTCCAGGCGCATACGCCCTTGTGGGAAGCTGACAGCCGCATCACCTTCCATCTGGAAGCCCTCGATGTCGCCTGCCGAAGCGAGGAGATTTTCGTAGATTAGTTCGCTGAATTCGAATTTGGTCACCGCGACTCATCCTTTCATAGCCCTGTCAAACTGAACGGTTATCGTGGCCACTTACCAGTCCATCCGAGACCGTTGTAAAAGCTACCTTATACGCAGGGGCACTTTGCTGTCAAGGAGCGGTTGTGTGTGTTAACCCTGAAAACGCTTGAGGCGCTCAGCAGCGAGCTATCTATCAGCATATGGCTGGCCTCAGTCTCGAGGGGTTACTCTATCCCATCGTGGCGGAAGATACCCGGGGTGCTGGCGGAGAAGAGCATTGCCCGACAACCCTTGCAGTAGAGCTACCTAAAAGCCCGGCCGGAAAAGGGGCTTCTAGGCCTGGCTCCGTCTTCATCTGGCAAGTAGTAGAGTCCCCTGCTCACCCACTGGTGCCCCCAAGAGCCGGCTCGGCTAGCCCTGCCACCAGACGCCGGGAGAGTCATTGGCTAGCGGCGGGCTATCCGCTTCCACCCCCTGCCTGTGGTCGCTAATGCTTGCCTACTGCCGACTGGCCTAGCTCCCAGTCAAAACGCGAGCCGTTGGTAATAGCCGCAGCTACAAGCCCGGGCTGCTCCTCCACAAGCAAGTGGGCAAGGTTGTAGGCTTGATTGTGCTCGACGATTAGATCACGGTGTTCGGTCTGCCGGTCTTCGGGGCCATACCTAGTACCCTCCCATAGAGAACGACTCTGTCGCAGCATGATGCCATTGTTGATCATCTGACTGGAAGTCCAGAAGAGATTGTCATAGATGTGACCCCCGTGGACGTCGGAAATAGAAATGAATGCTCCGGCGTCGTCAAGCTGCGCGCGGAAAATGTTGTCGTGGACGCTCACGCCCCAGCAGTTAAAGTCTACCTCAAGGGTATTGCACGGCCCCTCGGGGGGAAAATTCTCGGAATTACTATGCTCGCCGCTGTAGTTACCCTTGCCGTTACCCTCAAAGTAGGAATTGTTGACGGTGAAGCTCTTGGCATGGCGCAGCCACACCGCCGCCCGGTAGCAGTGCTCGAAGCCACAGCCCTCAATGCGCGAACCGCCTGCTCCGTTTATCAGTACCCCGACGCGATTGCGCGCGAAGTAGCAGTCCCGGATGACGACGTCATTGAAGTGTGGGCCGCCGTATAAGCCAGCCTCACCGCCCCCGCGGATAGTCGAATTGAGGAAGCGGCTGGACCACCCTGCAGCGTATATGACGTAGCTCTGCGCGCTTTCAAGCCGGCATGACTCCATCCGAAAGTAGTTGTGCCGCTTCACGTTGAGCGTGATGTCTCCGCCTCTGAGCTGAATATTATCGAGTTGGCCGTGATAGGCGGAGCTACCGCGTTCCGACCCCGTCCAGTTAATACAGTTTTCGCTTTCCACCTCTTGTGAGATAATCGACAAATAGGGTCCATCACCGTAGATACGCATACTGTTGAGAGGAACCATATTGATGGCGCTGCGGATCTTGTACTCGCCAGCGGGCACATAGATGGGCCGTCGGCCTTCACGGGCTATTAGCTCCAAGGCCTGCTGGAAGGCAGGCTGCCAATCCTCCATATCGGTGCCGGGGTTGGCGACATACTCACTGAAGTTGGTGATGTTTAGCGGGCCCTGCTCGGGTACACCCACTGCCGGAGCAGCGGCTGAGATTGCAGCGATGGTAACGGCGGTGATAGTTGTCACAATCGCCAGTAGCGCAATAGTAGTCACGACCTTGCCTGAGAACATACTGGTGCCTCCTTTGAAACCACTTGATTGGAATTGTCGCAAAAGGTACTTCTTATTGTAGCAGGGGGGAGGCTTGCTGTCAAGAGACAGTTATGCTAGCCTGTATTATTGACGAGCCAAAAGAACTGAGTCCGCGAGAGAGACGCAGGTGCCCTTCATTGGCTCAGCCTTTTATCTTATGAATAATGCAGCCTTTAGCGCTGCTGAGGGGGAAAAGACCAGGGTCTGCCCGATTGAGGCTTGCTTTGCAGACCGGCACCTCGCCGCTCGGCGAACCGTTTACCCCACATCCAAACGGGGTACATCGCAAGCACCCCAATTG
>JALGTU010000063.1 GCA_029821195.1 Candidatus Zipacnadia bacterium
GCATTCGGTACGACGGTACCGGTCACGGTTTTGCCGGCCTCGGTGAGCATCTGACGTAGCTCGTCAACTTCGTACTCGCCGCCGGTCTGACACTCAGTGGCGCACTCGCCGCACCCCACAATGAAGACTTTGTCGCGGTTTGAAAGCAGTTGCAGTATTTCTTCGAAGGGCTTCTGCTCGGTGATGATCATAACAGAGAATACCTCGCCTTAAAGAAGTTGGCGTGCCGGGACGCCGAGTGGCGCCTATTTTCTTACTCGAGAGCTTCGGATTCTATGTAATCGGGCACCGCATGCGGATCGGTGCCTTCAAGTCGCCGGAGCTTATCTTCGACCTCGGGCGGCAATTCCCTCTGCGGGTGGCGATCGTAATAGTCCTTGATAGCCGCGGCGATGCCCTGCTCAGCGAGCACCGAGCAGTGCATCTTGACGGGCGGCAGTCCACCGAGTACCTCTACCACGGTCTTATTGCTGACCTCCAAAGCTTCGCGCAGAGGCTTGCCCTTGATGAGCTCGGTGACCACCGAACTGCTGGCAATCGCCGCTCCACAGCCAAAGGTCTTGAACTTCACATCCTCGATGGTCTCGGTTTCCTCGTCCACTTTGATGGTAATACGCATCACGTCCCCGCAGACCGGGTTGCCCACCTCGCCGACGCCGTCGGGAGCTTCGATTTCGCCCATATTGCGCGGATTCTTGAAATGCTCAAGCACTTTGTCAGTGTACATCGGTGTCATAACTGTTCTCTTCCCTGCCGGATGGGTCAATTCCGTCAAAAGTGTAACATTGTTACATGTCGTCCAGCTACGTAGACGCCTGAGGTTACATAGCGGTTCACGTTGCTGATCTGTGCCATCGGCGCGGCCTTTCAGCAACGCTTAGTATAGCAGCATTCAATACAGTTGTCCAGTGGATCAACGTGCAAAACCACCGGCTGACAGCGGGCCGATGGATGCCGTGCTGAAGCCAGGATAGTGGTCCAATAAGGCGCAAGAGGCGTACTTGACAGGTGCGGTTTGCTGCACATATAATAGGCGTGAGGCTCGCCGTACTCTCTGACCCCGGAAGCAGGTGCTCAACCGATTGCTTGCCGCGCTGGGACGGCAAATCATTGCTTTTTTGTCGTATCTGGGCGAAATCACTCAACTGCACTTGAGTACCTGGCGCGGGCTGCTTACCGGCCGGCTGGAGTACCGGGCTACCGTGCAACAGTTGGCCGAGATTGGCGTCAATTCCCTGTTCATCGCCACGGTGACGCTGTTGTTTTCGGGTATGGTGATCGGCTACCACATGGCGGTGCAGGCGAGGAAGCTGCAGGCGAGCGAACTGGTGGGCTGGTTCGTGGCGGAGACGATGTGCCGGGAGTTGGGGCCAGTGTTGGTGGCTTTCGTGGTGGCGGCGCGGAACGGTTCGGCCATGGCCGCAGAACTGGGCTCGATGAAAGTGACCGAGCAGATTGATGCGCTGCGAGCGATGGCGACCGACCCGGTCAACTATCTGGTGCTGCCGCGGTATCTATCCTGCCTGGTGATGGTGCCCCTGTTGGTTTTGATCGGTGATGTTGTGGGGGTGACCGGCGGCTACGTTATGGCTGTGTTGAGCCCGGCAATTAACCAGGCAGTCTACTTTGACAGTATTCCGGCGAATCTGGAGACGTGGACGGTGGTCGCGGGAATAATCAAGGCGGTCTTCTTCGGGATGATTATCGCGATAGTCGGCTGCCACCAGGGGTTGAAGTGTCCCATGGCCAGCGAGGAAGTAGGACACGCCGTGACTCGGGCGGTTGTTTACAGCATTATGCTGGTCTACGCAGCTAACCTGATCCTGACTACTATACTCTATCCGGCTTAAGCGGTGGGCGATGGCTGAGGCAGAAGCGCCGGCAATTCGCTTTCACGAGGTGGTCTATCGAGCGACCGAGGCCACGGTCTTGAACGGGGCGAGCTTTGATGTGATCCTGGACGGGGTGAGCTTTGAGGTCCAAGCGGGCGAAGTGTTCGGGATAATGGGGATGTCGGGGGTGGGAAAGACGACCATTCTGCGGTTGCTGATGGGCCTGGTGGCGCCCACAAGCGGGGATATCGAGGTCCAGGGCAGTTCCATCGTCGGGCTGCGCGAGTGGGAACTGAATCGGGTCCGCGAGAAGATGGGGATGTGCTTTCAGTACGCGGCGCTGCTCGATTCGATGACCGTCGCGGAGAACGTGGCGTTCGCCCTGCGACGACGCACGCATCTGTCCCGGCAGGAAATTGAGAGGAAAGTGGAAGAGCATCTGGAAATAGTGGGTATGGCGGGGACCGGAGATAAGATGCCCGCCGAGCTGTCCGGCGGAATGAAAAAGCGGGTGGGCATCGCTCGCGCCCTGATAACTGAGCCGGAAATAATCCTGTACGACGAGCCCAGTGCGGGCCTCGACCCGATTATGGCGTCGGTGATAGATGACCTGATCGTGCGGCTAGGTGACGAGTTCCAGATGACCTCGGTGGTGGTGACCCACGAGGTCGAGGAGCTGTTTGGGATATCCGACCGGGTAATGATGATTTATGATGGCCGAGTCGTGGCCTGTGATAGTCCCGCAGCACTGCGGGGGACGGACAATCCCTACGTGCGGCAGTTCGTCGAGGGTAAAGCACAAGGCCCGATTACGGTGTAGAGTCTAGCGGTGGATGACCCAAGGGAGTCGCCGAGCCGGGCAAAGCCGGCAAGTCCTCATTGACCGGGGGGAAGAGCGATGGCGCCGGAAGCTAAAGTTGGAGCGCTGTTCTTGGTCGCGGTACTGCTGATCACGGGCGTGGTCTTGTTCCTGGGGCAGTACACGTCGGGCTGGGGACAGTATGAGTTGGTCATCCATTTTGCGGAGGTGCAGGGGCTGGCCCCGGGGACGGAAGTGAGACTGGCAGGCGTGAAGATCGGCAAGGTGGTACGGGTGGAACTGGAGGAGCACGAGGACTATCCCGAGAAACCAGTCGCTGTCTACGTGATGATTCGCACTCATACGAATCTCTACGATTCTGACGAGTTTGTCATCGAGCAGGCGGGCTTCATCGGCGATCAGTACCTCAGCGTGCGACGACTGACCACAGAGCAAGTTGTCAAGAAGTATGGCCAGGATTATCGGCCGAAAGCGCTGGGTCCAGGGGAGCACCACGCCGGTACGGGGCTGGTCGGGCTTGCTAAGGTCACCGAGCAGACCCAACAACTGCTGGCGCAGGCCAATGAGACGCTGGGGCAGATCCAGGAAACCTTCGCCGACGCGTATACGCGGGATCAGATCCGGCAGATTCTTCTGAATGTCAACAACGCAACGGCGAAGGCGAATCTGCTTGCCGAGCGCGCATTGCACATCGCGGCGATGCTCAGCGAGACCACCCAGGTGGGCCGGTCGCAGATTACGGTAACGCTGGATACGGTGGCGCAGGCGGCTGGGGACCTGAAGGCCACTTCCGGACAGATTCGCCGGGTGGTCCGGGCATTGGCTGAGGGGCCGCTGCCCCAGCAGATGGCGCTCAGTGCGGTTAATATCCACCGCGCCAGCGATAATATCAGGGCGACCACTGAGACGGTCCGGGAGGTAGTGGCCGGTCAGGAAGATAAGCCGGGGCTGCAGGAGATGCTGGATAGCCTGGCGGCCGCCTCAGAGAACGTCGAGAAGACAACCGCCGCCGCCGCCGAACTGGTCGGCGACGAACAGGTCACCACGGATCTCAAGACGACGCTGGGGAATCTGCGGGCGACTTCACAGAGCCTGAGGGCAATCAGCGCCCGGGTCGAGGAATTCGTGATAGAGGAGGAGACGCTGGGTAGTATTCAGAGTACGCTGCGCAACGTCCAAGCGATGTCCGAAGAAGGCGCGGAGGTGACGGCAACGGCCGGGGAGGTGCTGGATCGGGTGGATCGCACGATGGATCGGCTCGGCGAATTGGCGCAGCCCCTGCACCCGTATTACACCGACGCCTACTGGGACCTGGAAGCGACGGAGGATGTGGGCTTGCGGGGGGACCTCAACCTGAGTTTGCAGTACGGGCAGGACCCGTTGGACTACTGGCGCTTGGGGGTCCGCGACGTCGGGGACCAGGAGACGCTTATCTTGCAGAAATCGCTTCGGCTGGGGCCGCGACTGTGGGGTCAAGCCGGGATACTCAAGTCAAAGGTCAGCGCGGGCCTCAACTATCAGATGACGCCGGACCTGCGCTGGCAAGCGGAAGCGTATGACCCGGATGATACCCATGTTGACCTGCGCGGCATCTACCGGTTGACCCCGGAGTGGCATCTGACGCTGGGCTTGGCTGACTCTTTCGATGAGAAAAAGCCGTTTGTCGGCGTGAGACACTCGCTGAACATACGATCAGAGCAGAAGGACAAGGAATAAAGATGGAAGTAATCCTGATGGACGACATTACCAACTTGGGCCATGAGGGCGAGGTCGTGAAGGTCGCCGATGGCTACGCCCGTAATTACCTGATTCCCCAGGATTTGGCTGTGGAGGCGACCGTCAGCAACCTCAAACAGCTCGAGCAGCAGCGGCGTGCTATCGAAGCACGCGAGGCGCACAAGCGCGCGGGGGCGCTGGAACTGGGTGAGCGGCTCAAGCAGGAAACGATCCTTATCCGGGCGTCGGCCGGCGAGGGCGGCCGCCTCCATGGCGAAGTCACTCCGCAGAATATCGCCGACGCAGTCGCCCAGCAGCTCGATATTGCTATCGAACGCCGGGGCATTGACATTCCAGTGCCGATTCGCGAGACGGGTGACTACCTCATCACGGCCACGCTGTATAAGGACACCCAAGTTGAACTGCCGGTGAGGGTGGTCGGCATGGACGATGACCTGACAGAGGTGGCAGAAGAGCCTGCGGAAGAAGCCGAGGCTGGCGCTGATGTTATCGAGCAAGCCAAGGACGAAGCTGACGAGCAGGCCCAGATGTGACGGCCTGTGATCCTCAGTCGAAGTGTGACTGCGCAGCCATGAACATTGCTGGGCCTAATAGTCCTGGCGGTGAGCGACTCTATGGATGATCTGCAAGCACTGGCGGACAAAGCCCCGCCCCATGATATTGAGGCCGAACAGGCCACGCTGGGAGCCATGCTCATCGAACCGGGCGCGACGGCGCGCGCCATGGCGATCGTCGAGGAAGACGACTTCTACCCCGAAGCGCATCGGATAATATTCCACGCGATGGCCGCGGCGGCCCAACGCGGTGAGCCGGTGGACCTGGTTACCGTCAGCGCGGAACTGCGCCGCAATGGTCAGCTCGAGGCCGTGGGCGGCGGCGAGTATCTGACCGCGCTGATCGGCCGGGTGCCGACGGCGGCGCACGTCACGCGCTACGCCAATATCGTCGCGGAAAAGTCGTTGCTGCGCAAGCTCATCCAAGCCGGGAGCAGTATCCAGGCAAGCGCTTACGATAATCCGGACGATGTCGGGGAGGCTCTGGATCAGGCGGAGCAGCAGATCTTCGAAGTCGGCCAGCGGCGGACATCAAGCGATTTCGTGGCGATGGGTCCGCTCATCACCGAAACCTTCGAGAAGCTTGATAAGATCTTCCGGCAACCTGGCTATCTGACCGGTGTGGCGACCGGGCTGGGGGAGCTAGATAAACGGACCGCGGGCTTGCAGAAGGGCGACCTGGTGATTATTGCGGGGCGCCCATCAATGGGCAAGACCTCCCTGGCAGTGGCTAACCTTGCACTCCATGCCGCCGTGCAGCACGAGATCGGCGTGGGGATATTCAGCCTAGAAATGTCCAAAGGGCAACTGGCCGAGCTACTGCTGTGCGCGCAGGCTAAGGTAAATGGCTGGGCCCTGCGTCAGGGGATGGCCCGGGAAGAAGACTGGAGCAATATCGGGCACGCGCTGACCTTCCTGCCCCAGGCGCCCGTTTTCGTGGACGACACCCCCGCTATTCCGATCCTGGAGTTGCGCTCCAAGGCGCGGCGGCTTAAGTCACAGTACGACATCGGGATGATAATCATTGACTACCTGCAGCTTATTTCCGGCGGGATCGGCTATGCCAGCGAAAGTCGCCACCAAGAGGTATCGCTGGTAGCGCGCTCGCTGAAGGCACTGGCCCGGGAGCTGGACGTGCCGGTGGTGGTGCTCTCCCAACTCAGCCGACGCGTGGAACAGCGCGAGGATAAGCGGCCCATTCTGTCGGACCTGGCGGAAAGTGGCTCGATTGAAGCCGAAGCCGATTTGGTCTGCTTTCTGTATCGGCCCAACTACTACCAACGCAGACAGCAGCAGGAGCGACAAGAAGGGGAAACTGAGTCGGTGCCCGTGGACTTTACCCGTCCCGATCCGGCCGAGATCATTATCGCCAAGCACCGTAACGGCCCGGTCGGAACCGTGGACGTGGTCTTCCATCCCGCTTATCGCCTGTTCTTTGAGAGTGCGCAACGCTCGGATGCTGAGGCTTGATAATGAACGTGCTCATCGTCGGCTCCGGCGGCCGTGAACATGCCCTGACCTGGAAGATCGCCCAAAGCCCACTCGTCGAGCAGACCTACTGTCTGCCCGGCAACGGCGGCATGGCCCAAATTGCCCAGTGCGTGGACCTGGCGGGGGACGACCTGGCGGACCTGGCCGATTTCGCCCAGCACAACAATATCGAACTGACTGTCGTGGGCCCGGAAGCGCCGCTGGTGGCGGGGATCGTGGACCTGTTCGCACAGCGCGGTCTGGGGATATACGGCCCCAGTGCGGCGGCCGCGCAGCTTGAGGGCAGCAAACTGTTCAGCCGGGAGTTGCTACGCAAGTACAGCATTGACGATATCCGCTTTGAGGTCTTCACCGAGGCTGCTGCGGCCAAAGCGTACGCGCGGCAGCAGGGCGCGCCGATTGTGGTCAAAGCCGACGGGCTGGCCGCCGGTAAGGGTGTGAAGGTGGCCCAGACTGTCGAAGAGGCCGAGGCGCATATTGACCTGTGCCTGGAGGAGGGCGGCTTCGGCAGCGCGGGCCAGCGGGTGGTCATCGAAGAATGCCTGGTCGGGCAGGAATGCTCGATCAAGGTATTCAGCGACGGGGAGACCGTCCTGCCCATGGTGCCGTCGCAGGACTACAAGCGCATCGGCGACGGCGACACGGGCGATAATACCGGCGGGATGGGCTGCTATTCCCCCGTTCCCGCCCTGGATCAGCCAACCTTCGACTACATTCTCGAGCAACTGATCAAGCCGACGATTGCAGCGATGGCTGAAGAAGGCCATCCGTACGTAGGGACGCTGTACGCCGGCTGCATTCTCACCGACCGGGGCCCGAAGCTGCTGGAGTACAACTGCCGGTTCGGGGATCCGGAGACGCAAGTGGTCCTGCCCCGCCTCGATGGGGACCTGGTCGAGATCCTGCAGGCGACCATCGAAGGGCGGCTTGATGAGGTTGACATACGCTGGAAGCAGGAGCGGTGCGTATGTGTGGTGGTCGCTTCCGGGGGATATCCGGCCGAGTACGAGGTGGGCAAGCCAATCAGCGGCCTCACCGCAGCGGAGCAGCTCGATGATGTCGTAATCTTCCACGCCGGGACCGCTCAGCACGACGGACAGTTGGTCACCAGCGGCGGCCGCGTACTAGGAGTCTCGGCATTGGGGCTGACGTTCCGGTCCGCCCGCGAGCGGGCGTATCAAGCAGTCGCGCTGATTGACTTCGAGAATAAGTACCATCGCACCGATATCGCCCAGCGGGCAGTGGAGGCTGAGGAGAATGTCTGAGAGGCCAGCACAGGTAGGCATCGTGATGGGCAGCGACTCTGACCTCGAGGTCATGAACTCGTGCCTGGAAATGTTGCAGCAACTCGACATAGCTCACGACGTGACAGTAGCGTCAGCGCATCGCTCGCCACAGCGCGCGCAGGAATATGCCACAACTGCCCGGGAGCGGGGGCTGAAGGTCATAATCGCCGCCGCGGGCTGGGCAGCGCACTTGCCCGGCATGTTGGCGGCATATACCACGCTGCCGGTCATCGGGGTGCCCATTTCAAGTTCGCCTATTGGTGGATTGGACGCGCTTTACTCGATGGTGCAGATGCCGCCGGGAGTGCCCGTGGCCACAGTGGGCATTGATACGGGGCGCAATGCCGCGATCCTGGCGGCCCAGATCCTGGCGCTGGATGATTCGAGGTTGGCTACGAGGCTTGAGAAGCTCAAAGAAGAGATGTGCCGATCCGTGGACGAGCAGGCAGCGCGGGTGGCGAAAGGGTCGGGGGGCGGGAACGAATGAGCAGCAGCCGACACAGCTACGCCAACTATATGAAGCAACCAGATGAGGTGTCCTGAGAATATGCAATGCGGCAACTGCCGGCTCTGTGACCAATCATCGGACTCCCATCAAGCAATCAGTGCTGGGGACTGGGGCGAGAAGTGCGGAGTATATGGGGTGTACGCTGCGGGAGCTGACGTAGCCCGTCTGACCTATTTCGGTCTCTACGCGCTCCAGCACCGTGGCCAGGAAAGTGCGGGGATCGCTGTGGAGCGTAACGGGGAGATTGATTGTCACACCGGGGTGGGCCTGGCCTCCCAGGTATTCGATGAGGAGATAATTGCGCGGCTGACAGGCGACGTGGCGCTGGGACACGTGCGCTACTCCACCACCGGCAGCAGTTCGCTGTCTAACGCTCAGCCGCTGGTGGGCGAGCACCGCAGCGGGCCGTTTGCCGTAGGGCATAACGGCAACCTGGTCAATACGCTCAAGTTGCGCCAGGAACTGTCCGAGCAGGACGTGGTGTTCAACTCTACGACCGACACCGAAGTAATCGTGCGCCTCATCGAACAGTCCAATAGCCCGACGCTCGAAGAAGCAATCGCGGAGGCAATGCACCGGATGCGCGGGGCATACTCGCTGGGTATTCTGGCTCCGGACCGACTCATTGCTGTCCGAGACCCCAACGGTGTGCGCCCGCTATGCGTCGGGCGGCTGGACGCGGAGGGCTGGGTCATCTCCTCGGAGACCTGCGGACTGCACGTGGTCGGCGCGAAGCTGGTCCGGGAAATCGAGCCCGGCGAGATACTAACGCTGGATAAGTCGGGGATGGAAAGCGTACAGGTCATTGACCCCCATCGGAAGGCTGTGTGCATCTTCGAATTCATCTATTTCGCTCGCCCTGACAGCCATATCTACGGGCGAAGTATCTACACCACCCGGCGACGTATGGGCAACCTGCTGGCGGGCCAGGCGCCGGTGGAGGCGGATATGGTCATGGGGATCCCGGAATCGGGCATCCCTCACGCGATCGGCTATGCGGAGGTATCCAAGACTCCCTTCGGCGAAGGCTTCATCAAGAATCGCTATATCCATCGGACCTTCATCCAGCCCGACCAGCGGTTGAGAGAGTTGGGTGTACACATAAAGCTGGCGCCGCTACGGGAAGCGGTTGACGGTAAGCGGCTGGTGGTGGTGGACGATTCGATCGTGCGCGGGACGACCACCGGGCCGGAGATCGCCTTGCTGCGCGAAGCCGGGGCCCGCGAGGTCCACCTGCGCATCAACTGTCCACCCATCCGTTTCCCCTGCTTCTACGGTATTGACACCTCGGGGCAGGGCGAGTTGATTGCCTCGCGAATGAGCGTTGAGGAGATCCGCGAGCAGCTCGGTGCCGACAGCCTCGAGTACCTGAACATGCCCAATCTGGTCAAAGCCGTGGGGCTGCCTAAGAACAACTTCTGCACCGCTTGCTTCGACGGGCAGTACCCCATCACCATCCCCGACGACATCAAGCTCGCTAAATCAGTCCTGGAGCCGGAGGGCGTCAAGTAGAGCCTGACTTCAGCGCTGCACACTGATAGGAACAGGAGCCGCCCGATGCGTGAGCTGACCTACAAGGACGCTGGCGTGGATATTGAGGCGGGAGAGCATGCCGTGGAGTTGATGCGCGAGGCGGTCCGGGCTACCCACAACGAACAGGTTCTCACCGGCCTCGCCGACTTCGGCGGGATGTTCGCGCTGGGTGGCGACTACCGCGATCCTGTGCTGGTGGCCGGCACCGACTCGGTCGGCACCAAGCTCAAGATCGCCTTCGCGCTGGACAAGCACGATACCATCGGGCAGGACTGCGTGGCGATGTGCGTGGACGATATCGTCTGCCAGGGCGCGCGGCCGCTGTTCTTCCTAGACTACCTGGGGGTAGGCAAGCTCCAGCCACACGTGGCCGCCGAGGTGGTCAAAGGCATCGCGGCAGGGTGTAAGATCGCGGGCTGCGCGCTGATCGGCGGCGAGACGGCGGAACTGCCCGGCTTCTACGCCGAGAGCGAGTACGATGTCGCCGGCTTTGCGGTAGGCGTGGTCGAGCGCGACCAGATCATTGACGGCTCAGCGGTGGCAGCGGGCGACGTGCTGGTCGGCCTGGCCTCCTCAGGTTTGCACAGCAACGGCTACTCGCTGGTGCGGAAGGTGCTGCTGGAGGTTGCCGAGCTGGCGCTGGATGAGCATATCGCGGAGTTAGGCCGGACGCTCGGCGAGGAGCTGCTCGAGCCGACCCGCATTTACGCCGGCGACCTGGTTTCGTTGTTCGAAGCGAGCATCCGTCCCCACGCAATTGTCCACGTCACCGGCGGCGGCATCGCGGGCAACCTCGCCCGAGTGATACCCGAGCACCTCGCCGCGACGGTAGACCCCTCTCCCCTACCCCCTCAGCCAATCTTCGGCCTGGTCCAGAAGCTCGGAAACGTACCCCACGACGATATGTGGCGGACCTTCAACATGGGCGTGGGCATGATTCTGGTCATGGCACCCGACGACGCTGACGGCACGCTGGGTCACCTGACCGATTGCGGCCATACCGCACATGTCATTGGTGAAGTACAAGCCTCTTCCCCCAACGAACTGCGCGTGCAGATGGAGTAACCTCACCACACGTTTTGTCGCTGGCGTGGCAGGGAAAGATGAAGTTGGCCATTGTGACTTAGCGCGGGTGAGGCCACGCGATATGCAAGCCCCTGCCAAAGTTCGGCGCATCGTGGTTGCCACGGTAATTGCTGTGGTCGCTACTTCCGTGCACATGGAGGCCGACATCCATGAGTTCGGCGCGATTCACGTCTTCTGGAAGACCAGCGCCACGGCCCTCGACTGGTGGCGCGCATATGCAAACGCATTCCCCGTCCACCTGCTCTGGATTGTGATGTTTTCGTGGGTATTGGCGTATATGTTGATAACGGTACCGCGGCTCCGCGTCACGAGCCTGACGGCCGGCATACTCATGACCCTCCCACTCGCTCTCTATCTGCTGATTATGGCGTTGGTGGCATGGCGTCCGGCCTATTGGGGATCTGAACCGATCACTATTCGCTCCTGGCTTCCCCTTTATCTGTCTCTGCTGTTCATCACCGTGGGAGGCTGGCAACTGGGGCGCGTGTTGGGTATACGCATGCGAGTGTTCGCTCGTCCGGCGCTCGCCTGGCTCGGAGTTCTTGCTACTGGAGTGGCACTGGCGGTGTGGAGGCTGTCCGCTGAAGGCGCGGGCCTGATTGAGCTTGATTTGAGCGACGGAATCACGCTCTCAGCCATGTGGAGTTTTCCTGCCGGGCTATTTCTCAGTTGGGGCCTTGTCCATGACCAGGATAGGGCGGATTTGACTGCCGGGCCTGGTGTCCCACGGTTCCATCTCGGTTGGCGCATTCTGGGTGCTACCATTATTGCCGCCCTCCTGACGCTGGTTAAGCTAACACTGGAGTTGGCATGTTGGGGGGGCTGGGCTAGGCTGTCGGCTGAGGAATGGGGGGAATCATTAGTAGTCCAGGCTACGGAGTTCTACTGGCACATCGGCTGGATTTTCATGCTTAGCTGGCTGGTGGTCTATGTGCTGCTGACACTCGCGAGGCGAAAAGGAGCATGCTCGGTATGAATACCGCGCGAATCGCTTGGCTGCTGTTCGTGGTGGTGGCGTTGGCTATTCGCTCTCTGAGCTGAGCTGAAAACAGGCGACAGGTATTTGACAGTTCGCCGTGGTTGGTATATACTACATAGCACGATAGAAGTTGGGTTGCCGCGCGAACATCTGACGACTGTTGCTGCACCACACTCTCTTGCTGAAGCCGATATGGCCGGTTTTGTGAGCTGCTTGGTGAAGGCGTCCACGTAGGAGAAACGGGTGGTGCTGTTTGCGTATTGAGAAGCGCAATACCAACCAGCAGCCGCCGAGGAGGCGACTATCTAATGGATCCATTCATCGAGGAGCTGATTGAATCGTTGGGCAACTCTTACGATGTGGTGGTGGCAGCGGCGAGGCGAGCCAAGCAACTCCACGACGGCGCACGGCCCTTGGTGGAGATTGAATCCAAGAATACTCTGACGATCGCCTTTCACGAGATCGCGGAGGGCAAGATCGTGCTGCTGCCTCTGCCGGAGAGTGTGAGCGCCGAGGCAGAGGCGTCCGAAACCAATGATTACCTCGATCGCCGCGGGAATGTGGCGGAGTTCGTTGTGCAGAGCGATGAGGAAGAAGAGGAATAGTACCCTAGCATCCCCGACCAGTGTTGTTCACCGGTGCGAATAGGGGGGTTGAGGGTTTGTCAGGGCCAACAGATTACTACCAGACGCTCGGCGTCGAGCAAACGGCTTCGACCAATGAGATAAAACGCGCATACCGGCGCCTGGCCCGGCGGTATCATCCCGATGTGAATAATGGTGACGCCCAAGCCGAGCGCCAGTTCAAGGCCATTAGCGAGGCCTATGCGGTACTGTCCGACCCCCAGAAGCGGCACCAGTATGATCGGCGCGGACGCGAGGGGCTGGAGTGGACCTTTGAGGGCGGTTTGGACATTTTCGAGATTTTCCGCCAGGCCTTCGGTGGCGATCCCTTCGCGCAAACCGCGCGCCGCGGCCGGGGCCACACCATTCAGGCCGAGGTGAGCATAGACCTGGAGGAAGTCCTGCACGGCACTACCCGCACGATAGCATACTCGCGCCTGGGCGCTTGCGAACATTGTCAGGGAACTGGGGTAGAGCCGGGGAGTACACAGCGGCGCTGCCCAACCTGCGGCGGCAGCGGGCAGGTGCGCCAGACCCACCAGAGCTTCCTGGGGGTAATGACTACTATCGGCGTCTGCCCCGACTGCGGTGGGCAGGGACAGATCGTGGATCAGTTCTGCGGGCAGTGCCACGGGAAGGGCGTCGCGGAGTTAGACGAGGAGATAGAGATCGCGATTCCCGCGGGTATCGCCAACGGCCAGCAGATTGTCCTGCGCGGCGCAGGCGATGTCGCCCCCGGGGGCACTGCCGGCGACCTGTACGTAGTAATCAACGTCAAAGAGCATGAGCTGTTTCAGCGCAAGGGCAATGACCTGCATACCCGAGTGACGATCAGCTTTGCGCAGGCTGCGCTGGGCGAGCGGCTCGCTATCCCCACGCTGGAGGGTGAAACGGAACTGGTGATTAAGCCCGGTACGCAACCGGGAACAGTCGTGCGTTTGTCGGGCCATGGGTTGCCCGAGATGCAATCGCGTCGGCGCGGCGACCTGATCGTGTATGTCCAGGTAGCTGTGCCACAGAAGTTGACCCGGCGCCAGCGGAAATTGCTCGACCAGCTTGCTGCCGAAGAACAGGGCCGGGACTGTTAGCCGGGCTGTCGGACGCTGAGCAGACCCCACTTCGAGCCAATCGGAGGTACGATCCGAAGCTATGGACAGGCGCAAATGCGGCAAGTCAGATATCGAAATACCGGTGCTGGGGATAGGCTGTTGGTCATACGGCGGCGGAGACTACTGGGGCGAGCAGACCCAACGCGACGTCGAGGAGGTCGTGCACGCCGCGCTGGACCAAGGCCTCAATTACTTCGATACCGCCGAGGGATACAACGACGGGCGCAGCGAGGAGTCGCTGGGTAAGGCGCTTAAAGGGCGCCGCGACCAGGCAATCATTAGTAGCAAGATAAGTCCGAACAATACTGAGCCGAGCGTGCTACGCCAACACTGTGAGGATAGCCTGCGCCGCCTCCAGACCGACTACATTGATATCTACTACGTCCACTGGCCAATCACCGAACAGTCCGTGCAGGATGCCTTCGCGACTCTGATGGACCTGCGGGACGAGGGCAAAATCCGCTCGGTATCCATCAGCAACTTCGGCGTCGAGCAAATGTCTGAGGCGCTGGCGACCGGCGCGCAGATTGACCTGAACCAGCTCTGCTACAATCTGCTGTCGCGGGCGATTGAGATTGAGATTGTGCCGATGTGCCGGGAGCAAGAGATCGGCATTGTCGGATACATGCCGCTGTTCCAGGGACTGCTGGCAGGCAAGTACGCCTGCGTGGACGAGGTGCCTGAGCCGCGCAAGCGGACACGGCACTTCCGCCAAGACCGAGCACAAGCCCGCCACGGTGAGTCCGGCGCCGAAGAAGAGACCTTCGCTGCTATCGAAGGCATAAGGGAGATTGCCCTGGCGGAGGGCCTGCCCATGGCGCAGCTCTCGATCGCGTGGGCTATGGCCAAGCCCGGCGTGACCTGCGTACTGGTGGGTGCGCGGAATCGCGGGCAACTGGCAGAGAACGCAGGGGCCGCCGAGGTATCCCTCGATCCCGGCCTCATCGCGCGCCTCGACGAGCTAACGCAACCGGTACTGGACAAGCTCGGCGCCAATCCCGATTACTGGCAAGGCTCGGGTGAGAGTCGGATTCGCTGAAAGAAGGACTAGCGATGGGCACGATGCTCGCGGCAGTGCTCCACGATTTTGACGACCTGCGACTGGAAGAGGTGCCGATACCCCGTGCCGATGAGTCTGGTGACGTAGTGGTGCAGGTAAAGTCCTGTGGAATCTGCGCGACTGACTATAAGGCGATTAAGGGCATCCGCCGGAATGTGAGCTTCCCCTCGGTCCAGGGCCACGAGATCAGCGGCGTAGTGGCGGAAGTCGGACCTGCAGTCAATCATTTCCAGGTCGGAGAAGCGGTGATCGTGCAGCCGCTGGGTTCCTGCGGGCTGTGTGAGCACTGTCGGGCTGGTAATACCCACTATTGCACGCACTCCTTTGTGCTGGGCGGCGACGGCCCCGAAGACGTGCGGCCCGGGGGCTTCGCCGAGTATGTGCTGACCAAGGAATCCACCCTGTTCGCCAAGCCG
>JALGTU010000209.1 GCA_029821195.1 Candidatus Zipacnadia bacterium
CACCCGCCGGCGGGGAGCGTAAACATTACGGCGCGGCCGTTGTTTGACAGCCGCAGGGCCATACCAGACTCCGCCAGGTCTGTCCCGGCATGCAGGAACTCAGACGCGGTGCATACGACCTTAAGTTGGATGCGGGCGGATATGGATTCCTCGCTATTGTTCGCCACCATCGTGTACAGTTTCCCGTCCCACTTTATCTGCCGGCACTGAATACGCTCGTCTGAACAGGGGACATCAATGACTTCACCGTTGACAACAGCCGTGCCCAATCGGAGAGTCTCCGCATTGATGGCCGGAAAGTGCTCCCACAGCGGCGTCTTGTCCAGCTCCCAACCCCGGTCGCGGAAGGAATACCAGCCGATGCCCTTCGCGCCGCCGATGAGCGCCAGATAGACCATCATTCGCGCCTGGGCCACGGTGGGCTGATTGTCCAGATTGGGGTGCCAGCCCGCCTGAACCGTAGTGTGCATCATCTGCCAGGGCTCCAGAGCAGCGAGGGCCCCAATAGTGAAGCTGCGGCAGTAGTCCATCACCCCATTGGGCAGCGGATAGTAGTCCACCTCCAGCCAGTCACAGAAATCGGCCCAGCGCCCAAACTGTGAGGGATTGCAGATGGTGAGCAGGAACGGCTTGGTGGAATTGAGCGCCTTTAGCCGGGCATAGGCTTCCATCACCGGCTCGCGCAGGCCCGAGTGGATACTGGGTTCATCCATGATCTTCCAGCCCACCACGGCAGGATGGTCGTTGAAGCGTTTGATCTTCGCCACTGAATGCTCAAGGTTCTCGCGCACCTTCATATCGCCATACAGGCTCATCATGACCTTGACACCATGTTCCTGGGCGGTATCCAACATCTCCTGGAGACTGTCCAGATTGTGGGTGTTTGAGCCCTGCATCACGTTAAACCCAGCCGCGGCCAGCATCTCGTAATGCCCCGTGCTGACGTGGTAGATCTCAATCGGGAAAAACGGCTCACCCTCCACGAGCACCACGCCGTCATCACGCAGGGTCTCTGGTTGGCGGTTGGCGGGAATCGCCACCAGGTTCGCCGTGCCCACTTCACTGGTATCACCGCGCATAATCTCCAGGCTATACAGGTCCGGCGGGAGCGCCGGTACACTCAGCAGCACACCGATGACGCGGTCATTGGCCGGGTCCAGGCGTGCCTCGGGCCTTACCGGGGCCGGCAGACGTGCGGACTTGATGGCGAACGCCAGGGGCGGCATCTTTTCTGCCGGCTGGCTGAGCTGGACATCGAAGCTCACCGTGCTGGCCTGTTCGGCAGTCGCTACGATGTCATTGGGGAGGGCCAGCAGGGCTGGCCCCGGGGTGACAACGCTGAGTTCGACGTCGTCGAACCAGAGCGTTCCCGGGCCGTACAGACGAACAATGATCGCGACGCTGACCACGGTGTCCTGGGCAGTCGCCGTCCTCTCCACCGTTTGCCAGGTCCCGTCGGTTTCAGTTCGAATCTTGCCGTACCATCCGCTGACATTGTGGTTGTTTGCATCGTAGAACTCCAGCTTGACCGCAGCGGCAGCGCTCTCGCCCTCGGGCGAGCGCACCTTCGCCGCCAGCCGGTATTCGGTCAGGCCGCGGAGATTGTCCACCCGCTGCGCGGCCCAGGGATTCTCCCCTTCGCCGCCGGAGATGCGCAGGCTGGCGTCGCCACTATGGCTGACCGTGCGGTCAACAGCGATCTCCTGAGTTTCGTATCTCTTCTTGAACGACCAACCCTTGGCCCCCTCTTCGAAGCCAGGATTCGTTATCGGCACCAGTTCGACATCAGTCACAGGCACGGCAGATGCGCTCGAGACGCTCAGCAACACGAATCCCATCAAGATAAGGAGAGCGAGCATACCCGCTACGGGCAAACGAGGTATCGAGTCCATTACCTTCGCCTTTCTTCCAGCCATTTCTGTAGTTGCCTGAAGGTCCACGTGTTTATGACCGACTTCCGCTCAATCCACCCCCGCCGGGCAGTATACACGCCGTATTGCATAAAGTCCAGGTGCGCGAGGTCGTGGGCGTCGGTGTTGATGCTCAGCAGCGTGCCGTTATCCTGGGCGAAGCGGGCATGGATATCGTCCAGGTCCAGCCGATGCGGATTGGCATTGATCTCTACCGCCACGCTCCGCTCGCCAGCGGCCTGGATTACCTCGGCGAGATGCAGGCCATACGGCTCGCGCTGCAGCAGCAGGCGGCCGGTGGGGTGGGCAAGAATGTCAATTCTGCCCGATTGCAGCGCAGCGATAACGCGGGCGGTCATCCGGTCCGCATCCGGCGAGAAGCCCTGGTGAACTGCGCCGATAACAAAATCCAGCACCGCAAAGGCCTCCTCGGGCACATCCACCTGACCTTCGCCGAGAATATCGGCTTCGAGACCCGCCAGAATGCGGAACTTCATCCCCTGCTCTTCATATCGGTGGTTCAGCTTGGCGATGCGCGCCGCCTGCTCGAGAATCTCCGCCGCCTTCAGCCCACCCGCCACACTCAGCGCCGGTGAGTGGTCGGTGATACCGACGTAACTGTAGCCCCGCTGGCGACACCCTTCCGCCATCTCTTCCAGCGTGAGTCTACCATCGGAGGCAGTCGTGTGCAGGTGCAGATCGCCGCGAATCTGTTTCAACTGGATCAGCCGAGGCAGCTTGCCGTGCGCAGCCGCCTCGATCTCGCCTCGGTCTTCCCGCAATTCGGGTGGAATCCAGTCCACCCCCACTGCCTCATAAACGCTCTCTTCGCTATGTCCGGCGACCTTCTCCCCTATCTCTTCGTTGTGCTGCTTGAATACCCCGTATTCGTTGATCGTCAGGTTCATCTTTTGGGCACGCGTGCGCAGCGCCACACCGTGCGCCTGGGAGCCGGTGAAGTACTGCAGCGCCGCACCGTAGCTGTCGGGCGGGAC
>JALGTU010000064.1 GCA_029821195.1 Candidatus Zipacnadia bacterium
GCCACCGAGGCCCGGCAGGAGGCTGCACAGCTCACGACCGAGGTAGATGAGCTTACGAATAAAACGCGGAGCCTGGCGGCCCGCATAGCCCCACTGCAACGTCAGCGTGACGCCCTGAAGGCGCAGGCCGAACGCATCGGACTTGCCCTGGTAGAAGCCAAATCCGCGCTGGCGACGTCCCGGGCAGAACTCGAGGCCGTCCATGCAGAAAACGTTGCCCTGACAGAACGGCGCAAGGCCCTCAGAAGCCAAATCGCAGCTCTGGAGGGACAAGTCGCCACAGTGCAAAGAGACCTTGGAAATGCCGTGAGAGAACTCGAGCCGGTTCAAGAGGAGTTGAAGCTGAAGCTGGAGCGTCTGGCGGAGCTGGAGAACCAACGGCAGGAGCTAGAAGCCATTCTCACCGCCTGGAAGCGGGCTTTCTATGGACCGGTACTCTATGAGGGTGGTCACGAATTAGTCCGCAATGTTATCCGGTCTGACCAAACCCTGGAGCAGATCGAAAGCTCGCTGTGGGAGAACGTGCTTCTGGCCTCGAAGATAGCTCGCGGCAGCGGCATAGTGGTCGAAGAAGGCCGCAGTGTCCAGGTCTTAGCGCCGCTGCCCGAAGACACGCTCCGGCTGGGCGAAGTCACCGAAGACCGCATCATCCGTCTCGTGGCCCGAATGATCCAGGCCGGCGAAGAAGACAGCTACGTAGTGAGTATCAAGGTGCTGGCCACAGTTTTCGCCGCCCAGCCTGAGCCTGAGCCGGTGCCGGTGGTGCTGTTGCCCATCCCCAATACGCGCGTCTATGCCCGGGGCGAAACGATCACTCGTACCCGGATTGACGGCGGCGGACCCCGCGACCAGGTCTTCGCCCAGCTTTGGGCTATCCTGAGCGCCCTGCGCCGCGAAGCCCAGCAGCACGGTGTCCTGGCCCATCCCGAGACTGGTCAGTACGGCGACGTGCCTGCTGAGCAGCTTCTCAGCGCACTTGACCAACTGCTATCCGCCGGCCAGCCGGCGACAGTACGAGCTGTTGCCGCCGAAGACGTCTACCGAGCGGGAATGCAGCCTTTCCTGGTGAGGATAGAGGTGGGTGAAGAGCCTGAGTCGTGACGGCGACCGGCAAGCAGGCAGGCACACGGTGCTCGGGCTTGATCCGGGCACGAACAAGTGCGGCGTGGCGGTGGTTGACACCGACGGCGGCGTATTGCACCGGGAGATTGTTTCTCTCGAAGAACTCCCGGCAACCGTAGCGAGATTATCAGAGCAGTTCGACATCGCTGAGGTAGCAATTGGCGACCGCACGGCCAGCCAGGCAGTGAGGCAACGACTGGGCGACGCCAACCTTGACCTGCCCCTAACGGCAGTGAACGAAGAGATGACCTCGCTGCTGGCCCGCCAGAGGTATTGGCAGGACCAGCCACCGCGCGGATTGGCCCGGCTGATTCCCCTGGCCTGGCGGGTACCTCCCCGGCCCGTAGACGACTATGCGGCAGTGATTATCGCCGAGCGACTACTCAAAAAACACGCCCAGGAGCCATGATTCCCTCCTGAGCCTCGTGGACTAGCGCGACCTGTTTTGCTGCAACCCCATTCTTCTTAGCGGCCCACGCTGGACACCCGATAGCACGATACCACCAGTAAGCCAAATACCGCGCCGAGAAATGCACCCAGGTTCATGCCGGTTTCCCCATAGTACTGTTCCCCAAAGGAGTATCCAATCGCTGCCATCAATGCAATAACGCCTACCTGCACTATGAGCCCCATACCCCACTCACCCCCTGTCCTTTCTGGCGCGATTTGCCCCGCCTGCGCGCCCGGTAACACCACCCGTCTGGCCGACGGTTTGGTTTTCCTCCGCTACCAATATACCCATCAGCGGCGCGCGCTACTCCCAGCCAGGGGCAGAATACTGCGTAAGCCGTGCTGTGCAGGCCTCATTCAGCGGCGGGGACGATCTCGAGGAAGTCGGCCAGGCGCAGGAAAAGCTCGTCAATGCGGCGCAGGAGCGTGAGCCGATTGCGGCACAACGCTTCGTCTTCGACCATCACCATTACGTCTTCGAAGTACTGATGGATGGTCGGCAGCAGAGCCGCCATCAACTCGGCAGCCCGCCCAAAGTCGGGCGATTCATCAGTCATTATCGCCTCGACCTGCTCCTGAACCGCCGCGAATTCTTCAGCAAGCCGTGTTTCGGTGGGGTGCTGGAACAGGCCGGCATCCACTTCTGCCACATCCGGAATCGCCTCAGGCCGGGCGATACGCGCCGGCCGCTCCGCAGCGTTGGCCAGCTCGGCGAAGGCCTCCGGCTGGCTCTCGCGCAAGCTAGCCAGGAAGTCAGCACGCGCGGCGGCATCAGCGATTTCATCCCAGGGAGCGGTCAGCACCGCCCGGCAGATGTCGTAGCCGATACCCCGCTGCTCCCATGCTGCCTGGAGCCGCTCGGCGAAGAAAGCCTTCAGCTCGTCGGCGGCCTCCCCAGCAGACAGGACGCCCCCGGTCTGCTCAGGCTCCGGCAGCAGCTCCAGAGCGCGCTCGATCAGGCCCGACAGCGGGAAGTGATAATCACTTTGTGTAGCGATTTCGATAATAGCAGCCGTCTGGCGTCGCAGTGCATAGGGGTCAGCCGAACCGGTCGGGACCTGGCCCAGGCAAAAGGCCGCCGCCAGATTGTCAATCTTGTCGGCCAGGCTAAGCAGCCGTCCCGCCGGTGAGACAGGAACCGGATCGCCGGGCTGCCGGGGCTGATACTGCTCGGCGAGCGCCGTGGCCACTTCCGCCGACTCGCCGCAGGCCCGCGCATAGTAGCCACCGATTATGCCCTCGAGGGCCTCACCCAGCTTACCGTCGCGCACCATCATCGTGACCTGATCACACTTGGCCAGCTCCGCCGCCCGTCTTGCGGCCCGCGCATCCTGCTCGGTTATGTCAGCAAGCTGCTCGGCCAGCCACCCCACCAGCGCCACCAGCCGCTCGGTCTTGTCGTGGAGGCTGCCCAGCTTCCCCATAAAGGTGACGCGCTTCAACTCGTCGCGCCGTTCGGGCAGCGGCGTGCGCACATCCTGCTCGTAGTAGAACTGGCCATCATCCAGACGCGGAACGATGACCTTCTCCCAGCCCCGACGTACGGTATCGGCAGCCTCCGGATCCGCATTGGTCACCGCAATGAAGTGCGGTACCAGATTCCCCGACTCGTCCTCCACCGGCAATGCCTTCTGATGGCCCTGGAGGACAGTGACCACGACCTCCTCCGGCACCTTCAAGTACTCAGCGCTGAAGCCGCCCATAATACACACTGGATATTCCACCAGGAAGTTGACCTCGGTCAGCACCTCGGGGTCAATCCGTGGCCGGTACCCCTGGGCAGCCGCCAGCTCCGTAGCCTGGGCCACGATGGCCTCGCGGCGACGCCGGTGGTCGGCGATCACTCCGTTGGCCTCCAGAAGTTCCAGGTACTTATCCGGCGTCGCTATCTCGATAGAGCTGCCGCCAAGCATGCGGTGCCCGCGTGTGACTCGGCCGCCGCGTACACCGGCTATTGTCAGGTCCAGCACTTCCCCAGCCAACAGCGCCACTACCCAGCGCAGGGGCCGGGCAAAGCGGAAGCCGGGTTCAGCCCAGCACATCGTCTTACGGAAGGTCAGATTCTCGGTAGCCGCCTTGAGCAAGTCGGGAAGCACCTCAGCGGCTGCTTTGCCGGGTTGACTGACCCGGGCGAAGACGAACTCGCCCTTGTCGGTGCGGCGCACCTCCAGCGCGGCCAGCTCGACGCCCCGCGACTGCGCGAAGCCCCGGGCTGCCTGGATCGGGTTACCGTCGGCGTCGAAAGCTGCCTGGGCCGGAGGCCCCTTGATCTCCTCAACCACATCCTCCTGGCGTTCATCCACACCCTCAACGAGGACAGCCAGCCGCCGCGGCGTACCGTAGGTGCATATCTTCCCGTGGCCCAGGCGCAGACGCTCCAGGCCCTGCCCAAGCGCCTGCTCAAGCTGCTCCAGCGCTGGCAGGACCATGTCCGCCGGAATCTCTTCGACACCAATTTCGTAGAGCAAATCCGCTGCCATTGGTTTCGTCTCTAAGCTGGACTATTCGCGCATTCCCCCGCGAAGACGGAACGGCTCGCAAGCGAGCCAGTCCGTCTTCGCCATACAAAAGTCTTTGCGGAAAGGGTCCGGGGAAAGCCACTTTCTACAGAAAGGGGTTTCCCCGGGAAATCCGTTCAATCTGCCAGCAGCGGGAAGCCCAGCTCTTCGCGCTGAGCGAGATACTGCTCCGCCACCCGGCAAGCCAGCTTGCGAATCCGTAGGATCATCGTACCGCGCTCAGTCACGCTGAGTGCGCCGCGGGAGTCGAGCAGATTGAAGGCGTGCGAACACTTAAGCACATAGTCATACGCGGCCAGCGCGAGATTGTTCTCCAGGCAGGCATAGACTTCGGCCTCGTACATATCGAACAGTTGCCAGAGCATCTCCGTATTGGCCACATCGAAGTTGTAGCGGGAGAACTGGCGCTCTTCTTCGTAGCGGATTTCCCCGTACTTGATCTGGTCCGACCAGTCGAGCTGTCGGTAGTCGTCCACGCCCTGCACGTACATAGCCAGCCGCTCGGGCCCATAGGTAAGCTCGACGGCCACGGTCCGGCACGGCAGGCCGCCCACCTGCTGGAAATAGGTAAACTGGGTTATCTCCATCCCGTCCAGCCACACTTCCCAGCCCACGCCCGCTGCCGCCAGGGTAGGCGCTTCCCAGTCATCCTCGACAAAGCGGATATCGTGCTGCCCCAGATCAATGCCCAGCGCCGCCAGACTACCCAGGTAGATGTCCTGGACCTCATCCGGGGCAGGCTTCATAATGACCTGGTACTGGAAGTAGCGCTGCATCCGGTAGGGGTTCTCACCGTAGCGACCATCGGTGGGGCGTCGGGATGGCTGGACGTAGACCACATTCCACGGCTCCGGGCCCAGCGAACGCAGGAAGGTATCCGGCGCCATCGTCCCCGCGCCCATCTCCACGTCGTAGGGCTGGCTGATGTGGCAGCCGTGGCCGATCCAGTACTCGTCTAGGGTTTTGATAAGCTGCTGAAAGTTCATAGTACCGAAAGCTACCCGTGGCCCGCTCAAATGGGCCGAGGCCCGTTGGGCTGGCCTCACTACGTTCGACCAACTCCTCCAGGGCATATACTAACAGGGCGGATCTGGTGACCCGCCCCGGGTAGTTGCAATTGGTTTTCCGGTCACTGCGGCCTGGCTACCTACGCTCGCCAGCGACTATCCCGTTCTTGGCCAGGTAGGGCTGAAGATTGGGCAGTTTGCGGCGGATGCGCGAGAGCGCGTTATCAATCGACTTGATCTTGCAGCACAGCGCCCGGGCCATTTCCTTATACGATTTGCCGGTGCGGTACTCGGTGAGCACTTCCCACTCGAACGGTGAGAGCTGCTCGCGCAGGGACTGCTGCAACACCCGCTCGCCCTCGGCGCCCAGGACAATGTGGGCGGGGTCCGACTCGCTTTCCGAGACCAGGACCTCCAGCAGGCTGCGGTCGTCGTCATCGTCGTTGTGGGAAGCTTCCAGGGAGATCGAGGAGTTCAGCGGCGCTTGCTTCTGGCGGGTGGCCGCCTTGATCGCCGAGATCATCTGGCGCTGGATACAGACCTTGGCAAAGCCGGCAAAGGAGGTATCGCGATCCGCTCGGAAATCGGTGATTGCCTCCCACAGCCCGATCATACCGATCTGAATCAAGTCGTCCCGCTCCGCCCCCATCAGAAAGTATGACTTTACCTTAGCGCGCACTAGGTTCCGGTACTTATACAACAAATATTCGCAAGCTCTTCTATCACCGAATTGCTGCGTTCGTCGCACTAGCTCTTCGTCCGTAACCTGTTCGTATGGGAGGGTGGAGACTGATGCCATAGCCTCCCCAAAAACCCCGGCAAGAGTAGCCATAAGTCACCTCGGAGCTAGACTGAGTACTCGCTACAAGAGCTCTCCCCGTCCCCTACCCGCACGTCCGTTACTTAGGATGGTCCAGATCACTAACGGATAGGATTGCTCAAAGACTGCTTACGGTACGGACTTGGCTGGCTAGCTCGCCGCCCTCCCAGGGGCTAGCGTCTGATCTACTCCCTCCCATCAAGTCGGCGACAAATTGTGCTGGCACGCAAAAGGCGAGCCCTCATCTGAGCCCGCTCTTAATCACTGCTGTTAGCAGTTGCACCGACAGGTTCGGTTCTAGCCTGATAGATGATGCTGCGACTGTGGCGGCAAAGCCACGTACGGCTGCCAGGTTGCGGGAGGGGCAACAGATTCAATTTTTCCGTGCGTGCATCATACCCTGTGACGCTGCTATTATACACTATCCGTGCGCGCAAGTCAACCGTTTTGGGCCAATTTCGGCCAATTTTAGGCCAGTAGGTCGGCTATCTCGACAACCGCCCCGCCGTTTTCGATAGACCGATTGGTCGCCTCGGTGACGGCCAGGGTCTTTACGGCATCGGCGTAGTCAGAATATATCTGGGCGCGGTCGCCCGTCACTATAGCGTCCACGAATACGCGGCTCTCTTCCACATAGCCGTCAACCTGCTTGGTGTACTCCCCCGGGCCGTCCTCGCCAGCCCAGCTCAGCGTGTCGCCCATGATGCCGACGGTAAGCTCGTGGCCAATCACCCGCAGGCTGCTCTGGCCCCAGTGCTGCGACAGGCAGGTACTGGAGATTGTCCCCACGGCACCGTTAGCGAACTCAAGGTTAGCCGTAGCAGCATCCCATATATCGAAGTCCGGGTAGACGGTGTTCATAACCTGGAGCGTTCCGAAGGCCTGGACCCGGGTAACCTCGCCCACCATAAACCGCGCCATATCGAAGATGTGCGTGGTCTGTTCGACCGTCTGCCCCCCCGACTCGGCCTTAACCCGCCACCACGCTACGCCGGGCATGCGGCCCCAGAAGTTGCCGAAAACCAGGCCGATAGTTTGGTCGCGCAGCATCTCTCGCGCCTTGTGGACGTGGTCATCCCAGCGATACTTGTAGGCCACCAGGCTGACAATTCCCGCAGCCTCGATCGCCTCCAGAATCGGCCGGGCCATCGCCACATCTAGCGCCACCGGCTTTTCGATCAGCATATGCAGACCCCGTTCGCATGCCGCCAGCTCGATATCGCCGTGCGCGAACGGCGGCGTACAGATCACCACGGCCGCCAGGTCCTCCTTATCGAGCATCGCGGCGAAATCGTTGTAGGCCCTGCCGCCGTATTCTTCCGCTGCTTGCTGTGCCTTCGGCAGCTCGATGTCACAGTAGGCGACAAGCTCGACATCCGGATTGTTCCTCATGCTCTTCAGGTGCCGCTGCGCAATACCGCCCGTGCCAATGAAACCCATTCGTACTGACACTTAGAACCCTCCCTTATTAGCTGACAAGTTGCTGCTCCGACAGGCAGCCCGCTGGTGTGAGCCGCTGTCAGGCCTTCTTTACGTAATTGATGCGCAGGTTGGCCAGTATAGACTCATACTCCGCCTGTTCGTGCTCATCGAGTTCAGGCTCAAGCTTAGCCACAACGAACTCGAGGCTGTCTATTGCCACTTTGGCCTGGACCAGGTCCTGCTTGAGCTCCGCAGCGCCGGGCGCCAGTTGCACGCCCATCTGTATCCACGCCTGCTGAATCAGCAGTCCCGCCGCAAACCGGAGCGTGTCGTACACACTCAAATCACCCAATGTGACCGCTTCATCTGTCGGGCCGGTTTCCTCCGCCGGGACAGCTTCCTCGCGCGCGACAGCTTCCTCTTCCGGCGCTTCCTCTACGGCCTCCGGCTCGGAGCTTTCCGCAGCCTGCTGCTCTTCCGGCTCAGGCTCGGCGCGATGCCGCTTGTCCACCTTGCGGAAGCTGGGGTCCTGTTCTTCTTCGCGCTCTTCTTCCGGTTCCTCTTCCCTGAAACTCAACAGTTCATCCCTCCTCGTGACCAAAGCTGGTCCCGTGCACCCGCACCAGCGGCGGGCGTCCCGGGCTCTCCGCAAACTCGATTTGCACCGGCCAGAACTGCCCGATCACCCCGGCGTTGGTGCGTAGGTGCTCGGTAATCGCCGGTGTCGTTAACTCACTGGTACCTCCGGTTATCGCCAGGTAGATGAGCAATTGGTCCGCCAGGCGCTCATCCACTGCAGCACCGCTATCCAGGAACTTGCGAAACTGCTCGGCGGCTTCTGCACCGACCTGCTCCGCCGGCTTGCCCCTCTCCCCCAGCGCGCTGTAGCCTGCCCAGCCACCCAAGAAAACCAGTACCGCTGTGCCCGGCCCGCCCGGCAGACGCTTAGTGTATGCTGAAGGCACAGGCTTGCCGGGAAGTTTCCCCAATACTTGCTGAACGCCCTTGATCTGCCGCGCCGCGATGTGATCCGGTAATTGTTCGCTGACCGTGCTTACAATGTCGAGACCAGCGTGCCGGGGAGGACCAAGCCACCGAATTGGCCTGAGCCCACTGCCCTGCTCGCTCAGCGGCTGGACCCGGGCACCGATCTGGCCGCCGCCCGGGGGATACCACCCGCCGCGGTGCAGCTCTAACGACAATCCCACCGGCCCTGCTTCAACCAGCCGACCTAAGCCTGAGCCAAACACCCGATCCAGGTACTCAAATGTCGGGCTCCAGGGAACATGCGTCCCGCCCCGGATGGTCACCCGGCTCTCGCCGGGCCCAAACAGCAGTGGCGGCAGCAACGTCTGAAGCACCAACGACGTTGACCCCGCCGACGGCTTTTCTGCGGCCACGTCGAACTCAAACGTGCCCGCACGAATTTCCCCCGGCTCGAAGGTGATCTCCTGCGAGCCCAGCTCGTCGCCGCTGACTCGTGCTCGACAAATCTCCGCCGCCGCCCGTACAGATGTCAGGTGTTGTGGAGCCAACCCGGGCTTGTTGCGCCCGGCGCGGACATTCCTTATGACAAAGGGCGCGCCCAGCAGCGCCGACATTGACAGGGCAGTGCGCAGCACCTGTCCGCCGCCTTCTCCCCGCGAACCATCTATCTCAATCATGGTGCACGCAAGTGAGTTTAGCAATAACCCCCTCGGCTGTCAATCGCCCGCCCGACCCTCTCGCTCCGGCGGGGAGAGGGGATAGGGGTGAGGCCACCGTTATCCCATCTTCTATGTCCCCATCTGCCGATGAAGGTCTCTCCGAGTAATTCGGGAACTACTTGGCAACCGAGCTTTGCCGCAGTCTTATCCAACTCCCGAGAAATTCGCGAATGCTCAACGTGGAGCAAAGTACGCTCTCCGACAAACTCATTACGCACACCGACTCCCCCGACCAGACACGCGCCTGGGGCGCTCGGCTAGGTGCCCGGCTGCAGATCGGCGACTTCGTGGCGCTCTGCGGGCCGTTGGGCGCTGGCAAGACTTGCTTTGCTCAGGGGCTGGGCCAGGGCCTGGGGATAACATCCCCGATTACCAGCCCCACCTTCATAATCATCCGCCAGCACCCCGGTCCCGTCCCGCTATGCCACGCTGACGCTTACCGGATCGCGAGCACCGAGGAACTCGAAGACGCCGGGTTGATTGATTATTTCCGGGACTGGGTCGTAGCGCTGGAGTGGGCCGAACGGGTCCCGGAGATCTGGCCCGAGGAATTATACATAATTCAACTCAGCTTTGACAACGACGGGCGCCGCCTCGAGCTGTCTGCCCAGGGGCAAGGCCCTACTCAAGTGATTCGCGAGCTTTCCGATGCGCATTCTGGGACTTGAGACATCCGGTGACACCAGCAGCATCGCGCTGCTGGACGGTGGCGAGCTGATCGCGGAGACTGTCTTCGCCAGTCGCCAGACCATCTGCCAGCTTCTGACCAGCCAGATCCTGACGACGCTGGGCACCGCGACGGTGCGGGAGGCTGATCTGGATGGCATCGCGGTCTCGCTCGGGCCTGCTTCCTTCACCGGGCTGCGGGTGGGCGTGGCCACCGCCAAGGCGATCGCTTACTGCTGTCGGATTCCGGTCGTGGGTATATCCACGCCGCTGGCCTGGGCTGCCGAAGTAGACGCTGGCCTACGCACTGTCATCGCCGTCCTCCAACCCGCTCGCCGCGGCAAGCTATACCTGACGGCGTTCGCCCGGGCCGCTGGGCCCTGGCCGCAGCAGCGGGAGGAGACGAGCGTAATTGACGTGGCCGACGCACCCGGTGCTTGCGCAGCCCTCGCGCCCGGAGGCCGTCCGATCGTCACCGGCAATGCGCTGCTCGCCGAGCCGGCGCTCTCTGAAGACTTGGCCGAGTTCGCTGAGGTACTTTCCCTGGCCGCCGACAGCCCCGGTGCAAGCACGATTGCCCGGATTGGGACAGATAGCATGGCGCAGGCTCCACCGAACAGCTATTTCACCCTCCGCCCCCATTACGTGCTGGTCTCACAGGCCGAGCGCATGCACGGCGTAGACCTGGGACTCTGAGATGACCCGCTCTGTGCCCGAAAAGCAGCCACAATTGACCATCCGCCGGGCCGGGGAGGGCGACCTACCCGCCATAATGCAAATCGAACGGGCCAGCTTCCCCACACCCTGGTCGGAGTGGGCCTTACGTGGCGAGATCACCGACACGCGTCGGCACATCTATCTGGTCGTAACAGAAGGGGACGAGGTGAGGGCTTACATCGGCGGGCAATGGTTTCTGGATACCTGCCACATCTCCACCCTGGCCGTTGATGAGTTGTGCCGACGCCAGGGCCTGGGCGAGGGCATACTGCTGGCGCTGCTGCTTCATCTGGCCGATAACCATACCCGACACGCAACTCTGGAGTACCGTGTCAACAACCGGGCCGCGGCGCGCCTTTACCAAAAGGTCGGCTTTTCGCAAGTGCGTATTCGCGCCGGCTACTACCGCGACACTGGCGAAGACGCTTGCGAGGTAACGATAGACGATCTGGACGAGGTCAAACGGCGCCGGGAATTGCTCGAACTGTGGGAACAGTGGGGTGCACGCTACGGCCGCCAGGTGGAGATCATTCTCTGAGCCGGGCGTTACCAGGTCTTGTAGGCACGAACGATAGCATAGCGGCAGACGCGAGCATCTTCCTTCTTCACCACCCAGCGGTCAATCCACAGCTTGGCCCCTTTGCGGCGGGCTACGCGGTCGTTCCATGCCGCGCCCCGGTCCTCGATACGCCGGACCTCCCAGCCCTTGGGCAACTCCACGAGCACGTAGTAATGGCCGGGGATGGCATTGGCCGCAGCAGTAGATTCGCTGCAGCCGTAGCCGTAGGCACATCCCTCGCCGCGCGCAAAGCCCTCCCAGGGGCCGTAGGTAGTCACCCACGCCCGCCCGCTGACGTTCACGGCCTGGGCCACTGCATACTTGTAGGCTTTGTGCTGCCAGGGCTTCAGCTTGCCGAAATCGCCGCGCAGCGCCTTTTCCGCCACCCGCCTTATTGGATTGGCAGGCGGCGACGCCTCCTGTTCGCCGCCCGCCGGTGATTCCTCGCCGACGCGCGCCAGCTCGGCTTGACCGGTTCCGGCATTCTCATCCTGCGCTAGCGCCCAGTGCACACCGACCGTCACCACCAGGAGCAGCACTGCTACCGCAACCGCCCTCACCTGGTCTGCCGCTGCACAAGCCTTGCACCACCTGTTCGGCGCTTTACTCATCCGACCACTCCTCGGCATCTCCTATTTCTGTTCTCCAGTGCCCTGAGCGATACCTCTGGAGAGCCGCGGCCCCGCGCGGATATTGACCGTGACACCTTCGTCTATGACCGTTTCACCAGCCAAAAAGTTTCTCGATTCTTGCCCCAATCGCCCTTTCGGGCCGGCCTCGCTGCGCTCGACACGGCCCCTCCGACGGCCTGGCTCCGCCTGTATGAAGGGAGACCTGGCCTCCAGCACGAAATAGTCATCCGCACACGCAAGGCCCGGTTACCATTGTGCATCGCGGCCGGGCCGCCGTAACACGAAAGCGAAGACTATGTCGTGGCAGCCATCATCTGACAGTTTGACGCTGGGCATCGAGACCTCCTGCGACGAGACCGCTGCCGCAGTCGTGGCGGGCGGGCGGCAGATCCTGTCCAATGTTGTCGCCATCCAGGACGACCTGCACGCCGTCTTCGGCGGAGTAGTGCCGGAGGTGGCTTCGCGCCGCCACACCGAGGTCATCACAGTGATCATTGACCGCGCTCTGGCGCAGGCACAGGTATCCCTGGACGATATTGACCTGATCGCGGTGACTCAGGGACCGGGCCTGATTGGGTCGCTACTGGTGGGGGTCAGTGCAGCTAAGGGCCTCGCCATCTCCAGCGGTATACCGCTGGTTGGCGTCAATCACCTCGAGGCCCATGTGATGTCCAACTTCATTGCGCCCTCCGGCCAGCAGCCCCCGGCGCAGGACCTTTTCCCTGCGCTCTGCCTACTGGCCTCCGGCGGCCATACCAGCCTTGTCCTGATGCACAATTTCGGTGACTATGCCTCGCTCGGCGAGACGCGGGACGACGCTGCCGGCGAGGCACTTGACAAGGGGGCGCGGCTCCTGGAGCTGGGTTATCCGGGCGGGCCGGCTATTGAGAAGGCGGCAGACGGCGGCGACCCCGGCGCCATAGCCTTCCCCCGGCCCCAGATCGAGGGCAGTCTCGACTTCAGCTTCTCGGGCCTCAAGACCGCGCTGGTCAGGCACGTGGCGAAGAGCGGGATCGAAGACGGGCAGCAGATCGCCGACGTGGCAGCCAGCTTCCAGCAGGCGGTAGTAGATACACTCACGCGCAATGTAGCCCGCGCCGCCCGACAGCACCAGGTCAGGCAAGTGATAATAGCCGGGGGCGTTGCGGCTAATCAGGTCTTGCGGCGGAGGATCGCGGAAGTGGGCCGATCCCGGGGCATCCCCGTTGCGGTCCCGCCCCTGGAGTTGTGCACCGACAATGCCGCGATGGTCGCTGCCGCCGGCCACTTCACCGCCCAGCGCCGAGGTCCTTCAGAACTGGATATGGATGTCTTCTCCGCACTCCCGCTGGCCTGATGCCACCCCTGCTGCTGCCCGCCGTCATCAGCGCGTGAGCTTGAGCACCCAGGCATGCTCGCAGGGCTTTTCATCAGGAATCGCCACAGCGAGGCCAGTCACCTTGCGCTGGGAGAAGTTCAGCGGCTCGGCGCACCCCAGCATCTGCACGCTGGTCACCGGCCACCTGTCCGGCGTGACCGTTCTCAGGCGCAGCACGCGTTCCGGCCACTTCAGGCATATTGCATAGAGGCTATCACCGCGTGTGGTAAAGCGCACGTCGCCTTCTTTGTGGGTGCCATCGCGCCAGGGGCGCGTGTTGTGAATTGCCTCGCCGTTGATCGCCATCCAGTCCCCGACCTCGCCCAACCGCTGCACGAAGTAATCAGGAATGGACCCATCCGCACGGGGCCCGATGTTGAGCAGGTAGTTGCCGCCCTGGCTGGCACACTTGACTAGTTCGTGAATCACCAGCTCGGCGGACATGAGGTCCTCGAGAGTGGTCTGGGGATTGTACGCCCACGTGTTCTTGTCCAGTGTGATACAGCGCTCCCACTTCTTGTCCATAATCCGGTCGGGCGGCCAGGCGCGCTGCGGGGTTCTCCCGTAGGTCTCGTAGGTCGAGAAGTCGCCGTGGCGGCGATGGGAGCCCTGGCCAAACCGGTCATTGAAAACGAACCCTGGGTAGCGATTGTACACCCAGGCGGCCAACTCCTGGGTTCCCAGGTAGCTAACCGGAAGTGTACCACTGTCGTACCAGATACCATCTGGCCTATACTTCGTGATAAGCTCTCGGACCTGATTCCGGAAGTAGCCGGGCCAATCGTCAATAATCGGCTGCATCTGGTATTTCTCGACAATTTCGTGCCACCGATCCCAGTCCTTGATCCCCTTCCGGTAATGGGATTTGAAGGGATTGTACTGGTAGTCGGGCGGGATGAACATATCCGGCTTGCAGTAGTAGGCCAGGAAGCGCATCTGCTCCTCGTGACACGCCTGAGCGAACTCGCCGAACAGGTCCCGCTGCGGACCGCTATCCACGCTGTTCCACTTGTGGTAGTCGGTGTCGTACATGGCAAAGCCGCCGCCGTGCTTGGTGGTGAAGACCATATAGCGCATGCCCGCATCACGGGCTATGCGTATCCATTCGTGGGGGTCGTAGTTCTCGCAGGTCAGCAGCTCCGGGCGCATCCACTCGTGGGTCGTCTTCAGCGACTCAGGCTTGCCCTCTTTTTCGTCAAGCGCCCGAATGTCAGCGATATCAGCGGCATACGGGCCCCAGTGGATGAACATGCCGAACTTGGCGTCGTCGTACCACTGCGGCAGGGGATGGCTGTCCAGCGACTCCCAGTTGGCCTCATACTCAGCGCCAACCAAGCTGCCTGCCAGCAGGACGACCAACAGGCACATTGCAGCGATGCGCGGCCAACCTGACCGAATCGTGTGATTGTCAATCGTTTCCCAACCTCCTTACACTGGCTCTTCGCGCTTGACCTTGAACTTGAGCACGTAGATGCTATGTGAGTTGCCAGGCTTTTGTCGGGGCATATCCACGACGCAGCCGCCCCGGTCGGTCGGGCCGAACTGGAGCTTCTCGTCTACGCCCAGCATCTGGACATCGTCAACCACACAGATGCTCGAGTGTAGGTACTCCAGGCTCACTCGCGAGCCAGGCCAGCCGTGAAGCAGCGCATAGACAGTCTGCTCGTCCTTGCTCATCGTGTAGCGGACGTTATCGCCCTCGTGGAAGTAGCCCCAGAGCCAGGGACGAGTCTCCCAGATGGCCTCGCCGTTAGTCTTGAACCAGTCGCCAATCTCCCCGAGACGAATCTGGTAGTAATCAGGTATGGAGCCGTCGGCGTGCGGGCCGATGCCCATCAAGTAGTTGCCGCCCATTGCCACATTGTCAATAAGGTCCCAGATAATCTCCTCCGCCGACGCCAGGTCCTCCAG
>JALGTU010000210.1 GCA_029821195.1 Candidatus Zipacnadia bacterium
GGAGCCTGTCGCTACCAGCCGACCTGTTCCGAGTATACGGTCCAGGCTGTGCACATTCACGGTGTGCTGAAGGGCCTGTGGCTGGGGATGCGGCGGGTGATGCGCTGCCATCCGTTTGCGGTCGGCGGCTACGATCCGGTGCCCGGGCCGCACGCACGCCGGGAACATACTATTTCCGAAGAATCCACTGAGGATTCCAGACAATGGTCCTCGAGTTGAGTGATAAATGAACGCTGCTGGTACCTCCGTGACCCTATCCCTGGTGCTCCTGGCACTGGGAGCATCATTTCTGGCGACCCCGGTCTGTGCTGAACCTCTGCCGGGCCAGGAAGGCCTGCCGCCGGAGCTGACGATCCTGGCGGAACCGCCGCTGGATGACCAGATTGATGACCTCGAGGACGTGGCTGATTACGCCCAGGAGAATGCGCCGGAGGGCGGAATCCTCGCGGGCATCAAGAAGTGGCTCAGTGGGGCCAAGCAGCCGCGCGCGCTCAATATCGGCGATCTGGCTGGCCACGTCGCGGAGTTGAAGGGCACGCAAGTAGCGGTGGAGGGCATCTATGAAGTCCAGGGCGAAAATGAGGCAGTGTTCCGCAGTGAGGGCGCGAGCTGTTACGTGGCCCTGGCCGGTGGAACTCAGGCCGAGGGCTTCCCGAAATCTGGTCCTGACGGCCTCCCGGCGCGCGTCGAAGGCACCGTCGAGATCGGCGAGCAGGGCCTGCCGCTCATCAGGACTCAGAAGCTGACTCCCGCGATAGCGCTCAGTTTCATTCGCCTCGGCCGGGCCTACGAACTTGACGAAGAGTACGACGATGCCGTCGAGGCGTACTCGGCCGGCGCCAAGGCCGGAGTGCTATCGCGGTACAGGTATGCCGCTTTCGCCCGCATCCACGCCGCCGAACTGGCCCTGACGCAGCTCCAGGATAAAGGCAGTGCTAAGAAGCTCTACGACCGGGCCTGGACCGAATTTGCTGCCACCCAGCCCAATGGGGACGCCGCCTACCATACCTGGATCCGCGCGGATGATGCCGGGAGCTGGCAGAAGCAAACGGTTCGGGAGACGATCAAAGAGCCACTCGACAGTCTCAAGCGGGACGGCTTCTGGTACAAGCTGGTCCACGCGTTTGTCAAGATCGCAGGTGGCAATCCGGCCCTCGGCGTGCTTCTGCTCGCTGTAGTCACCCGGCTGATGATCTATCCGTTGACCAAGAAGCAACTCTCTTCGATGCGGGCCATGCAGAAGATTCAGCCGCAAATCAAAGAGCTCCAGAAAAAGTACAAGGATAACAAGCAGAAGTTCCAGGAGGAGTTCTGGAAGCTGTGCCAGGAACACAACGTCAACCCCCTGGGCGGCTGCCTCCCGCTACTCATCCAGATGCCGATATTGATTATGATTTACCGAGGCATCCGCGACTACGTCGTCCAGTTTGACGGGGCCTCGTTCCTGTGGGTCAAGAACCTGGCGCTGCCCAACATGCCTCTGCTGGTCTGTTATGCTATCAGTATGATAGCTTTCCAGAAGATGACGCAGAAGGTGAACCCGGCAGCGGCGATGGACCCCCAGCAGGCCAGCCAGCAGCAGATGATGACTTATATGATGCCGCTGCTATTCTTCTTTATGTTCCAGTCGTTCCCGGCTGCGTTTATTCTTTACTGGTTAGGTACCAATCTGGTCTACTTCGGCGAGCAATACTATGTTTTGCATTTTGCGCGTGACAAAGAAGCCCCCGCGGCAGGCGAGAGCAGGCAAAGCTCCGGCGGAATGGTCGGGGCGATGACGAGACTGGTCTCCCGGGATAAGAGGAAAGACGGCAAGCAGGCTGCTAAGGGCCCAAGCTATGAGGAAGCCAAGGCCGCTGCTCAAGGCAAGAAAGTTGGCAAGAAAGCCCCAAAGAGCGGCAAGGGCAGGAAGGGCGGCTGAGTGTGGCGGCCTTTTCCCAAAGGCCCCAGAGCGTGAGGCTGAGACACCCGCCGTAGCGAAGAGGGAGGAGATGCACGTATGCGATCTGTAGAGGTATCTGCTGCTAGCTTGGAAGAGGCGCGCAAAGCGGCGGCGTTTCAACTGGGCGTTGCCGAGGAGGAAATCGAGATCGAAGTTCTCCAAGCGCCGCGCAAGCTGTTTGGCATTATCGGCTCGGGCGAGTACCTGATTCGGGCGACCTATGATGAAGAGCAAGCACCGACTGGTAAGCCGCCCGCGGCTGAAGAGGTGCCCGCAGAACCGGTGGCTGTGGTTGAGGAGGCCGAAGATGTCGAGCCGGCACCCGCCTGGGAGGAGCCGGAGCCGGGACTCGAGCGCCGGCACCCGCCCGCGCCGCCTGGGGAGCAGCCGGAGGATTCCCGGCAGGCCGTCGCCGAGCGGGCCCAGCAGCTCACCGAAGATATTACGGCACTTATGGGGATTGATGCCGAGGTCGTTATCGCCAATGTCGGTGCCGACCAGGTCGAGTTGGAGATCAAAGGTGACGAGGCAATGGGGCTGATCATCGGTCCGCAGGGCAGTACGCTCGATGCGCTGCAGCTCATCGTAGCCATCGGCGCGAACCGGGGCATTGAGGACGGCTGCCGCGTGGTCCTCGATACCGAGGACTACCGCGCCCGTCACGAAGAGCGCCTGCGTCGCCGGGCTCAGGAGGCCGCCGAAGAGGCCAAACAGAGCGGCCGCGAGGTGGTTATTTCTGACTTGCAGGGCTACGAGCGGCGCATAGTGCACATGGAGCTGCATGATGACCCCGACGTGGAGACTTACTCCGAGGGCGAGGAGCGATATCGCCGGCTGGTGGTATCACCGATCACGCGCCAGTAGCTCATGCCCAGGCCTGCCTGTTGAGGTTAGCAAAGTGGACAACCCGCGTAAGCTAGTTGATCTGGAGCAACTACGCAGTATCATCGC
>JALGTU010000211.1 GCA_029821195.1 Candidatus Zipacnadia bacterium
CGACAATGTCGAGGCTATCGCGCAGACGCCGGGGGTAGACGGGATTTTCCTGGGCCCGACGGACCTGCGTACTTCTTTGGGTCTCTCACTGGAGACTCCCCTTACCGAACCGATACTTGCCGAACGCCTGACCCGGACCGTCGAGGCGGCGCGGGCGGCAGGTATAATAGCTAGCTGCTGGGGCAGCACGGATCCACAGGTCACGGCCATGTTAGCTGAGCTTGGCTACAGTCTTATCGTTATGACCACTGACAAGGCACTCGTGTCGGCCGCTTCGGCGGCGCTTTCTCAAGACCTGCGCAACGCGCTTGTCTGAGGACTCCTGAGTCTCGGGAAGGCAGGAGTCACCTGCGAGTAGCTGTCGCCAAATCAGACACAAACCGGCTGACTTGCTGCAAGCGGGCATCGCGGTCGCTGGCTTCCGCGATGATGTTGATCACTGCACTGCCGACGATGGCGCCGTCTGCAATCTCGCAAACTGCTGCCACCTGCTGGGGAGTGCTGATGCCAAAGCCGACTGCAACGGGCAGGTCAGTGACCTGGCGAATGCGCGCGACGGAGTCCTTCAGGTCTTCGGGTAGCTCGTCCCGGGCCCCGGTTACCCCCGGTCGCGCCACTGCATAGACAAAGCCGGTGGTGCATTCCACCGCTCGCGTCACTCGCTGGGGTGGAGTGGTCGGCGCGACCAGAAAAACCGTGGCCAGCTCGTGCTCAGCAGCCACTTCACACCACTGCTCAGCTTCGCCCGGGGGCAAGTCGGAGGCCAGTATGCCATCAATGCCGACCTTGCTCGCCTCCTGGGCAAAGGCCTCCGGGCCAAACTGAAGTATCGGATTGTAGCAGGTCATAATGACCAGCGGGATTGAGCTGCGCTCGCGGATCTGGGCGGCGCAGTCAAAGACGCCCTGGATGGTAGCGCCAGCCTCCAGCGCCCGCTGCGAGGCGGCCTGGATGGTGGGGCCGTCGGCCAGCGGATCAGAATAGGGTATGCCCAGCTCGATGATGTCCGCGCCGGCTTCGGCTATTGTGGTAACGATCTCCACTGTCTCTTCCAGGCTCGGGTCGCCGGCGGTAACATAGACGACTAGCATCCCACGCCCGGCCTGATGGCTGGTGGCAAAGCTCTGTTGGATAGAATTCACTATTGTGTGGTTCTCCTCGCGTTCAATAGGCGACACTACAGCAGGCTCTTCACTTCTGCTGCGTCCTTATCGCCCCGGCCCGACAGATTGATGACTATTACTTCGTCTTCACCGAAGTTCCCCGCCCGCTCAATAACCCAGGCGAGGGCGTGAGCGGCTTCCAGGGCCGGGATTATGCCCTCCAGCTTACTCAACTGATCGAAGGCGTCCAGCGCCTGCTCATCGGTGACGCTTACATAAGTGGCTCGACCGCTTTCTTGCAGATAGGCGTGCTCGGGGCCCACTCCGGGGTAATCCAACCCGGCGGCCACCGAGTGAGCGTTGATAATCTGCCCATCCTCATCTTGCAGAATCTGCGAAGCCGACCCGTGCAGGATCCCGAAGCTGCCCGCGACCAGCGGGGCGCTGTGCTCCCCGGTATGTAGTCCGTGCCCAGCAGCCTCCACCCCAACCAGTTTAACATCATCGTCAATAAAAGGATAAAACAGCCCTATAGCATTCGAGCCGCCGCCGACACATGCCACCAGCATATCCGGCATTCGTCCGACCTGCTCCGGACACTGCTCGCGGACTTCTTTACCAATAACACTCTGAAAGTCGCGTACCATCGTCGGATACGGGTGCGGCCCGCAAACACTACCCATCAGGTAGTGGGTGTTCTCGACGTTGGCCATCCAATCGCGAATTGCTTCGTTGGTGGCATCCTTCAGCGTTCCCTTGCCCGACTCAACCGGCTCAATTTTCGTCCCCAGCAGCTCCATACGGAAGCAATTAAGCCGCTGCCGACGGATATCCTCGACGCCCATATAGACGACCGTCTCCATCCCAAACAGCGCGCCGACGGTAGCTGTGGCGACCCCGTGCTGGCCCGCGCCGGTCTCGGCGACCAGCCGTGGCTTGCCCATGCGCCGGGCCAGTAGCACCTGCCCCAGAGTGTTGTTGAGCTTATGCGCGCCAGTGTGATTCAGGTCTTCGCGCTTCAGATACACTTGTGTTCCACACAAGTCGCTAAGCCGCTCAGCCAAGTACAGCGGCGTCGGACGTCCGGCGTAGTGGCGCCAGTAGTACTCCAGCTCCTTGTGGAATTCCGGGTCGGCCCACGCCTCTTCGTAGGCTTCAACGAGCTCATCCAAAGCTCCCATCAGGGTCTCGGGAACATATTGCCCGCCGTAGCGGCCAAAGCGGCCGGAACGCTGTTCAATTGCTGTAGTCATCCGCCGTATCACTTCCTGTTTATCGTCACGGAATTAGTGCTTCTGCTTGGACACGCCCACGAACTGGCGCGCGGCCAGATCGAACTCAGTGCTTTTCATCAACGCCGTGCCCACCAGCACCGCGTCCACTCCCGCTGCCGCAACCCGCTCCACGTCCTGCCGGCAACCAATGCCACTCTCGCTGACCACCAGGACACCTTCGGGAGCCAGCGGAGCAAGCCTTTCGGTAGTTGACAGGTCAATCTCCATCGTCGCGAGGTCGCGGTTGTTGATCCCGATGACCTGCGCGCCCACTGCCAGAGCCTGCTCCAGCTCATCCTCGTTGTGCACCTCCACCAGCGCCGTCATACCCAACTGATCGACCAACTGATGCAGTTGCGCCAGGATTTCCGGCTCCAATATAGCGACAATTAGCAGGACTGCATCGGCCTGCAGGGCACGGGATTCATATATTTGATAGTCCTCCAATAAGAAATCCTTGCGCAGGATGGGCAGGGGAATGCGGCCGCGCGCCCGCGCAACGAA
>JALGTU010000212.1 GCA_029821195.1 Candidatus Zipacnadia bacterium
AGTGGTTAGTGGTTAGTGGTTAGGAAACGGCAGATGTCGGGAACGCGCTTGTCACCCGTAGGAGCGACATTCCTACCTTCGCAGGCCATAGCGTGCTACGGCAGGCTTATCATCATAGAAGCCTGTGCCCCCCAATCCTTCTCCCCTTCATTTTCATAATGAGCAGGCGTTGTGGTATAATTACGGCACGTGGAACCTATTGCTTGGACTGGCGTAGCTAGCGGAGAGGGGGTGAGACAGATGGAGCAAGCGTTCCCTCATGCGGTCATCCACGAAGCCTTCCAGGCGTGTGGGCACCGGTGCGAGTGTACCGACCCGGACTGCGACCACACCAGCGACGCCGAGGGCCGCTGCACCCAGTTCTTGCGCTTGGTCGGCCAGGGAGAAAACGCACCTAACGGCTGGAGCGTGCACCGCATTGACCCCGACGGCCCCGCCAACATCAGCAACTGCCGCATCCTCTGCACCAACTGCAGCAAGCACGCCGCTGCCGCAACCTAACTGAACTCGGCCTGGCTTTGACGCTGTCATCTAGGCGGCTACCGGAGGGGCTTGTCGAGGCTCGCCGAGGCTGGCCCGCGTTCGTGCCCACCAGTTCAGTGGCATGGGCTTCCAGCCCGTGGTTGATAGTGTCATGTATACAGGCTGGGGTTCGACGAGCTCACCCTGATAGAAGCGTGTGCCACCGATAGAGCGCAGCAAGGGAAGGCGAACGGCTACCCCACCCTGGCCCTCCCCGGGCACGGGGAGGGGAAACGGCGGGGCGCAGCAAGCAGCGCCCCTACGGGTGGGAAGGCGACAGCGGGCGGGCCTCTCGCCCATCAGCAACGGGTTCGAGTGCTGTTTGCTGAGAACAAAGGAACTTGGGCCGCGGGGGAGAATACTACAGGCCAAGTGGGAAGTAGTGCACGTCCGAGGAGGCTTGCAGCAATGGAAAAGACGGCCGCCGACATTATGACTACAGAGTTAATAACCGCCCGCCCCTCCGCAACAGTCCTAGAGGCAGCGCGGATGCTTGCTAAGAACCGGATCAGCGGAATGCCCGTAGTCAGCGCGGGGAAGGTAATTGGCGTACTCAGCGAAGCCGACATCCTGACCGCCGCCGGAGATACCACCGTGGATTGGGTCATGACTACTAAAGTGGTTGCAGTGCGGCCGGACACACCGATACCGGAAATCATCGAGATACTAAAGCAGAGGCATCTCAAACGCGTACTGGTGACCGATGCCGCTGGTGACCTGATCGGCATTGTGAGTCGCTCGGACATCATAGCCGCTATGCCCCTGGACTGAACCAAGCCGCTATCCGGGGCAAAGACTCTCGCGGGGGAACCCCTTTCTGAAGAAAGTGGCTTTCCCCGCATCCCTTCCGCAAAGACTTTTAACAGTGGGCAGGGAGGCCAGGCGCCGCCCGCAGGGGCCTGTCGAGGCGGGCGCAGCAAGCAGCGCCCCTACGGGTGGGAAGGCGACAGCGGGCGAGTGTCTCGCGCTAGCGCGGCTTGACCTTGACCGCGAGGTCGGGGGCGATGGTAGGCAAATCAACAGTCACAATGCCGTTGCGCACGGTCACCTGCGCCTGGTCATAAACGCGGCCGCTCAGCGTATCCCAGAACTCGACCTGGTACTCACCGTCGCGCAGGCCGGTGAGCATCACTTTGCCGCCGGAGATGGGGTCGGTGATTTGCGTGGGATCTTCCACCCCGAGGCTGGCGAAGTTGTAGATGTACAAGTAGGCGCTGTCTTCATTCTGCATCGCCTGGACATTGAGCCGACCCGGCGGCAGAACCAGCGGGCTGCTCAGCTTCAGGCCCTTCCCCCGGCGGTCTTCACCCTCGTTGAAGGCCTGGACTGCGCTCTGATAGCGCTGCAGCTTGTGCTCTTCCCACTGCAGCGGATACCAGAACGCCGCCGGCGCACCATGCGGCATCAGCGTCGAGACCCACAGCCCGCAGCGGAACTCCTGGCGCCAGCGCGAGGCGGGCACCGGCAAATCAGCGGTCTTGGGGCCGTACTCGATGAAGATGAACGGCTTCTCATAGTGCATGCGCTTGCGGTACGACTCATTCATGCACCGGTCCCGCCGATTCTGCTTTCCCCAGTACGAGTCGGATTGCACATACTCCATCTGCGGCAGTTGCCAGAGCTCGTCACCGCTGACCCAGTAGAGGGCGACATGGGTGGTGATGATGTGCGCCCACGGGTCAATGCTGCGCAGGTAGTCGGCCATCTCGGCATGCCAGGCAGCGACTTCCGCGGGCCGGTACGCCTCGACCAGGTCCACCTCGTTGAACAGCTCCCAGGTCATCAGGTTGCGGGAGTAGCCCCAGCGGGCGACGGCGTAGCGGAGCTGCTGGCGGAAGAGGTCCCGGGCACGCTGGCTGGTGAAGTACATCGCCGGGCTGGGCAAGAAGCCGCCGTTGTTGACCGAATACGGGTTGTATGCCCACTCGGCGTCGTACTTATCCCGCCGCAGTTGCCCGTGGCGGTTAAGGCTGATTTGCAGGTAGAGGTCGTACTGCGCGGCGAGGTCCACCGCATAGTCCAAGCGCCAGGCGTTATACATCGAATACCGTCCCAGGTCATCGAAGCGCGAGTGGTACTTCTCGCTCCACTCCAGTCCCGCCCACCACGGACACATCCAGGTGCGTACCAGCTTGATACCACTGTCCGCAAACAGCTTGAAGAAGTGTTCGAAGGCGTACGTGCCGGCCTGAGCTTCGGCCTGGTCGCCACCGTCGCGCATGTTGATGCTCAGGGGGTAGAAAAAGTCACCACTCTCGAATTCGAAGTAACGGGGATCTTGCTTGCTGACGCGCAGGTATCCTTCGGCGTGTTGCGGTGCCGTCACCGTGAAC
>JALGTU010000065.1 GCA_029821195.1 Candidatus Zipacnadia bacterium
GCGAAGCCGCGGACTTGTCCGTGAGCGAGGTGAAAGCCATTGAAGGTGGTTCTGTACGCCAGAGTATCGACCGCACGTCAGGCCGACCATGACCTGTCCATTCCTGACCAACTCAAGCAACTGCGCGAAAACAGCCAGCAGAACGATCACGAAATAGTAGAGGAGTTTCGCGAGGAGGGCGCGTCGGCCACGGATGCCAATCGCCCCGCGTTTCGGGAGATGATGCGCTTCGTTCTGGAGAACAACTCCGGGGCAGAGGCAATCTTAGTCCTCACCACTTCTCGCTTCTTTAGAGATGCACTTGGGGCAAAGATCTACAAGCGGCGGTTGCAGAAGGAGGACGTTCGCGTCATCAGCATCACTCAGGAAGTCGCGGACGACCCTACCGGCAAGTTCGTCGAGGGCATATTCGAACTCCAGGACCAGTATGAGAGCGACATCAACGCGTTCCACACGCTTCGCGGGATGAAGGAGAATGCTCGGAGGGGGTACTTCAACGGATCAGTTCCCCCCTTCGGCTACCGGATTGAGACAGTAGAGGACGAGCGGGGCAACCACAAGAGCAAGCTCGTGCCGGATGAGGGCGAGGCTGCGGTCGTGCGGAGGATGTTCGAGGTGTACGTGCACGGGGTTGAGGGAAAGCCGGTGGGCAGTAAGCGACTTGCCGAGCTGCTCAACCAGGCGGGGTTGCTGTACCGGGGTGACAAAGAGTGGTCGAAGCAAAGGGTACAAGAACGCTTGGCTGATCGGGTTTACGTCGGTGAATACTACTACAACAAGCGGGAGAGTCGGACCGGCAAGGTTAAGCCGCGAGAGGAATGGATACTGGTCCCGGTGCTTCCAATCATAGACCGAGATTTGTTTAACCGCGCAGCGGAGCTGAGAAAGCAACGCCGACCGGTCGTGAAACACCCACCCTCAGTTACAGCATCGCCTGCGCTGCTGACAGGCTTGCTGAGATGCGGCAAGTGCGGAGCGAGGATGAGTCTCGAGACGGCGAAGGGCGGCGCATACCGCTACTACAACTGCTCGAACTACATCCGCAAAGGTAAGTCAGCCTGCGAGGGCAATCGCGTCCCACAGGAGGACCTGGAGCAGCAGATCCTGGAGCACCTGGGCGAGAAGCTGTTCACCGTCGAACGCATTCGACAGCTTGTGAAGCAGTTGGCGAGGGAGCTGGCGAAGTTCAGGCGGCGCAACAACGGCAAGGTGCAGGAGGTCAAGCGCCAACTGGACGACGTACGGTCGCGAATTGAAGCGCAATACGAGGCAATCGAGACTCGTGCCGTAGATCTGGCATTGGTGGGAGAGCGACTCCGGGGGTTGAAGCGAGAGGAAGCAGAGCTGTCGCTGAGGCTCGAGGAGCTTCAGCGGTCAAAGCAAATCCCGCGCCACCTTTTCCGGACGGACAACTTGCAGAAGATCCGGGATGGCTTGCGTGAGATCTTCCTGTCGAATGACCACGGTCTGACGAAGCGCTACCTGAACTTCCTGCTGGACAAGGTTGAGATTGCTGGGAACGAGGTGCGGCTGGAGGGAGATACGGCTGCCCTGTGCAGCCTGGGCTTCGCACCAAACGAAGAAGGAATTGTTAAACACTCAGTGGCAGTTCCCCCAGTTGTCCTATCTTGGCTCCCCGGGGCGGATTCGAACCACCAACCTACCGGTTAACAGCCGGTTGCTCTACCGTTGAGCTACCGGGGAACCTCACAATTACCAATTTCTGCTGCCTTGCACTACTATCCGTTGCTGCACGTATTATACCAAATCCGAATGGGCGAAGCAACTGCCTCCGTATGCCTGCCCTCGCTTGCATCCTCTGGCCAGCTTTCCATCCCTGCCGGAGGTGCCACACTCAACACCGGCGAAACCTCCGCCTGCCAAGCCAAGCCGCCGTCCAGAGCAGCGATTACGCCATTATCTGGGGTGAACGCAATGAAGCACCTATGAGGCAGTTGACCACCGCCGGCGTGGTGGTGGGAGTGTTGCTGTTGGGCATCGAGGCGCTAAGCGCAGCCGGAACGATGCCGCTGCTCGGAACCGCGGGGGATGTAGGCGGGGCCGACGTTGTACTGGTCCGTGACGGGCAGCCGGCCTTCGAACATACCCAGAAGACCACCGGCATACCCCGCAGACAACTCTGGATAATGCCTTTCGCTTTCGAGGCGAGCGAGTACCTCAAGGCACGCCAGATCCATAACTTGGCAGTACGGGTCTATAACCAGGCGGCCATGGGCGGAGTATGGCGGCCGGTTTACATACTAGCCACCCAACAGGACCTGGCTTCGATCTCGGCTGAGACGATCAAAATCCTGGTCGAACAGGAGCTGGCGGGCAGCTAAAATGACCGCTGCTCAATAGCCGGCGTTGCACATCGATTCGGCCGCCGCCGTCGCCGCTCTCTACCCTATACCCAGACAGCGACCTCGCAGAGACGTTATCCAACCTGATGAATAGTTACAAACCGAGAAGGTTCACGGCATTTTCTCTGGCAACCTTGTTGAAGACCCTCTCGGTGATTCTCTTCGTGTCCCGCCATTCGAGGAGGAGGTCCACCATCGGGAAGGGCATGTCAAAGAAGCAGATGTCCGTGCCGAAGAGGAGACGGTCCTGGAACTCCGTGAGGAACTTCGGCCCGTATTCCGGATCACGGGCCAACGCATTCCAGGGGTTCAGGTCGGACAGGTCACCATAGAGGTTGGAATACCTGCGGAAGAGCTTGGGCACGACGCCCTCCTCCTCGATCGGACCACTCGGGCGACGGCGCGCTACCTGTCCGCCGCCGGGTCGGAACACGACATTCCTGTCGGCCGGGGTCTCCAGCGGGCCGATCTCCGTCCAGAACACCGGGCCGTGGCCGAGCATGATGAGTTCCGGGAACCTCTGCAGGGTGTGCTCCAGTTGCGGCAACCCGGGGTCGTCGTACAGCCCGAAATCGCCGCCGACCTGATCTGAACCGTCGAATATCACCGGAAGCCCCACATCCTGCGCGTGTTTGAACAGGTTCTGGACCATAGGGTCCATGACTGGCACGTTCAGCATCACCTCGCCGAGCCCCTTGCATCCCTGGTCGCGGTAGTACCGGAGCAGGCGGTCCAGCGGCGCGTCGGCCGAGTTCGTCAGGGCGCGCGGGTCAATGTTGCAGAACGGAATGAACCGGCCGGGGTACTGCTCCGCCATCTCGAGGATCTCCTCGTTGGCCTGGGGAAGATATATCTCGGGACTGACGATAGGGAGCAGTGCCCCCTTCTCGATGCCGGCTTCGTCGTAGCGCTCAATCACTTGCTCCGGGGTGCAAAACGGAACCGGTAGGGGTGGGGACTTTCGATACGCATGGGCGTGAATGTCAATGAACATCACAGTTCTCCTTGTTATGAAAATCTTGCATTGCCACATTCAGGCGGTAGAGGGATTTTTTATCAATAACGATCATAGCCCTCTTCCCGCAGAACTCTTATCGCCGTGTCCACCAAGGACCTGCTGCTTATTAGTCTCGTAACGGCTCCACCGATCTTGCCGAGCCTTACTATCCCGAGGTCTTCAAGCTTCTTACCCATCCGTCGGAAATCGAATGTGGGCCACGGAGCACTACTGTCAGTTTTCCTGAGATAGTTTTCCAGAAGCAACACCTGTACATGGTGCAACATTGTACAACAGCCGAAGTCGACTCCGATAAACATGTACTTGGCGTCCAATAAGTAAAGCTTATCCCAGGGGCTATTCTCTCCAAACGCACCATGGGACGCCCACCTCGGCCAGTTGGCTGCCCATTCTCCCCCGTGGGCCCTTTTGTGATCTTTCGTAATCTCTGAGGCGTACCGACCAACAGCGGTCACAGAATGGGTGGGGTTATCACTTCTTATGCTTCCATCACGCTTTCTCAGGGTCTCTGGTATGAGACCGGTGAACGTTGGCGTAGTTTGAATGTCCCACGCCTTTTTGATCGCCTCACGACCCATCTTTTCCCAGTCACAAAGCGCAGGGAGAACAAGTGTGCCGCTATTCCCCAGTGTCTCCAGAAACGCGTCAATAACTGTGTCTGCACCTCCTGCGACATGACCAATGCTCTTCAGTGACGAATGAAAGAATACAATGTCACCTTCAGCTATGCCTAGCGCTACCAGGCATTCTTTGATCATGGCCTTTGTCACTCGTTTTGTGTCTTCCATCTTCACATCCTTGCCATTCATAACAAGCATTAGCCGGAAGGCTGGTTTTCCGCGACGCGACGCTCATTCGTTGTTTCGAGGCCCCCTGAGAGCGTCTGTTTTTCTTGGTCTTTTTCTGCCTGCCAGGCGTGATTTCCGGCGTTGGTTGTCGAAGTAGTAAGTGTTAGCTGGTTTGAGCAACGGAGGTGGGTACCTTGCGGAAGCGGGGAGAGCAACTGCACCTGCTGATGTCGGATGCCTATGAGCGGCTGGTCATGCGAGTCTCCGTGCTCCGGGCCTACACAGCCATCGTCATTAAACCCGCTGGGCTGATGCACGGCAGGCAGCACCTGCGTCTTGCCCGGGTACTGCCTGGTACCCGCCACGAAGATGCCCACCGCCGTCTAGCTTCGTTCCTTCATCCTGCTGAAGATGACCGCCGTTCAATAACCGGCCTCCGCGAGTACCTGAGCGACAGCGGATGACGCCAGCCCAGAGACCGGCAACTCCAAGAGGGAGCTGTCGTTCCAGTCGTATTCTTCGACCTGAGGGTCACGGGGTATTCGCCCCAGGTAGGCGGCACCAGGGATGCTGCGCAGAGACTCAGCTTTCTCCTCATCGAAACGGTGGTTGGCTACCAGGTAGATGTTTTTGTAAGTGATCTTGAGCTCCGCGCTAATGCGTTTAAGCCGTTCGACGTTGCGCAGGGCCTTAGAGGAAGGATCCATTACTACAAAAAGATCGTCAATCTCGTTGGCTATTCGTCGGTTCATATGTTCTAACCCGCCCGGGGAATCCACTACACTGACGGCGTAATTCTTCGCCAGTTCGGGCAGAATAGCTCGCAGGATTTCGTTGGGGAAGCAGTAGCAGCCCTGTGTCCATTTAACTCCAATAGATAGCAAGTCAAAGTGACTGGATTCGTACAGGCAGCTCATCTGCAGGAGGTATTCTATTTTTTGAGGCAGTGGCATCGTGCCCAGATTAGCCGATTCCTCGCCTGATGTTTGAATATCGTACAGGACGTCGGAGATTGTGCTTATCCCAGTCTCCTCGAGGTTTATTCCAAGCATCGCCGCCAGGCTCTGGTCCGCGTCCGCGTCAATCAGCAACTGGGGTGTCGGCAGATATTTGGTCGCCAGCGCGGCAAATGCAGTCTTACCGCTGCCGCCCCTTCCGGTAACTACGATTAGCTTGCCCATTGTAAGCTAAGCATCTCCATTGAGCTGCTCTTCCAGCTTGGTCAGGATTTGGCTTAGATCGGATTTTAGATTGCTGCCGCTGACCCCGGCAAAGACATCATCGTCCTGGAGCTCGGGGTAGTGGCCCAATGTGCCCAGTAAAGACACTTGTGGAATGCTGTGCTGAATCCGGTCGGCTTCTTCCGCCCGGCTGACGTTGTTACCCAACACCCACATTCGCGTGAGCCCGATATCTTCGGCCAGCTTATGTATGCGCGGCACTGTCCGCAGTGCGGAACGGTTGGGTTGAGTAATGATTAGTAATGCGTCCACTGCTTGCGCGGTGCCCCGGCCCAGGTGCTCGAGGCCAGCCACCATATCCACGATTAGATCGCGTTCGGCGTGCACCAACTCCCGGAGAATTGTCCGCAGCGTGGCATTTTCCGGACACATACAGCCGGTACCGCCCTCGTCCACTACGCCCATCACCAGCAAGCTGATGTCGCGGTCGTTGATCTCGTAGTCGGCAATGATGTCGGTCACATCTGGATTTAGTGTGAACATCCCTCCTTGGCCGGCGGAACTTCCCGCCTGTTCCGCTAGCATCTGGCGCATCTCCGACAGCGGCGTGACGTCGGCCAGCAGATCTTGCCGAAAGCCCAGAGCATAACCAAGGCAGTTATTGGGATCGGCGTCCACCGCCCACGGGTTCCTGCCCTGCTCGGCCAGCAGCAGGCACAGGCCCGCTGATACCGTCGTCTTCCCCACTCCCCCCTTACCGGCTACCGCAATTCTCATTGCTTCTCACCTGCTGCGGATTGCTGTTCGCTCATTGCAGCCGCGAGGGCTTCGCGCACGCTGTCCAGGAACATAAACAATGACTTGTGCATCAGCGTATCATCCATGCCTGGTGCCATCGTCATACTGGCCAGGCAGGGCCGGCTGTGGTGCAGCACCTTGGCTCGTTCGATCAGCGCTTCTCCGGCCTCGACCCCTACCAGCCGCTCAGCCACCCATTGGCTCAGGCCACACGGTGTGCTGCGCACGCACCGGGCCTCGTGCACCTGGCCATCTTTGATGACCAGCTCCAGTTTCGTGCGCCCAACCCGGTATTCCTGGCAAAACTGCTGGATCGCCGGCGTGACCGGCTCCAACGAGCAGAACGGCTCGGGAAAGGAACACTCCACCCCCATCTTCTCAGCCGCCTCGTTGATCTGCATTATCAGCCCCGGCCTGATCCAGTTGGGATCTTCTCGGGGAGCAATCAGCGCTCGGCCACCTCGTTCCGCTATCAGCGACGGGAGCTCGGCCAGCAAATCGTGGTGAATATTGACCGCGATGGTGACGCCGGCTGCTCCGACGGAGGCAGATAAGAACTCACGGGGATCGTCCACCATCATGGGCAGTTGGTCAGGAAGCTGGGTTGCGCTTACCTCACCACCCATTGAGGCCAAATGCTCAAGCAATCGCGGCCACAAGTGGCCTTCGGTATGCAGAATTTGCACCGAGATCATGCCACTGCATCACCTCTCAAGTGCAATCTCCCATGCCTACCTCCGGTAGGCCTTAATGAAGTCATCACAGTAAACGTTGCGGTTCAAGAGCACCTCGGCGGCGATCACGGCCTCCATCAACTCGTCGTCAAGAGGATCACAGATGGCGGCATCCAGTCCACTCGCCACTGCCATAACCAGGTAGGTACGATTGAGCAATTCCCGATACAGCGCGCCCTGGGAAACGTTACTCAGGCCGATAATAGTCTGGGGAGGCGGATCGGAGAGGCTCTTGCACATCTTAATCGCCTCCAGAACCTGTATCGGCACCTGCTGGAGTGCATTTACGGGCAGGATAACTGCGTCTATGTACAGATCGGTCGCGCTGATGCCCTTCTCCATACAGGCCATGAGTAACCGCAGAGCTATCTCCATGCGGCCATTCGCATCGCGCGGAACACCCTCGGCGTCAATGGTTAGCCCAATAATCGGACAGTTGAACTCCGCGGCCAGCGGCAAGGTCGCCTCCATCCGTTCTTCCTCGCCGGTAGTCGAATTGACAATAGCGTTACCCTCGGCAGCCTCCAGGCCGACCCGCATCACCTCGGCATTGGCAGTGTCAATGCACAGCGGTACATCAACAGCCTCCTTGGCAATCCCCACCAGCCACTGCATAGCCCCGAGCTTGTCGCGAGACGCCGGGCCGACGTTGATGTCCAGGGCGTTGGCACCGGCAGCCACCTGGCGGCGGGCCAGGTCAGCAATCGGTGCGGGGTCCTGGGCCTGGATGGCCTTCTTCACGTCCGTGAACATTCCGTTGATGCGCTCGCCAATGATAAGCATCAGCAATCCTCCCTACTTGGTTGTCGAACGCGCCTGGAAATAGCAATCAAGTCTGCTGACCTGCGAGTAGCTCATCAATATGCTGGCGAACGTGGTTCACTGCCTCCGGGTGCCACATCACCAGCAGGTGTGAGCCAGCGTGCAGGAAAAATGTGGCCGTGGCCGCTTCCCAGATTATTCCGCGCTTCTCCAACGGGCCCCACTCCGGCGCTTCTTCTTCCGATTGCCAGGCCTCCTTGACTCGCCATGCTTCGGAACCGACAATAGAGAGCATGGGCATTTGCAGCATCTTATCGCCGCCCAACGCGGCCAGACGAGTGCGCTCGATGATCGAGTACGCATATTCGACGCCGTAGCCCAGGCCCCCGGTCGTCTGGTAGAGAATGATATTGTCGGTACTCATGCCCATATCGGTAACCAGAATACTGACCTGCTTCTGAATGTTGATATCCAGGGGCGATTGATTGATTATCAGGTGGCCATCGGCCAGCGCCGAGGCGCAGATAGTCTTGTAATTGTCCTCAGTAGCCGCGCCGAGCACGACGCGCTCACCTGCTGCTGCCTGACTGCAGAACGGCATTATGGCGTTGTCCTTGTCATCATCGCCGCAGCCCCAGATTATCAGCGGCACGCCTACCGCCTCCAGCACGGAGGTGATAGTAGCCGCGCAGTCGTCAGCGGAGGCGTCAGTGCCTTGGGGATCGGCGCTAACCAAGCGCAGACAGATCAGATCCGCGCCAAATTCATCAACAGCCTTCTGCGCCCACGCAGCCGGGTCATCCCAGACATCCCGGTAATGCTCTGCCAGGGCATCCGGCCATTGGGTTGGGGCTTCGTCCAGCACCTCTAGGGCGATGACCGGGCGGTAGGGCGTCCGGCCTTCAAAATGCAGGAAGGGCAGGCTTTGATCGCCGCCGATGGTCACTGTCGAGGTGCGCGTGCCGCCGTCGGCCTCCGTGGCCCCGATGGTGGTCGTCTGCACCTCGGCGGTCCATCGTTCTTTCGGAACTGTGAAGGGCATCTTCTCCGCTCCTTTTCACGTCTGTATCGAAGGGAAGCGCGATAGGTCGGTGTGGGGGATGAAGTCGCTGGCGATGAATTCGTCCATAAAGCGGGCGTCAGTGCTCAAGTCCAGGTATGTGAGCGAAGCGGCGATGTCGTTGGCCTCCTGGCGCGCCCGTCCCGACATCAGGGCAAGATACGCGCCGGCCAGCGCACTGTTGCCCACCACCTGAATGCGCTCGCGCGCCACATCGGGCAGCAGACCGATAGCCACCGCACTGTCCACATCCAGACCAGCACCAAAGGCGCCCGCCAGATACAGTGTCTCCACGTCCGCCGCGGTCAGTCCCAGATTTTCCAGCATCACCGTAATGCCCGCAAGCACCGCCGCCTTGGAGCGCAGGAGGTTATCAATGTCGTGCTGGCGGATGGTGATGTCCTCACCGGTCGCCGACTCCGCCGCCCACAACAGTACGAACTCCGCTTCGTAGCCGTATTCTCGGACCCGCTCAGAGCCAGGGCTGGTATCGATCTGACCACTGCGGTCAATCGCCCCGGCTTCGACCAACGTTGCCAGCATCTCGACCAGACCCGTACCACAGATACCACGGGGCGGCTGGTCATCAATAGTCTCGTACTCAAATGAATCTTCGCCGGGATCATAGCGCAGTCTGGTAATAGCCCCGGCAGTAGCAGGCATCGCCGCGTCCACCCCGACGCCCTCAAAAGCCGGTCCCGCTGAGCAGGACGCGCACATCAGCCAGTCCTTGTTCCCAATGACGATTTCACCATTAGTGCCTACGTCAATCAGCAGGCACAGCTCAGTAGACTTGTGCATGCCCACAGCCAGAATGCCCGCCGTGATATCGCCGCCCACGAAGCCGTTCACCGCAGCATGGCCGAATACCCCAGCGCGGCGGTGGACATTCAGCCCGAGTTGTCCCGCCTCGAACACCGGTAAGAGACTGGCCGGCGGCGTGTGCGGAGTGTGGCGGATCGGCGTAGCCTCAATCTGGAGCAGCAAGTTCATCATCGTCGCGTTTCCCGCCAGGCCGACAGCAATGACCTGTTCGGGGCTGACAGCGTGGCGATCGTACAGCCAGCCTAAAATATCATTGATAGTATCTCGTATGGCCTCGTACATCTCCCGCAGTCCCCGGTCGTGCTGCTGCGTGTGGACAATGCGGCTGATGACGTCCTCCCCGTAAGCTATCTGGGCATTGCGCCGCATCGCTGCGCCCCGAACCTGACCGGTGGTCAAGTCAACAAGCTGCACAACAACGGTGCTGGTACCAACATCAATAGCCACCCCCAAAGAGGACTGGGCTGCACCGGTGGCTCGCACCGTGCTTATTGTTCGGGTGGGTCCGGCATCGGTTACTGCTACCGCTACGTGAAAGTCGTTGTCCCGCAGCGCCGTCGGCAGCTCGCGGAGCAGAGGGAGATCAACAGTGACCGGTGCCAGGTCAGCATCATCAGCCAGCAAGCCCCTGAGCACCCGATCCAGGTCCGTGGTAGCATCCTCCCGCGAGGGCTGCGGGAGCTCCAGCACGAACTGCCGGGTGAGGGGACTGAGGGGTGGGAACCTATCCAGATCTACTAGCTCTCCCGCCAGTGGTGCTATGTCCCGAATAGTGAAAAACTCGGCGCGGCTACGCAGCGGGACGTGGACTGATATATCTTCGGTAATCACTGACTGACACGCCAGGACGCGGAGGCCCTGGCCATCCTCGGTAGGCTGCTCGTACCAGCGGGCCGCGTCCTTAGACTGCACCTTGCCTGAGGTTATTACCACCCCACACTGGTTGCATACGCCCCGGCCACCACAGTAGCTCGCCAGGCGCACGCCCGCGTGATTGGCAACCTCAAGGATTGTCTCCCCAGACTCGGCGGGGGCCTCGATTTCGTAATCTTCGAAGGTGACAGTCAATGAGCCCATCAATTGGCACTCTTTTCAAGCGAAGCCAAACGGTCAGTTGAAATCGGCGATACGCTGCTCATATTCTGTCTTGAAAAATGTCGGAATACCGGCTGACTCTCGTGGACCTACCACGACGTTCCACCCCGATTCCTGCTCCAGGTCACCGCTGAGCACAGCCACGCCGCCGGGCAGGACTGCTATCTTCTTCTCAACTTTTTCCTCTATTCCACATTCCTTTATCGTCTTGGCGATGGTTTCTGCAGTGAAGTCCTCCGCCGCCCAGGCAGTGAGCACCGAGGTTCCCTCGGTGTCCACAACTACTATCCACGCGTCCAGATTGCCGGCGGAGGCATCGGCCTCCACGGTGTAGTAGGTCAGGGAGAAGTTGGTGGTAATGAGCACGGGCGAGCTGGCATCGGGCTCGCCCACCTCGTACGCCCCACTCTCCACCTGAATCGGCTTCTGCGGATCGGTGTAGATATTCAGGCGCGCTGTGACCAGCGCGAGCAAAGCGTCACGCGTGATCAGGTCAGTGACCACGATGCCCGGGTACTTGGCGATAAGCTCACAGCCTGAAATAACCTTGTCAACCTCATCATCGCCCCCGACAAACCCTATGGTGGGGAAACCGAAGGGCTCGGCCTTCTCCTTGATAGCCGCGCGGCGGATGATCGTCTGATCCTGGAGCACCGCCGAGGGCTCCCGGGCAGAACTGTCCAACACCAGGTCCTCTATCCCTGCTTCTATTGCCTTTTCACTCAATTCGTAGAGCTGCTCCATACCTTCGCCGCGAATGACCAGCGGGCACTCGAACTCCTTGGCTAGACTCGTCATCTCCTCAAAATTATCGGCGGTGGCCGCACAGATGAGGGGGCGGCCCTCTGCACAGACTTCCAGCGCGCCCCGCATAGCCTGCGGGTCGTCGCTCATCAACATCAGAGGCAGTGACGACTCCTCAGCGGCCACCGCAGCTACCTCTGGCAGGCGCCCGTCATCGTCATACAGCGCGATCAAGTCCAGCCCGAAGGTCATTCCCACCCGGTCAAACTCCATTTCACAGGCAGTCTTTATTCGCTCTGTCATTTCGCCTTCAGGCAGGCTGGTATTGACCTGAATGGCGACGCCACAGGGGTGATAAAAGGTCTCTTCGTGGCGGAAGAGCACCGTCTGACCGCCGATTTCCAGCGCGTGGTCTCCAGTGCCGATGGTCACAGTCTTCATCGGCGGCGCGGAGCTGCCGGCAAGGGCCGCGGCGGCCTCCTCAGTAACGTGAGGGCATTGATCCAGTGAAGCCTGACCTTGCGCCAGCTTCATAGCAAAGGCCAAGCAGGTAGGTACACCGCACTCCCCACAGTTGGTCTTGGGCAGATTCTTGTAGATATCCATCGCTGTCAGGGCCACTATAGTGCCTCCATCAGATGGGAACTTGAACCGAACTTGGGCTGGTTACTACATCAAAGGTTCCATCTCCAGAGCCGGATGGCCGACCTTCTGGAGATACTCGACCAAATCGTTAATAGCCACGGCATCGTCTTCGGTGGCAATTTGATTGGACAGGTCGGGCATGTCCAGTTCTTTGGCTCGCTCCTGCAGGCCTTCCGCCAGGTCTTGCTTGAGCTCGTTAGGCATCCACACCAAGCGGGGCAGGCCACCGTCACCAGTTATGAATTTGCGGCTAATCACATAGCGACGCCCCACTCCCAGAAAGCCGGGTGTCTGGTGTCCACCGCCGACAGTTCCCGCCAGCGTACTGAACTCCATCCCCAACGGCGTCATGCCAGTATATTCGCGATTGACGATCATAAAGCCGTTGGCCTCCGGCAACATTGCCAGGATGCACTCAAAACAACCACAGGAGGTCATTGGGGCATCCATAATTGAGTAGAGGGTAACCCGGTCAACGGTGCCGTGAGATTCTCGTTTGACGAAATCGTTGACACTTTCCCATTCGCCAAGCAGGGGGTCGATACAGCGACCTTTTTCAACAGGCTGGTTGGCTCCGTGCGGACTGATCTGGTAGGCGGCCTTGCCGTCCAGCCAGTTGTATGCTCCGCATAGTCCCACCCGCTCCGGGCTGATGACGCAGACGTGGTCCGGAGCATAGGACTGACACAGCGTGCAGGAGTAGAAGGTATCAACGCTCTCGTCGGTCATCTCGCCCATAACCTCGTCGCGGGCATGATAAGCCTCCTGCGCAATGGGCAACAGCTCTGCTATCTTATCCTCGTCGGTTGTAATAATACACTGAATTTTGTCAATAATTGCTCCCATTTCTTCTTTGAGCTCGGCCATAATGACGTCGCCAAAATTGCGCAAGCGCCAGCCAGCAGCAAAGGCATCCTTGCTCACGCGCACCCACGCCAGGTCACGCTGCCCCATATGAAAGATTCCGTGTGCGTAGTTGCAAGTGCTGTGGATACGCCGCTCCAGGATGGGTTCGAACTCCTTTTGCATCTCGCGACCGGCTACTTCGAAGTAGAGCCCTAGCGGCATCGCTGAGCCTTCTTTTACTGTGTCAATATCTGGGCCAAACACTTCCACTTTGCCGTCTTCGACCTCATCCATATTGCGCATGCCTACATACTCAAAGGCCTTCGAGTATTTGCCCCCGAACTCTACGTGCATATCGGGGCGGCGCACAGTTTCGCCCTCGAAAGCTGCAGCCACCGGCACGGGTACGTCCACTTCCCGGACGGTGACCTTCACGCCGCGCACGTCCACACAGGTCTGAACCATCTTCTCGTGATCCAGCTCGCGCACCAGCTCCTCGTAGGTGCACACCCCGGTCGGGCGGATCTCGGGGATTTCGGTATCACAGATAACTGGAGCACCCATCGTGATAGCGCCAGCGCCACTGGCAAACTTCAGATCATCAATAGTGCCCAGCCCCAGCCCGAAGGCGAAGATGTGAGCGCGCGTGTAGTCGAGACAGCCCTTCCAGTCACCCTTCTGTAGGCCGCCGAAGGTCAGCGCACCGCGCATAGCCCAGTTCAGCACGTAGATTATTGATTCGGTGTCCGGACCTATCGGCACTATGTATGTGTCCCATCCGCTGGCTGGATTCTCCAGAATGTCATGCGACAAGACATTCGCCTCGATGAGCTGATCACGCATCGTCTGACCTTCGTGGTTACCAATCAGGAAGGTAAGAATACTGCGCTTTTGCAGTTCGCGGATGATGTACTCGGCCGTCTCCGGGTCAGGAGCAGCCCCGATCACCGCGGCAAAGCCGGGCAGCCGGCCGTCCACCAATTGAATGCCCAGGCTGCGCAGCCACGTATCGGAGATGAAGCCGTGCCAGCCGTCCTGCGGGTCCTCACCGTACAGGTAGCGCAGCGCCGTCAACATCTCTTCGGCAAGCATCGTGGCGATCCCCGAATCCAGCGCACTGCCCAAATAAGGCAGCCAGAGCTTCTCGGAAGGCTCCTCATGCAGGAAGGTCTTGGTTTGGTCCAGCACCTCCTGCATCTCGCCGAGCGTTTTCACCTCCGCACCGAGCAGCGCACAGGCCATCGGCAGATAAAAGGCGGTTCCCGGGAAGCCGACTTCCTGGTCTTCGCCGAACTTATCCAGGGCATCCGCGAGCCGCTCATCAACTCGGCTCACTATGTCATGCGATCCTCGCACTGCCGCTGCTGCTACCGCTTTGGACATCTTAGTAAGACCTCCTCGATAATACCGACTACTGAAATGCCTATCCCCGGGACCGCGCCTACGCGCCCGGTTGATTGCCTGTCCCCCGGCCCAGGGCCCCGAGCTTGCCCAGTGCTTTAGAGTGTTGTTTCTGCCGGCAACTGGGACAGATCAGAAGCTGCTCGACGTCAATGGCCAGCTTTGCGGCCGCCTGCTCAATCCCTGGCAGCGGCGCAAAAGGCTGCCCGCAGATTCGGCATTGGGCCATAGGAATCTCGGCGTCCCATTTATCCAACTCCACTACCTTCGCCTTGTATTGCTCAGTGATCGCCCCGGTCGGACACACAAAAGCACATGCGCCACAGCCCAGGCAATCGTCGAGACTCTCGTCGAAGGGAGGGATAACTCGTCGGTCAATGCCTCGGTATGCAAAGCTAATGGCCGCCTCGCCTCTGACCTGGCGACAAACCCGT
>JALGTU010000066.1 GCA_029821195.1 Candidatus Zipacnadia bacterium
GGGCTTACTCCATATCTGGTACTGTCACTGACAACGCTGAGCAGCCGCTGGCCGGGGTGGAGGTCACTGCTGACGGCAACGCGCCAACGACTGCGGCTAGTGGTGGCTACACCATACACGGGCTGGTCGCCGGCACTTACACGGTAACGCCGACTGCGGCGCAATACGGCTTCGTCGCTACCAGCGAGCAGGCCACGGTGAATGAGACGGTCGGTAACGCCACGAGCGTGGACTTCACTGGTTATCCCTGCTTTGCGAGCCCCCCGACGTTACTGGATGAAGCAGGCCTGTATATGGTAGGCGTTCCCTGCTATCCGGTGGGGGACGATGATCCGACGGTGGTATTCGGTACCCGCGATTTGGCGTGCTACAACGCGGCGGGCAGCCCACCTGGCTACGTACAGCCGGGGGATCCGGGTTCACGCAGCCTCCTGGCGGTCGTGCCGGGCAAGGGATACTTTGTCCGCATACCCGCGCCCGTGACTGTCGGTGTTGTCGGGACCCCGGCAAGAACTGATAGCAACTTTGAGCTGTTGCTGGCATCTAGTTGGAACCTGGTGGCTAATCCCTTTGATGGCGGACTGCCCTTCGCTAGCATATCAATGGGTTCGGCAGATCTCTATCCATACGGCTTTGTGTACGACCACGACGCGGGCTCGTATATGTTGGTAACGGACCAGCCTGGTCTCAACGTATTCCGCGATAGGGTACTGGCCTGGGAGGGAGTGTGGTTGCGTAGTCGCGCTGCGCAGTCGGTCGTTTCCATTGTGCCGCCAGCGACAGGGACGCTGAGCCAGGAGCCGCAAGTTGCGCCGCAGCAGCTTGACGTGGGCGCTGACGGTTGGACCTTGCCGATAGTGATGCGGGTCAGTGGGCGGGCCGACCTGACTTCAGTAGCGGGCGTCACCTCCACGGGTACGGAATACACTATTGGTAATCCGCCCCCGGCAGCCGACACGGTGGACCTGTACTTCACTGATGATCAGGGCCGGCGACTGGCGCAATACGTGCAGTCTAGCGGCGCTCAAGAAGTCAGTTGGGAATTCGTGGTCACCACTGATATCCCCAGCAGCGATGTCGAGCTTTCCCTGCCTGATATGAGTATGGTGCCCAACGACCTGGTCGTCATACTTACCGACAGGGAGGCCTCCCGCGACCTGTATGCCCGCACTATGCCGCGTTACACCTTCCGCAGCAGTGATGAGGGTCTCACTATTCGCAGGTTCGGTCTGATGGCCCGGCCCAGGCAGAGCCAGGGTCTGGTGGTGTCCTCCGCTTCGGCCCAGCAGAGCCAGAGCGGCGTCGTAGTTGCCTATTCAGTGAGCAAGCCCTGTGCGGTAACTGTGCGGGTACTGAACATCTCCGGACGGCTGGTCAAGACCGTAGTTGCCGAGCAGATCGTGCAGGCGGGCGTCAATTCCACCATCTGGACACTGCGGAATCAGACTGGTAGCATCGTGCCGGCTGGACGATACCTGATCGCCATTGACGCCGTTGCCGAGGATGGCCAGCGGGTCACAACCATCTGCCCGGCAAATGTAATGCGCTGAGCGGGTCGGGGGCCAGTGCGGAATCGCGCGGCCAGTGTCGTGCCGCCCGGCGAATTGATAGGCAGGCGATACCGAGAGCCCGCCTCTGGCGAGAAGCGGGTTCTCTATACCTGTCTGCCGGCCCAGTCTGGGGCCAATCTATCGGACACTGTCTGGGGTCGCGCCGCCCGCGACAACAGAGGACATGGCTGACACAGTAGCGGCGCTGCGCAAGGTCGTCGAGGCGTTTTCATAAAGGCTGTTCGCTACGAGGTGATTCAGCGGTGAATGTGATAGTAATAATGATGGACACGCTGCGCCGAGATTTTCTGGGCTGCTACGGCAACCCCGATATCCGTACACCGGCAATGGATGCCTTCGCACGCCGGGCCACTATCTTCGAGAGTGCCTACACCGGGTCGTTTCCCACGGTGCCGATGCGTAAGGACTGTTTCACGGGCTTCTGCAAGTGGCCGATCTACGGCTGGACGCCGATGACCGACGAAGAGGTCAGCGTCACTGACTGTCTCAATGAAGCGGGATACCACACCGGTCTCGTCATGGATACCTTGAACATGGTCGCGACGAATTTCCCCCGGGGCTTTGACGATTTCGAGTTGATTGCTCCGCCCGAGGGCCACGAAGCCCTGATTGAACAGATCGAGATGCCGTGGCCCGAGGAGTATGCCCGTGAGAAGGGCCGGCACTATATACGGGACCTGGCGCGTACGGCTCACTACCGGCACGAGACCGACTGGGCGGTAGCCCAGACTATGCTGAAAGCTGGCGAGTGGCTGGAGGATAACTACAAGCGCGACAAATTCTTCCTGTGGGTGGACACCTTCGAGATCCACGAGAACTGGCAGGCGCCGGACTACCTCACGGAGATGTACAGCCCCAACTACCAGGGCGTTGATTATTCCTATCCAAACTATGGTTACACCGATATTTACAAGCAGAGCGAGATAGATCGCCTGCGCGCGCGCTACGCGGCGGAGGTGACGCTAACCGACCACTGGGTGGGGTATCTGCTGCGCCAGATTGAGGAGATGGGCCTGCTGGACAATACCCTGGTGGTACTCATCTCCGACCACGGGATGTACCTGGGCGAGCACGAGCGGATGGGCAAGCACGCCGTAGTCCCCGAAGACGCCTGGCCACTGTACAGGGAAGTCGCCGCCCTACCTTTGATTGTCCATGTGCCGGGGCTGGATGCACCCAGGCGGGTAGGGGCCCTGGCCCAGCCCGCGGACCTGTTCGCCACGATTATTGATGCCGCAGGTGCCCGGGGGACCGAGGTCTTTGGCAAGTCGTGGCTACCGTTGTTGCGGGGAGAGGTCCGCAAGAACTGGGACTACGTGTTCACCTCGCGCCACTGCGGGGACGGCCCCGGGGCGGCTCCGAATCGCGTCTCCCATATCAACGTCTACTCGCGGCGGTGGTCGCTGACGGTAGGACGTGAACCCTTCGAGGCCGAGTTGCACGACCTCAAGACTGACTCCGCACAGCAGAGCAGTGTGATCCAGCAAGAGCCGGCGGTTGCCCAGGAAATGCTCAATGCGCTGCGTGACTTCATGCGGGAAGTCGGCGCGGCGGAGGAGTACATCCAGGCCTACGCCAGGATGTAGGCCGAGTTTACAGGCTAGTTGCTCTGTTCAAAGTGCAACGGGCCGTGCAGTTACCAGCCAGCGTCGCGCCGCCGCTTGTCAACTAGGCGAAGCCATTCTGCCATCAGGCTGCTCCGGTATACGCTTGATGGTCCACTGGCGGCGATATCCCAAAGCACGCCATAGTCCTCTGGTCGGGAGGCATGCTGCTGGACGACCAGGTCGAACTGCCCGGCAGCCTGAAAGTGCTGGAACGCGGCGTCCAGTTCTCCGTTGGCCGCGGCGAGCGCTCCCCGCACGATCTCACGCAGCGCGCTGAATTCGTGGAAGGCATAATCAACCGTCGTGTGGAGATGATCCAGCCGGCGGCTTAGCGCGCGGTCTTCGGCGTATTGTCCCCGCAACGCTTCGATTGCGGCTTTGGCCTGGCCCAGATAGTCTGTCGCTCGCTCGGCGTATTCGACCAGGTCCGCCCTTGGTGTCTTCCCCGGCTCCATGTGACGCTTGCCCTCAAGCAGAGGGCTGTCTATCCAGTAGTGGTAGTCGTTCTGCCCCGCCTCGACCAGTGCATAAACGTCAGCGGCCTCCTGCGCACAGGGGCCGTAGAAAGTTGCGAAGAAGTCATCGGTCAGCTCCTGCAGATCGGCGTCGGCATCCCACATCAATCGTCCCAGCGCCACCCAGTTCAGCGACTTCGGCCACCAGCCCATATACGCGCAGGGCAACTCGAATCCGTCCAGGCCCTCCCTGCGGAAGAACTGGAGGTCCTCTGCCAGTACAGGCAGGGGCAGAAGATGAACCCCGAGGAGCAGATGCCGGGCGTATTTCTCGTGCAGGATCATACTGCAGCCATGCTCCCGGCAGAGCTGGCGCCACTTTGCGACATTGCTGCGAAAAGTCTCGGACGTGCGCGGGTCGTCGAAAGGCACGGCAAAATCGCGGCCCCACGGCGAGACCGTGATAGTCATCCCCTCCAGCGGCAGCTCGTGTTCGGGGATCTCGACGTGCCCGCCATAGGCGAAATGAGTGACCCGCACGTGTGGCACCTCTTCCGCCAGGCGTGTGAAGATCTGCTTGCCCAGTTCCATGTAGCGGTCAGGCACCGGGGTATCGGCGCATTTGGGGCAGGAGCACCATCCGGCCACATCATTGGGCCAGGGCGCGAAATAGGTAATCTCCGGGTTGGCTTTCAGGAACGCGACGAGGCCGGCCAGATAATGCTCCACTGCTGCTGGCTGGCGGGTGCAGAACTGTTCGCGCTTGTGGCCATCATCGTCCGTGGCGATCTTCCACTCGGGGTGTTCCTCGAGGTCCTGCTCAGTGACGAACATGTGCATGCAGTGGCCGCCGACGCCTACCTCCAAGCCTCGCCGCCGCAGTTCGGGCATAACCGCACGGTACCCGTCCCAATTTGAGTAGCAATCCCAATTGTGGTCGAGGCCGAACTGCAGAATGTTGAGCCGCAGCTTCGGCATCCAGGCCACCACCTGCGCGAGCTTGCCCATGACCTCATCGGCCAGGGGCGTGCCCGCAGGCCCCAGGTCATAGACCAGATAGCGCCGCATCCGCACCGGGAAATCCGGCTCTTCGAGGTCCGCTATCCCGCCGGCAATGAGCGCGGCAAGCTCAGCAGCGGACATCTCCTGAACGATCTCCTCTTCGGGATCGGGAGTAAACCAGCGGCAGCCCACATACTTCTCGAGGAAGTGGTACACCGCGTAGAGCGTCGCCCGCGGGCTGTTACCCAGCAGTACCAACTGTTCGCCCGCGGTTTCCACGGCGAAGGCCTCGGGGCCGTGACCGCTGAGGCGTTCCGCCACAGCCGCCGGCACCTGCCCATTGTCAACGGCAGCCACCAGGAACTCGCCGGGGCCTTCGGTCACCCCGACCTCAGTTCCGGTTGCGCGCGTCAAGTATCTGGACAACTCCTCGGCTGCGAACCTTACCGGTTCAGCGGCTTCCGGTCGCACTTCAATCTGCACGAAGTCTACTTCCCTTCTTGGCAAGTGTAGTAAAAGTCGCTCCATATTATAGGAGGAGGGGGTAGCAGTCAAGGGGCAATTGTGCTAGAATTGGCGTTGACACCGGACGACAAAGCGGTTTGAGGAGGCTTAGTCTATGGCCAGCAAGCGACGTCGAGAAAGAGATACTGTGCAGTATGACTTCTCCGGAGCTGAGCCAGCCAGCGCGCTCAGTCACGATGTGCACTGGTCGCAGTGGCGACTGGTGCCGTGGGAGTCGGATGTTGCCTCGGGCCAGGCGCTGTGGGCATACCACGACCGTGTCGAGACTCTTTCTTTGCCGCTTAGTGTCGAAGGGTGGCATGCGATCTCGGTGGGGCTGTGGTCACCCCCCAACACCAACACGCGCGTGCGGCTGAGGCTAAGCGGTGACGAGAAGTGGGAGGAGCTGTGGGTCAGGCAGCCTTGCCAGTGGCGAGATAAGGCGGACAACTCGGTAAGTTCCTTTTACTTCGAGGAGCATTTCTGGCGGCTGGCCGACGTGACCGCACAGAATCTGGAGATTGCCGGCACCGAGGCCGGCACCGGCCTGGGCTTTGTCCGCCTGATTCCGCTCACCGATGATCAGGTAGAGGCTGTTGGTGACTCCCGGCGGGTGCCCTGGTTGTGGACGATAGATGGACACGGTCACTTCCGCGAGACCAAAGAGCCCCCTACCCGGGTTATAACTGACGACCTTGACGCCTTCAGCGGAAGCGACTTCACCGAAGTCTCTTGGTGCATTGTGGGTGCAGACCTGGTCAACTACAACACCGCGGTGGGCACTCGCTATGGCGCGGCCGGTGGGCCCCGCATCAATGAGCTGTATGAGGCTATCGCCAGGAACATTGGGCGATTGCTGGACGCGGGGCAGGACCCGGCCGCGGTCGCGGTAGAGCGTGCGCGCAAGCATGGAATGAAGATCTGGGTAGCTCAGCGGATGCAGGCATTTCTGGTGGAAGCCCCTTTCGACTCGATGTTCGATTCCCAGTTTCGGCTTGATAATCCCCAATGGGCCTGTATCACGCGTGACGGCCGGCGCCTGATGCAGATGAGCTTTGCCTTTCCCGAAGTGCGCCGCCAGATGATTGAGGTGCTCCTCGAGGTGCTGGCCCATCGGCCTGACGGGATCCATCTCATCTTCAATCGGGGGATCCCGTGCAGCTACTTCGAGAAGCCGGTAGTTGACGAGTTCCGCGAGTTGCACGCGATGGACATTCGCAATCTGCCCCCGCTGGATCCTCGTGTCGTCACCTTTCGCGCGCAGTATCTGACCACGTTCCTGCGCGAGTTGCGCGAGGTGATGGACAATAACGGGTACTCCGCAGTGAAACTGGCCGTGAATTGCTTTCAGAATCGTGAGATCAACGATGAATTCGGCCTGGACGTGGTGACCTGGGCCCAGGAAGGCCTGGTGGATCGGCTTATGCCCTTCCGGTGGGAGTGGCGCTGGGATGACCAATATGACATGCGGTTCTGGTCGGAGGTCGTAGGCGGCACCGATTGCGAACTGTACCCCTTCTCGTACAACGGCAACAGGGAACGCAACGACCTGCCCCACCAACACCGCCAGCGGGCGTTGGAGCTGATCCGGGCGGGGGTAGACGGCCTGTGTGCGTGGGATGGGCCGCCGTATTTGGGCACGCTGAACCTGGGTCGGCCTGCCGAACTGGAGGTGTGGGAAGAGGTATCCCAGCCGCTGCCGCAAGCTCGTATCCACACCATCCGTGAGATTGTGGTGGACGAGTGTCCGCCGATCTATGGATTCTAGCCGATGTTGGAGTGTTCCGATGATTGATATAGATGGTACCGTACGTAGTCTGAGTGGCGAGGCTCTCAAGGGCATTGCCGTGAGCAACGGCGAAGAGGTGGTCAAGACTGATAGCCGAGGGCGGTTCCGCCTGGGGGCGGAGCCTGAGGTTCATCCGTTCATTTTCGCCACCCGCCCCGATGGGTTTGCTGATAATGGCTGGTATGTGCGGACCCCTGCGGCTGACGGGCAGGTCGAGCTTGTACTTGAGCCACCGGCGCAGCGCCCGTCGGCTAACCGGACGGTGCGGCTTGGGCACATCACTGACATCCATCTGGGAGTTCACGTATGGGTGCCGCCGCGCAACTTCCGCCGGGACCTCCGTCACATCCAAGAAACTGACCCTGACCTCGATTTGCTTATTGCCACCGGTGACCTGACCGCCAAGGGTGATGTCCCCAGTCTGCAGGCCTTCCGCGATATCGTGGCTCGCAACCCCCAGCGTATTATTCCCGGGTATGGTGGGCATGACGGTCGCGACGAGCCGTCTTTGCCCAAAATCCGTGGCTGGCAAGAGGTGATGGGGCCGACCAGCTTTTCACTGGAAGTAGGCCGGTGGCATCTGATTCTCTGGGCGGATCAAGATGGCTGCTTTACTCCCGAGCTTGTGCCTGTCAAACGCCGATGGCTGGAAGCCGATCTGGCCGCCGCCGCGGGCCGGCGTATCATCCTGGCCCAGCACGAGCAGCCCACTGACGAGCTATTGAAGTTCGTCGGCAAGCGTGGCGTTGAGTTGGTCCTGTTTGGTCACGTGCATTCTTCGAAGTGCTACGAACACGCCGGTGTGCTTGTGCTGGGTGCGCCGCCGCTGGTCTTCGGCGGACATGACACTATGCCCCGGGGCTATCGGCGGATTGAACTGGGCCGCAGCAAGGTGAGCAACTATTACCGGGCCTTCATCCGGCGGCCGCGCCGCAAGTCGAAGTCGAACCGGCGGTTCAATATTATCTGGCAAGCCCAAGCGCCGACTTGCCTGAATCGGGGGCAGCCTCTGGTGGCGGGTCCTGATGTGTTCCTTCCACTTTCTGATGAGGAGTATCGCGGCCGGTCGGGGGTGCTTTGTCTAAGCGCTGACAGAGGCCGGCGAAAGTGGCTCGCGCCGACCGAGCACTCGGTACGGGGCAGCCTCGACCTGGCCGACGGACTACTGCTGGCCGTGACGCAGGCCGGCGAGGTCCTCGCTTTGGACAAAGCGACGGGCAAAGGAGTCTGGTCACGAAGACTCGAGGGTTTTCCCCACCGCTGGATTCATTCGGGCCCAACGGTCATTGACGGCATCGTGATTGCCGGCAACGGTGCCAGCGGCATCGAGGCATTCGATCTGCCCACCGGCAACCCGCTGTGGCGTTGGTGCCATCCCGCAGGAGCGGTGGATTGGCCTCACTATGTCCGGCCGATACCCCTGGGGCATCGGGTCGCCATCGCGGTTCGGGGGGGTGGCGTGTCCTGCCTATCGGCGCGAAGCGGGCGGCCGAGCTGGCACTTCGCGGCCCGCTACAATAACTCGTTGCCAGCCCCGCTACTTGCGGGCGACAGGTTACTCGTACCGGAGGGGCGGGGCAAGTTCCATGCGGTGGACCCCGCTGACGGGCGGCGACTGTGGACGCGGCACACTACTGGTCCGACTGATCGCCCTGGGAGTAGCATTGCAGGCTGGGCTTGCGACAGTGAAGTGCTGGTGTTCAATACTGAAGAATGGCGTCAGCGAGGAACCGCCCAGTGCCGGCGGGTTACCGATGGTAAGCTGCTGTGGCAATTCGAGTATCAGAAGGATCTTGCTGATATGCTCGAATACACGCGCGGTGGGCACCAGGCGCTGGCTCCGCCGCTATTGACTGAGCAGGTAGTCTATCTGGCGGGCCTGGATGGGAGACTGGTGGCGCTGGAGCGTATGACCGGCCAACGCCTGGGCTCCTTCGACCTGGGCGAGCCGATCGTCTCAACGGCCCTACTCGATGAGCGTTCCCTGGTGGCAGTAACATATCCCGGCTCTATCGTTTGCATCGAGGTGCCTGTGCCATCGGCACGGCAGGATAATATGGACGCGTAGTCGAAGAGAAAAGGTAATCCTCGTCTACACCCTGAAGAGTATCAGCGGCACGCTCTTGCGTGTTGTGACAACCAACAGTATCAAGGAAACCCAAGCAATGAAACCTGATCTCGGTGCTCACTTCCCCCGATATACCGAGTTTGATCCGCTGGTGCCGGTCTGGTGCATCACCCCGGACTCGCCCAGGACAATACATCGGTTCTTCGACACCTCGCCGATTAGTCCGTCGGGGAGGTACGTCGGGCTGACGCGCTTCCCGTTTGAGGACCACGGGCCTGCCCCGGGCGATGTGGCCGAGATTGTGCTGGTGGACCTCGAAACTGGTCAAACCGAGGTGGTGGCCGAGAGCCGCCTCTGGGATACCCAGGCTGGCGCCCAGGTCCAGTGGGGCGCGAGCGACAGCGAGCTTTTCTACAACGATCTTGACACCGCTACCTGGCGGCCGTTCGCCGTCAAGCTGGACCCCTTGTCCGGCGTGAAAAAGGCTTTGGAGGGCGCAGTCTACATGGCCTCGCGAGATGGGAAATACGTCGCCAGCCCCGACCTGCTCCGGAACAGCCGGACCCAGTTGGGTTACGGCGGCAGCGTGCCGCCTGAGTACTTGCCTGTGAACCGTGGTGCACCGGCCGATGACGGCGTCTACGTAACGGATACCACGAGTGGCGAGTGCCGGCTGATTGCGTCGCTGCGAGATATCGTCGAGACGGCTGAGCCCGCGCTGGATCGCGACTTATACAGGAATGGGGATTTCTACGCCTTCCACGTGAAGTGGAATCCCCAGGGCACGCGCATCATGCTGGTACTGCGCTGGCTGCCGCACGATGGTGGTCGCATGCGGCCGCAGGTTATCACGATGAGCCCTGACGGTTCGAATATCCGGGTGGCGATCCCCGCCAGCGAGTGGGCGAAGGGCGGCCATCACCCCAATTGGTGCCCCGACGGGGAATATGTGATGATGAATCTGAGAATAGCGGAGGACGGGCTGCGGCTGGTCAGGGCGCGATACGATGGGAGCGACTATGGGGTGATGCACGAAACCCTCTTCGGCTCCGGCCACCCGTCGCTTCATCCCAATGGGCGGCACATAATCACCGATGCCTATCCCCACGAACCACTCGCTTTTGCCGACGGCACGGTGCCCCTCCGCCTCCTGGATCTGGCGACCGGTGCGGAGCGGATGCTGGTGCGCATCCAGGCGGTGCCTCCCTACGAGGGTGAGAAAAAGGAGCTGCGCGTGGACCCCCATCCCGCCTGGGATTACAGCTTCACCCGCATCGCCTTCAATGGCTGCCCCGAGCGAACGCGCCAGGTCTACATAGCCGACTGCTCTGAGTTTGTGTGATACCGGTTGGGCTTGGCACTCGCCGTGTCCAGGAGCCTTGCGGCCTTTATCAAGTCATTGGGACAGACAGCTCCCGGATTCTAACGGAGGTGGACAGTACTGGCCAGGATTCCGTTTAACAAACCCTTCATCGTTGGGAAAGAACTCTACAATATAGCCGAGGCAGTCCGTGATGGCTGGATCGCCGGGGACGGGCGGTTCACCGCCCACTGTCATCGCCTGCTCGAAGAGCGCTACAGCATCCCCAAGGTGCTGCTGACCCACTCGTGCACCGGCGCTCTGGAGATGGCTGCGCTGCTGTGCGAGGTCGGCCCGGGCGACGAGGTCATCATGCCCAGTTACGCCTTCGTCTCGACCGTTAATGCCTTCGTACTCCGCGGCGCTCGGCCCTGTTTTGTGGACATACGTCGCGATACTCTCAACCTTGACGAGAGACTCCTCGAGAGCGCCATCAACGAGCGCACGAAGGTGATCGTGCCGATGCACTACGCCGGCGTGGGCTGCGAGATGGACACGGTGATGGCCCTGGCGAAGCAGTACGGGCTATATGTGGTGGAGGACGCGGCCCAGGCGCTCGGCGCCAAGTACCGCGACCGCTACCTGGGCACCTTCGGAGAGCTGGGCTGCTACTCGTTCCACGAGACTAAGAACCTGATTTCAGGCGAAGGTGGGGCGCTGGCGGTCAACATCCCCGAATTCGAGGAAAGAGCGGAGATCATTCGCCAGAAGGGCACCAACCGCGCCCAGTTCCTGCGCGGGGAGGTGGACAAGTATTCCTGGGTGAGCATCGGTTCGTCGTTCTTGCCCTCCGAGATAGTCGCTGCCTTCCTGCTGGCGCAGTTGGAGAACGAACAGATGATAAACGCCAAGCGCATGGCGTTGTGGGCTACGTACCACGACGCGCTGGCTGATCTGGCGCAGGAAGGCTTCCTGGTCCGGCCCCACTGGCCAGAGCAGTGCACGCCCACCGCGCATATCTACTACATTCTGACCGCCGACATAGAGGAGCGCCAGGCCCTAATCGAGCACCTCGCCGCGCGCGATATCATGGCCGTGTTCCACTACGTTCCCCTGCACACTTCGCCGATGGGCCGGAAGTTCGGCTACCGGCCTGGCCAACTGCCGGTTACCGAGGAGCTTTCCGAGCGTATACTGCGCCTGCCGCTGTACTACAGCCTGACCGAGCCAGAGGTGCTTAGGGTAACCAACGCCGTCCGCGAGTTCTACTTGGCCTGAGGGTCATCTGGGCCTTCTTGCGACGGCGAATATGCTACTGCCCCAGGGCAGCAGGCCTCGTCGGCCTATAGGTAACTCAATTGATGCGAATTGGTATTGCCAAAGTGAACCTCAACCCCACCGGCCCGGTGACCATAGACGGCTTCGGTGCACGGGACGGATTCTCCGAGGGCATCGAACATGACATCGAGGGGCAGTGCATGGTTTTCGATAACGGGCCGACTCGGCTGGGGCTGATGGCGCTGGACCTGCTGGCGGTGGACGACTACTTGCTGGTGCCCATCCGCCAGGCGGCGAAGAAGCTGGGCATTGCGCCCGAGCAGATGATGGTCAACACCTCTCACACTCACGCCGCCCCCAACGTCACGCCCTGCCGCAGCTTCATGCAGTCCTACGAGGACGAGTATCTGGAGGCCACTCGTGACAAGCTGTGTGATCTTGTCGCCGCTGCGGTGGATGATCTACAGGAAGCCAAGATAGACTACACTGTCGGCACCTGCGCGATGGGCATGAACCGTCGGCGCAAGGGCACCAGCGGCCTGCGGCCCAACCCCGATAAGCCAATTGATCTGGATGTGCCCGTGCTGCGGGTGCTCAGTCCCGAGGACAAGGTGCGAGCGGTGTTGTTCTCGTACGCCTGTCATCCCAGCACCATCGCTGGCTACGACATCAATTCGGACTTCCCGGGTTACGCCCGGGACCTGCTCGCTGAGAAGATCCCCGGCTGCCAGCCGGTCTTCTTGCAGGGCTGCGGCGGCGACGTAAAGCCGCGCAGCCTGGATCCGGTAAGCCGCAGCTTCGCTATGGATGACTTGCCGGCAGTTGCGGAGCTGGGCCACGAGTTAGGCCGCGCGGTGCTGGCCGCGCTCTGTGGGACACCGCAGCCGCTGGGCGACGAGCTGGCCGCCGCCAGCGAGTATGTGCAGATCCCGTTTGCTCCGCAGCCCACTGAAGAGGAGGTCGCGGCGGCCCAGGGGGCCTCCGGCGCCCGCAAGATCTGGGGTGATGCAGTGCGTCGGGTCTGGGATTCGGGGCACAAGCTGCCCTACCAGCTCCCCCTTGAGTTACAGGTCTTCAACATCGGTGGCGTTTACGTGGTGGGTATGGCTGCGGAGGTCTGTGTGGAGGTGGGCTTGCACATAAAGGAGGTGCTCGGCGACCGCACGGTCTGTACGCTGGGCTACACCAACGGCGGCTGGGACTACTTCGCCCCCCGGTCTGCTCACACCGAGGAAGGGTATACCGAGGGCTACGAGGTCAAGCACAGCTTCACGGACACGATCTGGCCGTGGGTACAGCCGCTGGGCTTTTCGGTTGACTCCGAACAGATACTGCTGGAACATGTGGTACAGATGGTCGAGTCGCTCTAAGCAGGCCGTCAAGTATATTTGAGCACTGTCAACAAAAGGAGCGTTGGTTATGAAGGTGGGTCTTGCCAATACCGTTATTACCCCCGAGCGCTCGGTCTGGTTGGCCGGTTTTGCGGCCCGGACTGAGCCGTCGGACGGCGTCTACAACGACCTGGAAGCCTCGGCGGTGGTCTTCGAAAGCGGCGATGTGCGTGTCGGGATTATGGCTGTTGACCTCGCGGGCGTTGACGAGTTCCTGCTTGAGCCGATACGCGAGGCGGCGGCAGATTTGGGTATCGCTCCGGAGCGGATGCTGATAAACTGTAGCCACACGCACTGCGGGCCGGCTTGCCGGCCGATCAGAGGTTTCATCCGCATGTTTGATGATGATTACCTCGCGGGCCTCAGGGACAAGCTGTGCGTCCTGCTCGAGGCGGCCGTGGCTGACCTCCAGGACAGCAAGCTGGACCACACCGTCGGCTGCTGCACGGCAGGCATCAACCGGCGGCGCCTGCCTGAAGATAGCACAACGGCCTCAATGCTGCCCAACCCGGAGGGGCCTGTGGACATGGATGTGCCGGTGCTGCGGGTGCTGAGGCCCGACGGGCAGATGCGCGCAGTGCTGTTTTCCTATGCGTGCCATCCCACGACGATGGGCGGGCAGAAGATCGGCACTGACTATCCAGGGGCGGCCCGGGAACTGTTGCGCGAGAAGATCCCCGGCTGCCTACCAATCTTCTTGCAGGGGTGTGGGGGAGATGTCAAGCCGCGCAATGTCACCGCCCAGCGCACCTTCGCCTCCGGGCCGCTGGCGATGGTTTATGAGATCGGCCACGAACTGGCCCGGGCGGTGATGGCTGCCCTGTGCGGCGAGCCGCGGCCGCTCGGCGAAAGGTTGGCCGGCATTAGTGGGATGGCTGACTTGCCCACCCGGGGCGATCCCACCGAAGAGCAGCTTGTCGCCCTCGAGGGGGGCAATCAGTGGGAGCAGGCCTGGGCGGCGGCGGTCCGCAAGACCATTGCTGAGAAGGGCAAGCTGGCCGAATACCTGCCGATAGAGGTGCAGGTGCTGAACATCGGTGGTGTGCACCTTCTGGCCATGGGCGGTGAGATAAGCTGCGAGATCGGCCTGGAATTGAAAGAGAAGCTGGCTGATATGAAAGTGTGGACGCTGGGCTACAGCAACCTGCCGCGCTGCTACGTAGCGTCTCAGGCCGCGCACGCCGAAGGCGGCTACGAGGTGGAGAGCAGCTTTATCTACCCGCTCGCTCCTGAACCAAGGCCGCTGGGCCTCAAGCCCGAGTCGGTGGAGATTCTGGTCAACAAGGGCATCGAGCTGGCCCGCTCGGTCTAGGAACAGACCTGCAGAGAAATGGGTGCAAATCGAGGTCTCCCAGGACCGCCCTAAGCAGAGTGAGGGAATGTAGCGACATGTCAAGGGCCATGCGCGAATCCCGAGCAGAGGGGAAGTGGACTAAGTGACCAGGCCAACAATCATGCGCTGGATGATGTTCTGTGGTATCTGTTTGGCGCTTGTGGTGGGTGCAACTGCAAGCTGGGCGGTTGGGCCCACAATCGTGGTGATCCGGGAAGACGACGGTGAATTCGACGATGACCGCGGGCACGTAAGCAGCCCCAATGGTGTTCTGAAGAAGATTCTCTCGGTCGAGTACGAACCCGAGGAGATTCAGAGCGCTTGGGTCACG
>JALGTU010000067.1 GCA_029821195.1 Candidatus Zipacnadia bacterium
CAGGCTGGTGAGTGGATCAAGGCCGGCCTCGCGCGCCTCGCCGCGAAAGCCGTGGACCTGGATGAGATGCTCAACGAGCGCGAAGCGCTCCAAGCTGTCTGGTACGAAGAGACTCACCGTTATGGGTACCACGACGAACGCCATTGCAAGCCCGGCCAGGAAGCCTGCCGCAAGACGTGTTTGTGCACGCGGCGCTGGTGGCTGATGTACGAGGATTAGTGGCGAACACTCGCCAACGACAGGCGATAACTGCGGGCGTGCGGACGGGTGGCACTGACACTGCTTTTTGTCATCCAGGCAGGGAAGTAGGCTCTAGTACCGAATCTACTATTCAGTCGCCTACAATAACAGACAGGGCGAGCAGTCTGCGGGGAGGTCCGCGATGATCGTTGGTGTAGTAGTCCTATTCGTCACCGTAGTAGCGATGATGGTGGCTGTGCGCATCGGCGGAATCGCGCTGGAGTTGACGGGATTGGAGCCTGCCGTAGCCCGCTTCCAGGCGCTCTCTGCGTTCACGGGCACCGGCTTTACCACCCGGGAGGCGGAAGAGGTTGTCGGCAACCCCGAGCGGCGGCGTATCGTTTCGGTTCTGATCCTGGTGGGCAGCGCGGGTATTATTACGGCAATTGCGGGGCTGGTGGAAGCCTTTCAGAGCACCTTGCGTATCTTGCGCGAAGACATTGCCAATCCATCGCTGGTGGTTGTCCAATTCGCTGGAGCCGCCGTGGCTCTGTATCTGCTTTATCGCGTGTTCCTCTGGCCACGTTTGGCCCAGCGGATTGACCAGGCCATCCGCCACCGGCTCCAGCAGCGCATCACCTTGACACCTGCCGAGATTGAAGAGCTACTACACTCAGCAGAAGGCTGGAGTATCGCCCGGGTCGAAGTGCCCGAAGACTGCCAGTTCGCCGGGCAGACTCTAGCGGCCACTCGACCACGAGATCAGGGAATCCTGGTCATTGCCATCGAACGAGATGGCAAGTTCATTCCTTCCCCCAAAGGTGATGAATCACTATATGTCGGCGACCGGCTGATAGTCTACGGGAAGCTGGCGGAGATACCTCAGCTATTGCGCGGCCCGGTCTGCCCTTCAGACTCGGCCAATTCCTGACCGGGCATGGGGTCGAAGGCCGTGCGGCTGGTGGCCCAGAACAGGCTCTTGATAAACTGCTCACTGGGAGTAAAGGCTACCCGAAACTGGCGCGGACGATGGGGATTTATGATCACCGGCTCGGCTGGCCCAGCCAGGGCGTGAAATCCTGAGTAGATTAGCTCGTCGTCCCGCGAGGTCCGGCAGATAACTTGAATCTGGTCGAAGGGGACCCACCGTACGTTCACCAGCCCGCTCATAACGCGTAGGTGCGTATCGGTCAGTACATACCGCACGGGTACCCGCCAACCCACAAAGTAGACGGCAACCATCGCCGCCAGCGCCAGCCACAGGGTGCCTTGCCCAATGCCCCCTGGCAAGACCCCGGCCAGCACCAATACGCCCAAGGCCAGGGGCACCGCCACGGCGATAGCCATTATCCTGACCATCGCAGTATTGGGAGGACCTTCTCGGGCTACGACATAGTGTTCTAGCAGCACCGGCCAAACACCTGTCTTGGCGAACCGGAAGCCTACCTTTCGCCATCAACAGTCATAACCGCATGCGGAGGAATCGGGCTGCCTCCGTAGAAGCTACCTACAGCTACTGCAAGTGGCGAACCAAACACCGGCTTCGCAGTTGACACAGCTGCGTCTCGTACCGACCACTTGTATTATACCCGTCACCTATCAGGAGGTAACTGGAGAATGAAGTTTTGCATCTGCAACGAAATATTGCAGGACTACTCGCTGGCCGAGCAATTCAATATCGCCGCTGAAATAGGTTTCGACGCCATCGAGATCGCCCCCTTCACAATGGACAATTCGGTGCGCAATATTGGCGACGACACCCGCCGGCAAATCCGGCAGCTCTCGGAGCAGACGGGCGTCGAGGTCGCTGGTATTCACTGGCTGCTGGCCCACACCGAGGGCTATCACGTAACCGATCCCGACCCCGCGGTCCGCGCCCGGACCATTGAGTATATGCAGGACCTGGTGCGGTTCGGCGTGGAGATCGGTGGGCGCATGGAGGTCGTCGGCTCTCCGCAGCAGCGGGACGTCAGACCCGGCGTGACCTACGAGCAGGCGTGGGCATGGTTCAAGGAAGCAATGACCGCCTGCGCCCAGGTACCCGGAGCCGAGCATTTCACCATCTGCATCGAGCCGCTGGCCCCCGTGACGAACAACAACTTCATCATTCAGCCCGAGGAGGCCCGCCGCATGGTTCAGGAGATCAACCTGCCCAACGTCAAGGTCATCCTGGACACCTACAGTATGTCGCGGATCGGCGTTGACTTGCCTGCCGAGATTCGTGAGACCGGTGACCTGCTCGGCCATTACCACTGCAACGACTACAACCGCCGTGGGCCCGGCTGGGGCGATACCGATTTCGTACCGGTAATGCGCGCGCTGCTCGATATCAACTTCGCGGGCTACGCCTCCATTGAGGTCTTCGACTTCGAGCCTGACCCCCACGAACATGCCGAACGCGGCCTGGCTACACTCAAAGAAGCACTGGCAAAAGCAGAGCAGATGTGACCGTCACCGGCTACCCGCGATGCGGGCAACACTTGACCAAGCCGAACATTGACTATAGATTATAGTCGTATGACTATTATTTGTGGTCACAAAAGAAGTAACGACCGGGACGGTCCTGTGCTGGGGGTACATCCGCGTGGTTGGCTGCATCTATAGTCCACTATTCCAGGAGCACGGTGAGCCGGGGCATCCCGAGAACGGGCAGCGGCTGGCGGCAGTCGTCTCGCATCTGCGCGAATCCGGCCTGTGGGATGAGCTTACCCATCTCGAATTCGGCCCGGCCTCGGTCGAGGAAGTGGCTTGGGTGCACGATTACGACTACATCGAGCACCTGAAGTACCTCTCGGTGCACGGCGGCGGCGCGCTTGATCCGGACACCCACGCTACCGAGAAAACCTACGAAGCGGCGATGCTGGCGGCGGGCGGGTGCATTGCGGCTACTGAGGCGGTCATCCGGGGCGAACTACAGTCAGCTTTGTGCCTGGTGCGTCCCCCCGGACACCACGCTCTGGCCAATCAGGGTATGGGCTTCTGCTTCTTCAACAACGTCGCGATCGCCGCAGAAGCAGCCCTGCGCGCGGGGATGGGCCGGGCGGCTATCCTCGACTTTGACGGCCATCACGGCAACGGCACCCAGGACTGCTTCTACCACCGCGGCGATGTGCTGTACTTCTCGATTCATCAGTCGCCCTTCTATCCGGGTACCGGCACCGTGGATGAGATCGGTGTTGACGACGGATTGGGCAAGACCATTAACGTCCCGCTGCCCCAGGGAGCAAGCGATGAGCATTATCTGCGCGCCTGGCGAGAGGTCACTATTCCGGCTCTGCACAGTTTCCAGCCCGATATCGTGCTGGTATCAGCAGGCTACGATGCGCACTGGCGCGATCCCCTGGTGCAGATGCAACTGACCGCCGACGGCTTCTACGCTCTTATGCAGGAGACGGTTTGCGCAGTTGCTGAGCTCTGCGGGGGGCGACTGGTGGTTGTCCTGGAGGGCGGCTACGACCTCGGCGCGCTGGCGCTGTCAGCTGAGGACACGGTCCTGGCAATGCTGGGAGAAGAGATACGACAGCCCGACGACAGCTCGCCGCCGCTGCACCCCGAGCAGAACGAACGGATCAACCGGTTCCTGGAGCATGCCATCGAGTTGCACCGCGCGAGGCTGCAACTGGATGGCGGCGAGACTTAGCCCACACTATTCAGAAACAAACAGACCAAGCATATGTGACCGGCCCGGAGGGTGCCGTGCGCTGAATAAACGCCAATTCACAGCCTCTTGCGAATATCGACACTCTGCATTTGTCGCCCTGTTGCTCACTTGCCAAAAGTTTTTGCCGGAAAAGTGTGAAAAACCGGCTTTTTCCCAAAAAGCGGGTTCTTCACGAAAGCCGTTTACGAATCTTCCGGGTTAGAGGAGAGCGGGATGGACCCTCGCAGCGTGCGTGTGCTGGAATATCCCCAGATCATTGAGCGACTTGCCGACCAGGCCGCGACCAGCCTGGGGCGCCGGCGCTGCCAGGAGCTTCGCCCCAGCACCGACCGACAGTGGATCACTCAGCGGCTCACCGAAACCAGCGAGGCTCGATGGCTGCTGGAGCGCAATCCCCCCTCATTCGGTGGCATCACTGATGTACGGGCCCTGTTGCAGAAATCCCAGGTCGGCTCCCTGCTCGAGACCGCTGAGTTGCTGGTCATTCGCGACCTGGCCGAGGCCTGCCAGCGACTGCTGCACTACTTCGACCAATGCGCCCAAAATGTGCCCAACATCGCCGAGCTGGGCCTGCGGCTGCGGGACTATCCGGAACTACAGGAGAGTATTACCCGCTGCGTCAGCGACGACGCCGAGATCAAGACCGACGCCTCCCATCACCTCGCCACGCTCCACGCCCGAGCGCAGACGCTGTACCGGCGGGTTCAGGAGCGCATGAACAGCCTCATCGAGCAGTATCGCCACCGAGGCGTGCTGCAAGACCTGCTGGTTGTCCAGCGCGCGGGCCGCTGGTGCCTGCCGGTACAGAGCCAGTTTCAGTCACGGGTCAAGGGCATTGTCCACGACCGCTCCGACAGCGGCGCGACGGTCTTCGTTGAGCCGCTCGATGTGGTGGACCTGGGCAACGAGCTGCGCGAGACCGAGTTGGCCATCGAAGAGGAGAAACGCCGTATTCTGCAGGAGCTGACCAGCCTGGTCGCCACGCGAGCCGACGACCTCGCCCAGGACCTCCAGCGTATATCCGTGCTCGACTTCATCTTTGCCAAGGGCCGCCTATCGCTGGCGCAGAATGCCGTAGAGCCGCAGATCACCCCCGAGCAGGGCTACCTCAATCTCAACGGCGCCCGCCACCCGCTGCTCGGAGCTGAGGTAGTCCCGATAGACTTCTGGATCGGCGAGGACTTCACCACACTGGTCATCACCGGCCCGAACACCGGCGGCAAGACCGTGTCGCTCAAGACCATCGGGCTGCTGACGCTGATGGCTCAATCGGGCCTGCACGTACCCGCCGAGCCGGGAACGGTTCTGCCCGTGTTAGATGCGATATACGCTGATATTGGCGACGAGCAGAGCATCGAGCAGTCGCTGTCCAGCTTCAGCTCGCACATGACCCAGATAATCAAGATCGTCAGCCGCGTCTCCGCCGCCCAGCGTCAAGCCAGGCCAATGAACGCGCTGGTGCTGCTCGACGAAATCGGTGCGGGCACCGACCCATCGGAGGGCGCGGCGCTCGCGATGTCGCTGCTCGAGTGGCTCCACCAGGCGGGCTGCCGGACGGTGGTGACTACTCACTACAACGAGCTGAAGGCCTTCGCCTATTCCCGCGAGGGCATGGAGAACGCCTCCGTAGAGTTCGACGTACATACCCTGGCCCCGACGTATCACCTCGAGATCGGCGCAGCCGGCTCCAGCAACGCCTTCGAGATCGCCCAGCGGCTGGGACTGGCGGCCGAGCTGACCACGCGGGGGCGGGAATTGCTGAGCGGCGAGAGCCGCGACTTCGTCCGGGCACTGGAGCACGTCGAGCGCACCCAGCGCGAGCTGCACGCCGAGAGGACCCAGGCCCGCCAGACCCAGCAGGAGCTGCAGCGACTGCGTGAGCGGTACAAACGCGACGTTGCCGACCTCGAGCAGCGGCGCCAAGAGGCCATTGCCGAGGGCTTTGACGACGCCCAGAAGATTGTTGCCGAGGCCCGGGCGCGCGCTGATGAGATCATCCGCCAGCTCCAGGAACAAGCCGAGCATACCGCCGAGAGTGAAGAGTTACGCGGCCAGCTCAAAGCAGCCGAGGCGGAGCTGGCGGCGGTGCAGGAGCAGTTCGATCGCGAGCAACAGCGGGCCGCTGAGCAGGAGAAAGCCGCCCGGATTCAGTTGGCGCCGGTCGAGGAAGTGAGCCGGGGCGATCGGGTTTACGCGCCCGCTTTCGACCGGGAGGCGGTCGTGCGGGAAGTGCTCGACGAGGAGACCGCGCTTATCCAGATCGGCAGTATCAGCATTGAGGTCAACATCGCCAACCTGCGCCAGCCACCCCAAAAGCCCGACTTGCCCTCTCCCCCACCGGCTCCGGAACAGCGCGTGCAGGTGCGCAAGCAGCTCAATGTACCTGACGAGATCGAGGTGCGGGGGATGACCGTAGACGAGGCACTCGCCGCGCTGGACAAATATCTGGATGATGCCATTCTCGCCGGCCGGGAGCGTGTGCGGATAATCCACGGCAAGGGCACCGGCGTACTGCGCCAGGCGGTGCACGTTTATCTGCACCAACATCCGGCGGTACGTGACTTCCAGATAGCCGACCGTGCTGCCGGCGGCGAAGGCGCCACGGAAGTGGACCTGTCTGGTGATTAGCAGCGCGTGATGGCACCGGAACTAATGGTTTGCTGCGCGCGTCTAATAACCGGCCGACAATACTTGTGTAGACAGGGGGAATTGGTAATGTATCCACCACAGGGCTTTCCACCAATTTGGGCAGTGGGCGTGTGCGCTGCGATCGTTGCGGTAGCGCTGCTCGGCTGCGGCAGCGACAAGGACAAGGGTGCGCAGGCTCAGCAGCAACCCGGCCAGGCGGCCGCGCAAGACCTGGGCTCGAAGCCCGGCCTTGCCCAATATTATGAGCCGTACGAGGTAGAGTTCACTGCGAATGCGTCCGGCTATCAACTACCCCTCGACCTGGGCCAGATAGCCAACGCGGACGCAATGCGCCGGCTGTCCGCCGAGGCCAAGCAGCTTCTCGGGCAAAACGGCTTCGTGGTGACGGCGGCGGGCCCCAAGGAAGATATGGCCGCTGTCTACGACGACATCGAAGATAGTAACATGCCCGTCTACGTCACCGCCGACAGCCTCCTGCACGTCTACCACATCCAGTTCGACGAGACGCTCAAGGACATCGAAGAGCGGGAGTTCTATGATGATTTGCTGATAGTTAGCAGAGATCTGTTGACAGATAGCTGGGATAAGTATCGGACCTTTACAGGGGATCTGAAGGAAGCGGCGGCGAGAAACATTGGCTTTTTCCGCGTCGGTCACGATGTCCTCACTAACCGCACCCTTGCCACACCACCTCCGGCCATGCGAAATGAGATCAAGGCAGAGGAGGCGCTCATCGAGGCGCACCAGGGCTTCGCGGCCAGCCCGCTGTTTCACTACAAGGAAGACTACTCGCAGTACGTCCCGCGCGGGCACTACACGCGCAGCGAGAAGCTCAAGCAGTATTTCAAGGCGATGATGTGGTACGGGCGGATGGCGTTTCTGCTCAAGGGCACCGACCTCGACCCGAATGCGCTGGTCTCGGAGGAGGACGCCCGCATCCAGACGCTCCAGGCCTGCCTGATTGCCCAGCGGCTCTACGGCGCGGATCAGGAGCCTGACCTGGCCGAAATCTGGAACCGCATCTACCAGGTTACCGCCTTCTACGTCGGACTGGCCGACGACCTGACACCGCCCGAGTATGCGGAGGCAATCGAAAAGGTCTACGGAACTGCCTTTGCCTGGAAGGAACTGGCCCAGCCGAGTAAGCTGCGCGAACTCAAGGGGCACCTGGCGGCTCTGCGCTCGCCGCAGATCTACGGCGGCACCGGCAGCATCCAGCTAACGCCGCCGCTCTCCAGGGACGATCTGGCCAAGAATCTCGACAAGACCAAGGGGATGCGGCTGATGGGCCAGCGCTTCATCCCCGATTCGTATATGTTCCAGCAGCTTGTGTTTCCCGCGACGCGTATGTTTACCGGGCAGGGCCAACCGTTTACGCTCGTGCAGAGCGCCGGTGGGCCGGTGCGCGGCTTCCCACGAGGGCTGGACGTGATGTCGGTCCTGGGCAGCCAGCGAGCCGCGGACATTCTGGAAGCCGCCGGTGATACTGACTACGAGCTTTATGATGAGAAGCTGACCGAACTGAAGGAGATGTTCAACGCCTTTACGCCAGCGCAGTGGAACCGGAACCTCTACTGGAGCTGGCTGTACGCGCTGCAGGCTCTAATTAGCGAGCACAGCGAGGGTTACCCTGGCTTCATGCGCACGGAGGCCTGGCAGGACCGCCAGCTCAACGCGGCGCTGGCCTCGTGGGCGGAGCTGCGCCACGATACGATCCTGTACGCGAAGCAGAGCTATGCGATGGAGTTGACGGCGATGCCGCTGCCCCGGCAAGAGCCACCGTCCGGCTACGTCGAGCCGGTGCCCGAGTTCTACGCCCGCCTGCTGGCGCTGACGGAGATGACTCAGCGCGGCCTCAGCGACATGGAGGTCCTCGACGAGCAGGCCACGCTGCGCCTCCAGGCCCTGGCGAACATCCTGCAGCAACTGGTAGACATCTCGGTCAAGGAACTCGCCAACCAGCCGCTGACCGAGGAGGAATATCGCTTCATCAAGCATTTCGGCAGGTCCTTGAGTCGAGTTACCGCCGGCGTGGAGGACACTGGCTCGAAGACGACGATGATCGCCGACGTGCACACTGACGGCAACACTCAGCAGGCGCTGGAAGAAGGAGTCGGCTACATTCAGCACATCACGGTCGCCTATCAACTGCCCGACGGCCGAATCGCGGTGGGCAGGGGGCCGGCCTTCAGCTACTACGAGTTCAAGCAGCCGATGGCCGACCGCCTGACCGACGAGGCCTGGCGCGAGCTGCTGCAGAAGGGACAAGCCCCCGCCCCGCCGGAGTGGACGAGGAGCTTCAATACGTGGTAATGGCTGCCACACATTTACGGAGTTGATCCAGCCTGCCGGTACAAATCCCCTCCCGAATCTGCTCCATAAGCTGCACAAAGAAGCGCAGGTTGTGCAGGCTGAGCAGCCGCCAGGCCGTCGCCTCCTGCAGCCGGAACAGATGATGTAGGTACGCGCGGCTGTACTGCGCGCAGGCCGGGCAGTCACATTGCTCCGATAGCGGCCGGAAGTCGTCGCGGTACTGCGCGTTGCCTATTCTTATTATACCCTCCCAGGTATAAAGGCGACCGTGGCGGGCGTTGCGCGTAGGTATAACGCAGTCGAACAGGTCAATTCCGCATCTAGCCGCCTCGATCATCTGCACCGGCACGCCCACCCCGAGCAGGTGCCTGGGCGCGGCCTCGGGCAGCTCAGGAAGCGACGCTTCCAGTGCGGCAAACATCTCGGCCTCGGTCTCCCCCACCGATACGCCACCGATTGCGTACCCGGGAAAGCCGAGATCTGCCGTAGCCCGGGCGCTCTGCGCGCGCAGGTCGGGATAGACGCTGCCCTGGATGATGCCGAACAGCGCCTGCTCCGAATTGCTGTGGGCGGCCTTGCTGCGCTCCGCCCAGCGCAGCGTACGCTCCATTGAACCAGCGGCATCCTCGTAGGAGCACGGGTAGGAGGTGCACTCGTCGAAAGCCATTATGATGTCGGCCCCGAGCTGGTTTTGTATCTCGATGGACAACTCGGGGGTCAGCTCAATTTGGCGGCCATCCAGCGGCGAGGGCAGGATGACTGCCTTGTCGGTGATGTTCTTCGGCTCGGCGAGTGAGAAGACCTGAAAGCCGCCACTATCGGTGGCAACTACACCCGGCCAGTTCATAAACCTGTGCAGTCCACCGGCCTGTTTGATTGTCTCCACACCGGGCTGGATCAACAGGTGAAAGGCATTACACATCACCGCCTGCACGCCGACCGACGCGATATCCTTCGGCGAGCAGGCTTTGACTACGCCGCGGCTGGCGCAGGGCACAAACGCGGGCGTTTGCACTACGCCATGGGCGGTCACCAACCGGCCCGTGCGGGCTGATGAGTTTGCGTCGTGGGCACCTATTTCAAAGTCCATGCAGTTTTCCGACAGTCCAGATTCAAAGGATTAACATGCAGTCGCCGTAGCTGTAGAAGCGGTAGCGGCGCTCCACCGCCTCCTGATAGGCCTGGAGCACTTTCTCCCGGCCGGCAAAGGCGCTGACCAGCATCAGCAGCGTCGAGCGGGGCAGGTGGAAATTGGTCAGCAGCAGGTCCACGGCCCGGAATTTGTGGCCGGGGTATATAAACAACTCGCTCTCACCGCGGCCAGCGCGGACCCGGCCCGACTCGTCGGCGACGGTTTCCAGTGTGCGCACCACAGTCGTGCCCACGGCAACCACTCGGCCCCCGGCGGCCCGGTAGTTGTTGATGGTGCGAGCTGCCTCGGAGCTGACCTCGTAGCTTTCCGCGTCCATCCGGTGGTCTTCCACGGTCTCGGTCTGCACCGGACGGAAGGTCCCCAGGCCCACGTGCAAGGTTATTCGGGCAATCCCGACGCCCTGCTCGGCGAACCGCTGGAGCATATCCTCGTCGAAGTGCAGACCCGCGGTCGGCGCGGCGACTGCTCCCCGGACCCGGGCATAGACCGTCTGGTAGCGCTTGCGGTCCTGTCGTTCCTGAGCCATCTGTGCCGCGGATGACTCTCCCCGGGGTTTCTGGTCGCGGCGGATGTAGGGCGGCAGCGGCGTCTGGCCGACCCGGTCCAGCGCGGTCATCAGATCGCCGGCGCACTCCAGCCGTACGACGCGCACCCCTGCGGGCCGTTCCGCCACCACCGTCGCGCTGATCTTCCCACCGAAGCTGATTGTCTCCCCCACGCGCAGACGGCGGGCCGGTCGAGCCAGCGCCTCCCAGTGGCCGTCGCTGACTGAGCGCAGGAGCAGCAGCTCGGCTTCGCCGCCGGTGGCGCGGTGGCCGAGCAGGCGGGCCGGGATCACCCGGGTATCATTTATGACCAGGCAGTCGCCCGCCGCCAGGTACTGGGGCAGGTCGGTGAACTGGCGGTGCCCGATGCTGCCACTAGCCCGCTCCAGCACCAACATCCGGGAGGCGGAGCGCTCTTCCAGGGCATACTGGGCGATCAATTCCGGCGGCAGATCGTAATCAAACAGGCTGACGCGCACTGGTTGACTCCCTGAGTGCGAGCTACTAGAGGGTCCCGGGCCTTGGTGCTCAGTGTACCTTTGGCCCACCCCACTGTCAACAGCACGCCGACTGGGCGAGGTACACCCTTCCGTGCAGCCGACATTTGTGCTATAATGACTATACTAGCCAGCGGGCTAGGGGATACTCACCCGCCTGACGATGCAGACTACTTCGAAGACTCGGAGGGTGACAGGGATGGCACGTGATCGGCACGATGACCGGCTGAAGCGCGACATAATTGGCATCAGCCTCGCCGCACTGGGTGCAGTCATACTGGTCAGTCTTATCTATGGGCACCACGACACCGGATACCTCCCGCGCATAGTCTCCCAGGGGTTACTTCTGGCCTTCGGCGTCGGCGCTTATCTTATCCCCGGCATATTGTTCGTGCTCGGCGTCTTGTATATGCTGGAGCGACGCGACCTCGGGGATATGCGCACCGTCACCGGACTGGGCCTGCTGTTTGTGGTAATCATCGTTCTGCGCCAGTTATTCATTCCCCTGGAAGTCTTCTTCGCGCCCGACGCCGTACGCGTCGGCGGCGGCTTCGTCGGTGCGGTTTTCGGCTGGCTATTCATCAAGGTAATAGGCCTGTGGGGCAGTTACATCCTGGTGATGGCACTTGTCGTAATCGCCGCGCTATTGATTACCCGTGTCTCCATACGCAACCTGGTCACAAACACTGCCTCGGTGGTAGCCGACAGCAGCACTCACGCTCGCCAGGCCTTGGGGCGCAAATCTCCCCGCCGGGACCGCGATCTGCGCACCCGTGCCGAAAAGACGGTTCGCCGCCGACGCCCCCGGCGCAGCGAGGACTCAGCCAGTTCCCGCGTAGACCTGGAAGACGACGAGGACAGCACTGCGCCAGCGCCTGCAGGCGAGCCAAGGCAGAGGGTAGCGAAGCCCAAGTCGCCCCCGCATCCCCGGCGCAGCAATCCCACAACGACCACAGCCAAATCCAAGGCTGCTCCCGAAAAGCCGCAGCTTACGCTGATGAGCACTCCCACCGGCTTCGTGCCCCCCCCGCTGACCCTGCTGCGCAAAGAGGGTATGGACAAGCAGACCAGCGAGATGCAGCAGGAGACTGCCGAGCGCATCATCAAGCTCGAAGACACCCTGGACAGCTTCGGCATCAGCGCCAAGGTCACCCACTACGAACGGGGGCCGGTGCTCACGCGCTACGAGGTCGAGCCAGAGAAGGGCATCCGCGTCAACCAGATTACCCGCCTCGCCGATGACCTGGCGATGAGCCTGGCAGCGGTGGACGTGCGGGTTGAAGCGCCGATCCCCGGCAAGTCAGCGATCGGCATCGAGGTGCCCAACGAGCATCGAACGCTGGTCAGCCTGCGCGGCATAATGGAGACCGACACGTTCCAGCAGCACAAGGGCGTGCTGCCCATTGCGCTCGGCCGTGACATCGCCGGCGAGGCAATAGTGACCGACCTGGTACCGATGCCGCACCTGCTGATCGCCGGCGCGACCGGCGCAGGCAAGAGCATCTGCCTGCACTCGGTCATCTTGAGCCTGATTATGAGGCATGCCCCGGACGAGCTCAAATTCATCATCATTGATCCCAAGCGAGTGGAAATGGCCATCTACGACGGTATTCCCCACCTGATGTCACCGGTGGTCTACAGTGTGAAGCAGGCCGCCAGTGTACTGACGCAGGCGATCAAGGAGATGGAGAAGCGCTACGACAAATTCGCGCTCAAGGGCGTCAGCAACATCACCGAGTATAACGAGTTGGCTCAGATGCCCAAGCAGCACGCCGCCGATGAGTTCGAGCCCCTGCCCCGCGTGGTCATCATCATTGATGAGCTGGCCGACCTGATGATGCAGGCCCGCGCGGAGTTCGAGTACTCAATCTGCCGCATCGCCCAGCTCGCCCGGGCCACGGGTATCCATCTGGTGGTAGCTACGCAGCGCCCGGCAGTCAATATCATCACCGGCAATATCAAGGCCAATATGCCCTCCCGCATTGCCTTAGCCGTCCCTTCAATCCACGACTCCCGCACTATCCTGGACACCATCGGCGCGGAGCGGCTCATCGGCTCCGGCGATATGCTGTATTCGCCAATTGATGCCCCCAAGCCCCGCCGCCTCCAGGGCTCATTCGTCAATCGGGATGACATCGCCAAGGTAGTCAGCCATCTGTGCGAGCAGGGCGAGCCGGAGTTTGAGATAATTCCCCACACGCCCGCTGACGAAGATGACTTCTCCGCCGAGATGGAGACCAGTGACAAACTGTTCAACGCCGCGGTGGAGTACGTCATTAGCGAGCAGCAGGCCTCGGTATCCATGCTGCAGCGTCGCTTCAAGGTCGGCTACGCCCGCGCCGGCCGCCTGATTGATATGATGGAGCAAAGAGGCATCGTCGGGCCCCACGAAGGTTCCAAGCCCCGCGAGGTTCTCGGGAGTCTGGCGATGCTCGAAGACACGGTGGGCAGCTTCACAGACGAGCCCGGCGGCCAGCACCAAACCGACGACGCGCGGAATAGCGAGTTTGAGGCGTAGGCGTGCCCTTGCCGTTTGTAGGGGCGATTCGGTCGGGGCAGACACCTCCGTTAGAGCTACGGCGCACAGGAGGGTGCCGCTTCCACAGAACAGAGCCGGAGAGAGGAGCCCCTCTTCGTGGTTCACTACGACAAGACAGCAGTGGCCGCACGGCAAAAACCCAGCAAGCCGGTCCGGCGCTCGGAAAATACGCTCAATGACCTGACGGGCACCGAGTGGATCAAGCGGACCAAGTCGTGGTTTGTCTGCGACTCGCGGCGCTATCATCGCAATCGGCAGACCGAGCTGCACCCCGCCCGCTTCCCCGAGGAGATGGTCGCCGACTTCGTCACCTTCTTCACCAAGGCCGGGGAGTGGGTGCTCGACCCGTTCTGCGGCAGCGGCGCGACGCTGATTGCCTGCCTGGAGGAGGGCCGGCGAGCAGTGGGCATAGAGCTGGAGTCGCGCTACGCCGAGGTAACCGGCAAACGACTGGCAGAGCTTCAGGCAAACGGCCACGCTCAGGTCATCACCGGTGATGCCTGCCGGCTGACTGACTCGGCGCTGTGGCAGGACTGCATTGCGCCTCGCGGTGAGCTTGTCAAACCTCCGGCACAGGCCGGTACGACAGGCGTCTCGCCTGTCGGTCGTGACTCCCTTATGCGTGCCGGGGGTGACCTTCCTGAATTCGATTTCATCATCACCTCGCCGCCGTACTGGAATATGCTGCGCACTAGCCGCGGCGGGGTCCACTCTGCGCACAAGCAGCGTGCCCAGGCGGGTCTCGATACCCACTACTCCGAAAAAGAGCGGGACCTGGGCAATATGGAAGATTACGAGGAGTTCATCGAGGCGCTGGGCCGCGTCTTTGATCAGTGCCAGAAGCTGCTCAAGCGCGATAGGTATATGGTCGTGGTGGTGCAGAATCTGCGAGTGCCTGACGGGTACGTCGTACCGCTGGCGTGGGACCTGGCCCGGCGCATCAGCCGGTCGCTGAGCTTCCAGGGCGAGCGCATCTGGTGCCAGGACTCCAAGCAGCTCGGCATCTGGGGCTACCCCAAAGTCTTCGTCCCCAACTACCACCACCACTACTGCCTCATATTTCGCAATGGAGCCGTCATGAAGCCCTCTGTTGCCCTCGTTTCGTTGGGCTGTCCGAAGAATCTGGTTGATTCGGAGGTAATGCTGGGGCTGCTGGAGCAGGCTGGGTATCCGGTTGTCGAGGATACGGCAGATGCACAGGTGGCGATCGTCAATACCTGCGCGTTTATCGAGCCGGCGGTGGACGAAGCGATCGCAGCGCTCCTGGACGTCTCCGAACTGAAGAAAGAGGGAAAGCTGCAAGCGCTGATCTGCGCGGGCTGCCTGCCCCAACGCTACCAGAAGCAACTTCTGGACGAATTGCCCGAGGTGGATGTGTTTCTGCCGCCTGGGGCGGTGGATCAGGTCGTCCAGGCCGTGCAACTGGCGTTGAGCGGGCAGCGGGAAGTCATCAAAGCGCCGCTGGA
>JALGTU010000068.1 GCA_029821195.1 Candidatus Zipacnadia bacterium
GCTTCCCGCTGCAGCACGAGTTCGATATCCTGGTCGCGCGCGAATACCGTGGGGGGCACGACGTTGCCGATCACTCGTGTCGCCCAGCCTTCTGCCTCCGCTCTCAGGCTGATACCGGCTTCCTCCGGCAAGCCGGAGAACTCGAACCGGCCCGCTTCGTCCGTCACGGCGTACAGCAATCTGGCCTGCGCAAAAACGAGGTGCCGCCGGGTCCTCTCCTCGTGCGGACGGTCGAGCATCCCTATGGTAACTTGCACCCGCCTAATCGGCACACCGGCCGGGCTCATCACGGTTCCGCGACAGGTCACGGGATCTGCGCCTAGCCGAAGCATCACCTGGCCACCCGGCTCGACCCGGCCCCAGTCCAGCGCGAATCCCTCTTTCATCGCACCGACCTGAACCTGCCGCTCTGGTTTGCGCGAGTCGAAGCTGAGCGAGAAGCGCCCGTCAGCATCCGAGAGAGTCTCGACGACCGAGAACGCCCTCTCGACACCGACTTGGCGGTACAGCACAAAGGCCCTCGCCCCCGCCATGGGCAGACCCTCCGGCCCGAGAACCTGCCCAGTGACGGTGACCTGCTCGGCGCTTGTCAGGGATGTTACGCAGAGGAGAATGATAAATACAGCCCACAGCCCGGCGCGGTGCGGAGACATGGCAGTCCCACCTCATCAGAGATGATGCGCACGACGTATGCGACACCTACCTCTATTATACACCCCAGCACCGCGATTTGTTTTGCTCAGGGCAACATCGCGACAAGAATGTCGCTCCTACCAAGCTGGTGCCCGTATGAGTGCCTCAGGCGAAGAACTCGCCCACGGTCTGGGCGACGTACTCGATCTGCTCGTCGGACAGGTAGGGGTGCAGGGGCAGTTGGAGGACTTCGCCGGCGGCCTTCTCAGTCTCGGGCAAGTTAGCCCGGTGCAGGCCGTAGGGCCGGCAGGCCGGCTGAGTATGAGCGGGGTAGCGATAGTGAGTGGCAAAGGCGATCCCGTGCGCTTCGAGGTGGGCAGTTAGGGCCTCCCGCTGGGAAGTCCGAATGGTGTAGAGGTGATAGGCGTGCGTGGCGTGGGGGGCAACCGCGGGCAAGGCAATCGGCAACTCAGCCAGCAGCTCATCGTACTTCGCCGCCTGCTCGCGCCGCCGCTGGGTGCCCCAGTCCAGCCGCTTCAGCTTCACGCGCAGAATCGCCGCCTGGAGCTCGTCGAGTCGGCTGTTATATCCGATCAGCGCGTGCTCGTACTTGGAGGTGTAGCCGTGGCTACGCAGCAGGCGAGTCTTCTCGGCCAGCCCGTCGTCGTCGGTGGTGATCATCCCGCCCTCGCCGTAGGCGCTGAGGTTCTTGCTCATATAGAAGCTGAAAATGCCGCAGTTTCCCAGGCTGCCGACCGGACGACCCCGATACCCGGCCAGGTGCGCCTGGGCACAGTCTTCGATTACCTTGAGGTCGTGAGCAGCAGCCACCTGGTTGATTGCATCCATATCGGCCGGATGACCGTATATGTGCACGGGGATGATAGCGCGCGTGCGCGGGGTAACGACTTGCTCTAACAGCTCGGGGCTAAGGCAGAAGCAATCAGGCTCGATGTCCACGAGGACCGGCTGCGCGCCGACGAGCACGATAGCTTCGATGGTCGCGATGAACGTCCAGCCGACAGTGATGACCTCATCGCCCGGGCCAATGTCCAGGGCCTTCAGCGCGATGATCAGCGCATCGGTCCCACTGCCGACGCCGATGGCATGCTCCACCTGGCACAGCTCCGCCCATTCTTGCTCCAGGGCCTGGACGTTGGGCCCCAGGAAGAGCTGCATTGAACTGATGGCCTCGTCAATTGCCTCGATAATTTCAGGCTTCAGCACCTCGTACTCAGCCTTGAGATCCATCAAGGGAACTTGCACCGCAGCAACTCCTCGGCACCGAGAATCTTCTCTGGACGCTAGCCATACTACCGGTAGGACAGGCGTCTCGCCTGTCCCTGAGATCACCGGACGAGACGCCCGTCACACCGATACATCTTAGCATTTAGAACAACGAGCGAGGGAAAAGTTGCTGGAGGGGCGCGCAGCCGCTCTTACGAAGCACTGGCGAGGGGGACTAGCCGGACGCTGATCACATCAATGAGCTTGCTGAGCCGGTCTATCAAGCGATCGAGGTCTTGGCGGTTGGTGATATCCAGCGTCAGGAGCAGGCGGGCGAATTCCCGCCCCTCGGCATTGACCTGCGCGGCGGCGATATTGATGTCACAATCGCTGACGATGGCGGTGATGTGCGAGAGCAACCCCACGCGATCGGAGGCCAGGATTTCGATGCTGGCGCGGAATTTCGCCTCACGGTCGCCAGTCGCCCAGTCGAGGTCAACGATCCGCTCCGGCTCTTTGTTGAGCAGGTACTGGAGGTTCTTGCAGTCAGTCCGATGCACGCTCATTCCGGTGCCGCGGGTGATATAGCCGGTGATATCGTCACCCGGCAGCGGATTACAGCACTTAGCCAGGCGCGAGTGCACGCCGCAGATCCCTTCGACCGTGACCAGCATCCCTTCGCCGCTCGCCCGCGGCTCAGCCACCTCCGGCAGGGCCAGTTGCACCTCTTCGCTGAGCGTTAGCGGGCGCCGATCGAGTCCCTCCACGAGGTGATCAACAACCGTGTCCGGCTCCACCTCCCCGTAACCGACGGCCGCCAGCAGGCTATCGGCACTGGGATAGTCCAGATGCTCGGCCACCGGCGCCAGCACTTCTTCGTTGGGACTCTGGCCGGCCAGCTCCCTGGTCTTGGCGAAGGCGCGCGCCAGTTCCTGGCGCCCGATCTGGATATTTTCCTGCTCGGACTGCTGGCGCAGGAACTTGCGCACTTTAGCCTTGGCGCGACTGCTCTTGATCAGCCCCAGCCAGTCCCGGCTGGGTCGCGCGTTGGGCGAGGTGATGATCTCGGCGATGTCCCCGTTCTGGAACTCATAATCCAGTGGCACCAGTTTGCCGTTGATCCGCGCACCGGTGCAGTGATGCCCGACCTCGCTATGGATCCGGTAGGCGAAGTCAATCGGCCCCGCGCTCCGGGGCAGGTCAATTACGTCGCCGCCGGGCGTAAAGACGAACACCTGGTCCTGGAACAGGTCGAGCTGGAGCAGCTCGAGGAACTCGTGGTGCTCTTCCAGGTCGGTTTCCAGGTCCAGCACCTGCCGCACCCACGAGATCTGCTGGTCAGCCTGCGGATCGGTCCGTCCTTCCTTATAGCGCCAGTGCGCGGCCACGCCATACTCGGCGCGCCGGTGCATATCCCTGGTACGGATCTGCACCTCCATCGGCTGCTTGTCCGGGCCGAAGACTTTGGTATGCAGCGCCTGGTAGTCGTTGGACTTGGGCTTGGCGATATAATCGGTGAACATCCCCGGCACCGGCATCCAGGTTGAGTGCACCACCCCCAGCGCCGCGTAGCACTGGTCAACGCTATCGGTAATCACCCGCAGCGCCATCAGGTCGGCAATCTGCCCGAAATCAATCTGCTGCTCCTTCATCTTAGTATAGATGCTGTAGATATGCTTGGCCCGCCCCTGCACCAAGGCCGTTACGTCGGCGTCTTTCAGCGCATCCTCCAACTCCTGGCGGGCCGACTCCAGTTGCGCCATCCGGGCCTCCCGGGTCTGGCCCAGTTTCTCGACGATATCAAAGTACGCGTCATGCTCCAGGTACTTGAGCGCCTGATCTTCCAGCGCCCACTTGATCCGCCAGATCCCCAGCCGATGGGCGATCGGCGCGAAGATATGCAGCGTCTCCAGGGCGTTACGCTCCTGGTCCTCGGGCGCCAGCGGCTCCAGCGTCTGCATATTGTGCAGCCGGTCGGCCAGCTTGATCATTATCACGCGGATATCATCGGCCATTGCCAGGAACATCTTGCGCAGATTCAGCGCCTGCTGCTCCTGGCGGCTGGAGAAGTCAAGCTGAGTCAGCTTGGTGACGCCCTCGACGAGGTGCGCGATCTGGTCGCCGAACTCGGCCTGGATATCCTCGATCACAATACTGGTATCTTCGATGGTGTCATGCAGCAGCGCCGCGGCAATGCTGGCCGGGTCGGCCTGGATCTCGGCGAGGATGTTAGCCACCGCCAGCGGATGACTGATGTACGGATCGCCGGTCAGCCGCTTCTGGCCCTCGTGGGCTTTGGCGGCAAACTCATACGCCCGCCGCAGCATCGCCGTATCCGCCTCCGGCCAGTACTCGGTAACGCGTTCAATTGTGGTGTCTATGTCTGTGGGCATACAGTCTGCCAGGTCCAGCACCGCGCCAAGATAGTTGACCCGGCCTCCTGATCACATTATATATCACATCCCCAGTTTCTTCAATCGCCCGCGCCGACTCTCCCCTCTCCTGCAGGGAGAGGGGCCGGGGATGAGGCCGCCGCCGTTCACTATCCACTGGCCACTATCCACTAGCTACTGTCCCTAACTTGACACGAAAGCATCCCCCAAGTAAACTCGTAGCACAGGTGGAAACAGGCACTCCGACGCCCGAAGAGGTCCGCCAGATGCCGCTGGGCTGCCGCACGCACTGGCTGAGGCGGCATTTCAATTTCCGGCCCCGCAAATCGCTCGGCCAGAACTTCCTGATGCACGGCTCTGTCGCTCAGCGCCTGGTCGCGGCGGTCGAGGAGTTCGCGCCGCAGCGCGTTGTTGAAATCGGTCCGGGTCTGGGCGCGCTGACTGTGCCGCTGGCGGAGGACAACCGGGAGATCATTGCTTTTGAGACGGATCGGCAGCTTTGCGAGATTCTGCACTGGCTGTTTTCTGACTGCGAGCCGGTCGCGATACGCGAGGGCGACTTTCTGGCGGCGGACTTGACTGGCCTCGCCGGCCCGGACACCGTCGCAGTGGGCAATCTGCCCTACTATATCACATCGCCAATTCTAGAGAAGATTTTCGAGACGCATCCTGGCTTCGCCGGATTAGTCATCACCGTCCAGCAGGAGGTCGCCGAGCGGCTCCGGGCCCAACCGGGCACCAAACAGTACGGCTCTTTGACAATATTCTGCCGCTACTACGCGGCTGAGATACAGAGACTGGCGACGTTGCCACCACAGGCCTTCTGGCCGTCGCCGCAGGTCAGCTCTCAAGCGTTGCGCATGACGCTGCGGCCCGAGCCTCCTGACGGGGTAGAATCAGAAGTGGCCTTCTTCGCCGCCGTGCGGGGAGCTTTTGCCCACCGGCGCAAGACGCTGCGCAACTCCCTGAAGACGGCTACTATCCTGGATCTGTCCGCCGAGCAAGTTGAAGCTCTTCTGGCTGAGGTGGGCATTGATGGCACTCGGCGCGGCGAGACACTCGATTTTGCCGAATTCATCGCCCTGGGCAATGCCCTGCACCGTCTCCCCCAAGGAACCTAGCCATGCCAGCCAGTCACGATCAGGTAATGCTGCGCGCCTTCGCCAAGGTCAACTTGACCCTCGAGGTCCTGGGCAAGCGCCCGGACGGCTACCACGAGCTGCGCAGCCTGGTGCAGTGCATCTCGCTGGCGGATGAGTTGACCCTACGCCCGACCGACGGCGGGATAACAATCCGCGTCTCAGGCCAGTGGGCGCCGGAAGGCCCCGAGAATCTCTGCTACCAGGCGGCGGAGCTCTTCATCCGAGGCGTGGGCAGCCCGGCGGGCGTTGATATCAGTCTGGTCAAGCATATTCCCGCCGGACGCGGATTGGGTGGCGGTAGCAGTGACGCCGCCACGACGCTGCTCGGGTTAGCAGCGCTGGCTGAGCACCGGCCCGCCGACGCGGCCCTCCACGAGATGGCCGCTGAGCTAGGCAGCGACGTTTCACTATTCCTGGGTGCCGGCACCGCAGTTATCTCTGGCCGGGGCGAGACTGTCCAGCCGGTCGCGGCGCAGTGGCGAGGTCACGCGCTGGTCGTGGCGTGGCCGGATATGGCTGTTTCGACCACGGAGGCATACAGACTGCTAGAAGGCGGGGATTTCACTGACGGGCAGATAACGGCTGCGGCGCAGCAAGCCCTGTCCGCGGGCCAGCTCGCTTCTGACCGGCACTTATTCAATTGCTTCGAACGCGCGGTATATTCGCATTGGCCGGAGGTTGCCCGACTGCAGGAGCGGCTGACCGCCGCGGCCGGCCATCCCGCCCGGCTCTGTGGCTCAGGCTCGGCACTGTTCGCAATATGCGCAGATTTGGCGCACGCGGAAGGTGCCACTGAGCGAATGCACGAAACCGGCTACGCGGCAGTCGCCGTCGAGCCAGTATACCTAAGTTCCCATCGGTAGGACAGGCGTCTGTGGGGTGAGCCTGTCGAACCCCCGCCTGTCCACCGTTCGACCGGCGGGGCGCCCATCGTACCGTTCGTTTTCCTTGTGGGGGGAGAAAGACTATGAGCGAGGCAAGGTCCGTGCCTGCGACGGTCCTGGCGGCTGGGACGCAACCCGACCCCGTGGCCGCCGCGACCGACGTACCGCATAAGGCGATGCTGGAAGTGGCCGGGCAACCCCTGGTCAACCGCGTCATTGACGCTTTGCAGCAGGCGCAGCGCGTCAGCGACGTAGTGGTGGTGACAGCTCCGGATTCGCCCGTCCAGCAGATCCTGCCCGCAGGCGTCGCCTGGACCGAGTCGAGTGGCGAGAGTTTCGTGGACACCATCACCGCCGGGCTGGACTATCACACCGGCCACGAGCACACGCTGCTGGCCACCTGTGACCTGGCCCTGCTGACCGCCGAGGCGGTGGACCACTTTGTAGCAGAAGCACTCGACAGCGGCGCGGAATTGTGTTACAGTATGGTCAGAGCCGAACGCGCAGAACTGTTATACGGGACCGAGGACCACGTGGTGGTCCGCCTGCGCGATGGCAGCTTCATCGGCGGCAACCTGGCCCTGCTGAGTCGTGACTTCATCCGGCGCGAGGGCCAGCGGCTCAAGACCGCTTATGCCGGCCGCAAAAATCCCATCCGCCTGGCCAGAATGCTGGGCAGCAGGTTTATTTGGCGCTACATCACCGGCCGGCTGGCGGTTGCTGACATCGTCGAGCGCGCCGGGCAAATCCTGGGCTGCCAGGCGATGGTAGTAGACTCGCCCTACGCGGAGATCGGCTTCGACCTAGACAAGCCCGAGCACATCGCCATTGCGCAGCGCCACTTGCAGGAGCAGTAGCCCAAGCTGGGGCGTAGCCAAGTGGTAAGGCGCGGGACTTTGGATCCCGTATTCGCAGGTTCGAATCCTGCCGCCCCAGCCAGCAGTACTCACCGGCAATCCGGCAGCAGTTGGCCCTTTCAAGTCCAGCAAATGACCGAGCGCAAAGAAGGTGTCTGAAGTGCTCCACGGACAGATGCGGCTATTCTGTGGGAACGCTAATTCTCAACTGAGCCAAGCGATTGCTCAGCAACTAAGCACGGAGCTCGGCGACATCAAGGTGAGCCGCTTTGCCGACGGCGAGGTCCTGGTAAAGATCAACGAAAGCGTGCGCGGCACCGACGTTTTCGTCATCCAGCCGACCTGCCGCCCGGTCAACGAGAACCTCATGGAGCTCCTGGTAATGCTCGATGCGTTCAAGCGGGGCAGCGCCGGGCGCATCGTTGCGGTATTACCGTATTACGGTTACGCCCGCCAGGATAAAAAGGCCAAGGGCCGCGAGCCGATTACGGCGAAGATGGTGGCGAACTTGATAACCACCGCCGGGGCCGACCGGGTGCTGGCCGTGGACCTGCATAGCGACCAGATTCAGGGCTTTTTTGACATTCCCGTGGATCACCTGCCGGCCCGCCGCATAATGGCTGACTATTTTGTGACCAAGGGGTTGCACGGCGATGACGTGGTGGTGGTAGCCCCGGACCCCAACGCTGCTCAGGAAGCGATGGAGCTGGCCGACGACCTGCACGCCACTATCGGGGTGGTGGCCAAGCGCCGGCCCCGCACCAACGAAGTCAGCGTGGTGGAGGTCATCGGCGACCTGCACGGCAAGCGGGTGATAATGCTCGACGATATGATTGACACCGCCGGGACGATGCTCGAAGGGGCCAAGCTCATTATGGCACACGGCGCCGCTGAGGTGCACTGCGCCGCCACCCACGCCATACTGTCCGATCCGGCCCCCGAACGGCTGGCCCAGGACTTCATCAAGAGCGTAGTGGTGACCAACTCGATCCCGATTCCGGCGGAGAAACGGCTGGAAAAGATGGATGTTCTCAGTCTGGCACCGCTGTTGGCGGAGGCCATCGCCAACATCCACAAAGACGCTTCGGTGAGCGCGATCCTATCCAACCGGGCCGCCCGCCAGAAGCGGATGTTCTAATCCAGGGAATTGAGGAACGACAGTCGCGGAGTACGACGCGGGCCGGCCTCGCTACGCTCGACACGGCCCCTCCGGCGGCGTAGCGCAGTCTGTACAATAGCATTCTCGGAGGGGCCTGTCGCAGGAAGCTTCGCGGCGCGAAGCTTTCAAGGCTGGCCCTAAACGCACCACTGACGTGGAGCTTGTCAAGAGGAGGTAGTTATAAATGGAACAGGTAGCACTGGAAGCCCAGCGGCGTGCGGAGGTCGGCAAAGGCCCGGCGCGCCGCCTGCGGAAAAAAGATGTCGTGCCCGGAGTAGCCTACGGGCTGGACAAGGAGACCATGCCTATTGCGGTCGCCCGGGACGAGCTGGAGGCGACTCTGCGCACCGAGCAGGGGCTTAACGTCTTGCTGAACCTGCGCATCGAGGGCGTCGAAGTTGAGAAAGACACGGCCGCGATCGTCAAGGAGGTCCAGCGCCATCCCGTCAGCCGCGCGCCCCTGAGCGTTGATTTCCAGTGGATCTCGCTGACCCAGGCGATCACAGTTACGGTTCCCATCCGTATCGAGGGCGAATCCCCCGGGGTGATCGAAGGCGGCGTGGTGGACCAGATTATGCACGAGATCCAGGTGCAGTGCCTGCCCACCAATATCCCCGACCACTTCGTCGCGGACATCACGGGGATGGAGATTAACGACACCCTCCACGTCGAGACGCTCGACGTCCCGGCGGATGTGGAGATCCTCGCTGACCCCAGCGACGCGCTGGTCTCTATTGCCCCGCCCATCACAGATGAAGACCTCGAAACCCGGGTAGAGGAAGAGCTGCTCGAGGGCCTCGAAGAGGTGCCCCTGGAAGAGGAAGAGCTGGCCCTGGCAGAGGGGGAGGAAGAGGCCGCCGAGGAAGGGGCCGCCGCAGAGGAAGCAGAAGAAGAGAGCGAGTAGCAGGCTGTCCCCACACCTCAGCCCCCCGCATTGCGGGGGGCTTTGCGTTGGGCGGCACATTTCAGGCGCGTCGGGTGTCTAAAATAGCGAGCAACGCCAAAGATTGTCAGTGGGGTGAGGCAAATGAAATCCGTCGCGCGGCACGCTATTGTTGTGTTAGCTGTACTGGCTCTGCTGGTCGCCGGACAACCAGCCCCAGGAGACGAGCAGCCGGCGCAAGTTCCCCTAAGCAGCATCCCTCATCCCACCGAGCTGTGGCTGATGCCGGAGGACAACGGCTGGGATGACCTGCTGGCGGCGATCGAACTACTGCCCCCGGAGAGCCCAGAAATTGATTCGTCATCTGGCGTGGCGCGCGCAACCTGTCACAGGAGCAGCTCCGAGAGGCCGTTGCTGCCTTTGAGCCAGCTCTGGCCCGGCTTGACATGGCCCTGAGTAAGCATTTCGTAGTACCTTACGATGGACTGCAGACGCACGGGCCCTTCCAGAGCGAGAGAACATTGTCCCGCGCCAAAATGTTCGCGAGTGTTCTTGCCGCCAAGGCCCTCCTCCATCAGGTGAACAATGAACACAGCCAGACCCTGGGAGCCTACCAACAGGCACTTACGCTCAGTGATCGCCTTTGCCAGGGCGGATTCCGGATACACCGGCTGGTGGGCATGGCGATGAAGGCCATAACGCTTCATAGCATGCAGAAGTGGATTGGGCATCAGTGGGTTGTCGCCCGTCCGCCAGCAGAGGTGCTCTCAGAGATCGTCCGATTCATGGGGGAGTTTGACAAACAGCACGTCTCGCTCTGGAAAACGGTGACCATGGAGACTTGGCGGAACCGGTGGGATTGTGAGGACTGGTACGCAGGCACAATCCCGCAAGAAGAGATCAAGAGGCTGGCAGAGATATGCCCAGAAATAGACCAACCTCCGGCAGTTGACAAAGCCACAGCGCTCAACCTCTGGGAGCGTCATTACCAGCAGCTTATGCAGACAGCCAGGTCGCCACTCTGGGAGGCGCTCGACAGCGAACTGCCCGAGTCAACCATAGCCCAGCTTGATCCCTTCCTCTTTAACGCCAAGGCTTTCGCGCGCTGGCTGTGGAAGGAGGCCATGATAGAAGTAGAGTTGCGAGGCACCCAGATAATGGCGGCCCTGGAGCTGTACCGCTACCATCAGCCCCACCAGGGCCGCTATCCGCCGACACTCGCTGACCTCGTGCCCAAATATCTCCCCGAAGTGCCTAAGGACCCCTTCACCGGACAGGACTTCCCCTACGTACGCCCGGATAACCTCAAGTACAAGCTCTATGGCGTGGGGCCGAACAAGGTTGACGACGGCGGCGTGCAGGAGGATAATATCTGGCATGGTGATCCGGACATGGTGATATACGAAGTCAAGTAGTGCGGAGCACTTATGCGCTGCATTATAGGCTTGGGCAATCCGGGACCGCAGTACGCTGAGACCCGGCATAACGTCGGGTTTCGCGTGGTTGACGTGCTCGCCGAGCGCCACCGGCTCCCCGAGCCGCAGCGGATGCTGCAGGCGATCGTCGGGCGGGGCAAGATCGGGGGCGCCGAGGTCCTGGTCGTCAAGCCGATGACCTGGATGAACAATAGCGGCCGGGCGGTAGCCCGCATCTGCACGCACTTCGACCTCACCCCCACCGACCTGCTGGTCATCTGCGACGATATCAACCTCGACCTAGGCGCGCTGCGGCTGCGCCGCTCCGGCAGCGCCGGCGGGCAGAAGGGTCTCCAGTCCATCATTGACTACCTGGGCACCGACGAGTTCCCGCGCTTGCGGCTGGGCCTGGGGCGGTTGCCCACAGATACCGATGCCCGGGCCTTTGTCCTCTCTCCCTTCGAGCCGGAGGAAGAAGCAGCCGCCGACGAGATGACCCGGCGCGCGGCAGAGGCGGTCGAGTGCCTGCTCAGTGAGGGCATTGAGATAGCGATGAATAGGTTTAACGAATAGTGGGTAGTGGCTAGTGGATAGTGGCGACAAAGACAACGGCGCACGGCGACGAACTGCTCTTCTGCGGCAGGCTAGTCTTGCGTGAGCCAGGGATCGGGCGAGAGGGGAGGCTGCTCGCGAGCCAGGGAGTAATCTCGATCCTCAATACGGGGATGACCAGTGGGCCCGTAGCTGTCGAACTCCTCGCACTGGTCGGCGCCGACCACAAAAGAGACCTCGATTCCGGCCTCGGTTACCTCGCAAAGCTGGAAGCCGTACCGCGTCTCTGCGTCTGTCCAGCGCTCGGCGAGTTGGGCGGTGTTGCCCGCCGCCGGAGTGCGGTAGATGCGCATGCCCTGGATAACTTCGACCGGGCGGCCGGTGTGGACATGTCCACAGAACAGCAGATCAACTGCGGAGGCTTCCAGGAGGTCCAGTATCCGGCCCCGATAGGGTGGGTTGATACTGAAGTACCAGTCGTCGTATTGCCCCGGCTCGGTGATGTCCCAGGCCGGCTCGTCGGGACTCTCCATATAAGGCCAGTAATGCATCATAGCCACGTGGTGGCGGGCGTCGGGCAGGTCGGGTAGCCGTTCCAGGAAGCGCCAGAGGCGATCCTCTTCGGGCAAACCGGAACCAGCAACAGCTGCATAGAAGCCGGTGAAGCGCACTTCCTTATGCACGAAAGTCCAGTTGATCGGTCCGAAGTAAGAAGCAAACAAGCGGAGCCGCTCGGAGGTAACATTCAGGGAGACGTCGTCACGCTCGGGGTGCGGCCCCTGTCGGTCGGTATGCTTGTTGCCTACGTCCATATTCCCGGCGATGACGAATGTGGGAAACGGCAGTGTATCCAAGTCCTCACGGGCCAACTGGTATTCGTACTCGTGTGTGTCACCATCTCGGGTAAGGTCTCCCCCAACCAGTAGGAAGTCTGCCTCGACCTGTGCTAGCTGCCCTTTGATAGCCGCCCAGCGCCGGTTGATGGCTGGTCGGAACCGGTATGACCTCGGCGTGCCCAGATGGTGATCGTTGATATGCAGGAAGGTAAAGGGCGTGAACTTACTCATAGTGTTACTCCAGTCTAAGCGCGATAGTCGCAGGCACTGGTAGGCAGCGCCTATTCGTGCCCATAGCCTACTGCCCCTTCTGCCAAGCTGGGGTGAACTCCAGCGGGCGCCAGTTGGGATCGTAGCCGTAGATCTTGCACATCAGCTCGATGATATCAGCCGCCTCGGTCTCCCGCGTGTGGGCGTCAATGACGTTGAAGCCCTCCGGAGGATTCTCTTCGTCAAAGATCGGCTCGAAACGCTCGTCCACGAAGTGAATGGGGCTATCGAGCTTGAACGGCTCGATCTGATCAATGACAGTCATCGCCTTCTCGGCAGCTTGGCGGATGCGGCGGCAGGACTCCTCGGGCGAGCAGTGCAGCGCGGAGAGGCGGCTGGTGCCATACTTGACCGGGGCGGTGACGACGCCCGGGATCAGATCCGCCATCTCCTTGCAGGCCCAGGCGTCGCCGGTGCACAAGACGAAGGGCACGCCAAAATGGCCGGCGGTGGCGGCCTGGAGGCCCATCTCCCCCAGCGCCATGTCGTTGAATCGCCACTCGCGGATGCTCGCGCCCATCGTGTGCCACAGGCAAGCGCCCTCCGTGCCGGCCTTGGCATGACCGCCGACGATGCCGGTGGCCGCGCAGCTCTCATCCAGATACGGCAGCCAGAAGGGCCGGTCGAGGCCGTTGATTACCTCGGCGCGCGGGTCCATGTGGTCCAGGTCAATGGTGTAGCCCGCTCCGTGGCCGTCGTTGACGATCACCTCGGTCGCACCGCCCGCGTACAGGCCATCTACCGCCGCGCTAACCTCTTCAGCCAGCCAGCGCCGCTGCTGGCAGCGGCGTTCGTGGTTCTCCAGGCTGGTATCATCGCGATTCTCCCACAGGTACACGCCCGCCACGCCCTCCAAATCGGTCATCAGATAGAATTTCATAGTGAGCTCCTGACTACGCTTGGTAATCGCTGAACTCGGGATACTGCTGCCAGAACGGTCGCCAGTCCGGATCGGTGCCCCTGGCCACGAGTTCCCGCATATTCTCGGCTTCTATCTCCACGGTGTGGCTGTCAATCACCCGGCTGAACTCGGGCGGATTCTCGGGGTCGTAAAACCGAGTGCGCCACTCTATGCGCAAGACCACGGGCGACTCCAGCTTCAGCGGCTCGACCTGGTCAATACGCTGGGCCGCCTCGAGCGCGCCCTGGTAGATGACCTCGCAGGAGCGCTTGGGGGTGAGGGTCTTCGCCGACAGGCGGCTGAGGCCGACCTTCACCGGCACCGTCACGCAGCCGGGTACCAGCTCCTCCATCTCCTTACACGCCCAGGCATCGCCCGCGCAGAAGACGAAGGGCACCCCAAAGTAGCCGGCCAGGAACGCCTGGTAGCCGGTCTCGCCCACGCTGATGCCGTTGAGCCACTGGCCGCGGATGTCCTTGCCGCCGGTATGGTAGAGACAGCCGCCGAAGGTCTCGGCCTTGGAATGCGTACCCACTGAGCCGATCGCGGCAAAGCTCTCGTCCAGACCCAGGAAGGGGACGGGACGGTCCCGACCCTTGATCACCCGCACCCGCGGGTCAATAACCCCAATATCAATTGAGTCGCCGTGCCCCTCGTAGGCCCAGACGTCGCTGGCGCCGCCGTCGAAGAAGCCGCAGGCTGTGGCGTTGATCTCCTCGGCCAGCCAGCGGCGCCGCCGCAAGCGTTCTTCAACGAACTGCGGGTCGTCGCTGCTGCCGCTTTTGTTGTCCCAGCTATAGACGCCCGCCACGCCCTCCAGGTCGGTCATCAGGTATATCTTCATACGCACAGCGCTCCTTGAGCACACAGAATCATGGCGCAGAGCGAGTGTTCGCTGTCATTGGTGAACAGACCTCCGCAGTTGATACTATTTACCTCGTGCAGAAGGACTAGTCGCCGTAGCAGAGAACCTTCTTGATCAACTCTGCTTTTGGCGGAGTGAGACAGCATACAAGCATCACCGAGAAACTCCAGGAGGAAAGCACAATGTACAAGCCACCGCGCAATGCTACTCTGTTCGACCTGCCCCGGGTTTCGGTGAGCCCCGACCGCATCGCCGCCGGACAGTGGGCGACCTCTACCGTCACCTTCGGCGGACTCGCGCTGCCCGCAGGCACGGTCATCCCCGTCAATATCCACGGCGGGCGCACCAACAAGGGCAACTGGGGACAGCCCCAGGTTGATGACCCCCACGGCGACAACTACTGCTCGGCAACCACGTCTCAGAGGCACGGAGTCCGATTGAGCGCACCAACAGTCAAGTACAGCATTTCTCGACTATTCATTCATGTCGAAGACGACATTGACGCCGATGAGAACATAATCGTCCGCCTGGGTGATA
>JALGTU010000069.1 GCA_029821195.1 Candidatus Zipacnadia bacterium
GGGTGCCGACAAGCTGACTGTAGTGACCGAGGGCGGCGAACAGGTTTCTTATGACAACCTCGGCGCGGAGATGATCGCCGAGGAAATCGCGTCATTCGCCGCATCCATCCGCAATGATAAGCCGGTGTTCGCCGGCGGCAAGGAAGGGCTGATCGCGTTGCGGGTCTCGCTGGCAGCACTCCGCTCCATCGCCACCGGTAAGGCGATCACACTATAGGGGAATAACGATATGACGAGTTCACACACGGCAACAGACACTCTCGGTCGCCCGGTGCGTGTTGTCAGCATCGGCTTTGCCCGGGGGAAGAGCCGGGAGGAGATTGGCGAAGTGGTGGAAGCTGAAGCCGCGCGGGGCGCGGACATCATCGCGCTGCCCGAGGCCTGGCTAGAACTGGAGAGAGGTGGCGAGACGTTGGCAGGGCCAACAATAAGCCTGATGAGCGAGATCGCCCGCCGGCATCGCATTTACGTGGTCTGCCCACTCGACCGGCTGAGCGGCGATAGACGGCTCAACTCCGCGGTCCTGCTGGATCGCGCCGGTGAGATCGTCTGCGTCTATGACAAGGTCTACCCGTACTGGGAAGAGCTCGAGTTTGACCCTCCGGTGCACATCGGCCGCGAAGTTCGTGTCTACGAGACCGACTTCGGCCGGGTGGGAATGGCGATCTGCTACGATGTGAACTTCCCTGCTGTCTGGCAGCGCCTCGCCGACCAGGATGCGGAGCTGGTCATCTGGCCCAGCGCCTACACGGCAGGAACCAGCCTCCAGGCTCACACGCTCAATCATCACTACTACATCGTCTCGGCCACCCAAAGAGCTGACTGCCTGGTCTATGACATCACCGGCGAAGAGATACTCTACGAGAAAAGCGATGATCTCAACATCACTCGTATCACGCTGGACCTCGACAGAGGAATCTACCACGAGAACTTCAATATCGAGAAGCGCGACAAGCTGCTGGCGGAACGGGGCGAGGACGTGGCGATGGAGAAGTGGCTCCAGCGGGAGCAGTGGTTCGTACTGCGGGCCAAGCAGCCCGGTATCAGCGCCCGTGCCCTGGCCCGGGAATATGGCCTGGAGGAGCTGCGCGACTACCTCACCCGCAGCCGACGCGAGATTGATGCCATGCGCGGCGGGACCATCCAGTAGGACAGGCGTCTCGCCTGTCCATAATCCCCGCGTACGATGCCTGCGCACTGCTAGTGGCAATGGCACAGTAGCCAACGAAGCAGTCGAAGGGCAGAGACAGAAAGACGAGACCGCCCCCTTAAGGGCGGCCTCGTTGCGGATGCTAATTGTCGGTTGCACCGTAGGTACAGCAGGATTAGGGCGCTGTCTCGCCGCCCGTTGCTTCTCCCATCTTGCTCATATCCGTGACTTCCATCCCCTCGGGCATCTCGAATTCGCTGTCGGCGATTTCGTTGAAGCGGCTGTACTCCATCTTGATGGTGTCCCCATCCGCTTCCATCTGCACCAGCAGGCCCGTGGCCTTGTTCACCCAGATCTTGGCCGCCGTGTCCTCATCCCCGCCCTTGGTTGTTGTCTCAACCACCCAGCACTCGACTCCGTCCAGCGTCTCGGAGGTCTTCAGTTCCACATCGCTCTGGATCGAGCCGGGGCCGAACGTCATCTCGGCCATGTCCGAAGCGGCGCCACCTTCGCCGGCCGCCCCCGCCATGTCCATCTTCATGGCCATATTCTCCTCCAGTGTGCACATATACATGACTTGTTCTTTCATATCCATCACGACGAAGCCGCTGCCCTCCGGATCGTTCATCCTCATTTTCACCGGCTTGCCATCTTCCAGCTTCACGAGCTGGGTGACGACCTCCCCGTCTGGCATAGTCATAGTCAACGCATAACTCTCGTTCGCATTGAGCTTAGTCCACACATCCGCCAGGGTCTGGGGCTCGCCGACCGGCGCTGCGGCTTCGCCCTCGGGCGCTACGGCGCGAGGCTTGGGCGGTCGCGACATCGCGGTCTCGGAGGGCTGTTTCGGACAGCCGACCAGTACTGCCACCATGGCGATTGCAACTATGACTACTCCTACCATCTTTACCGACACTTTCATACGCTTTACCTCCCAGGTAGTTTGGGTGCCCTTGAGTCGGGGCACCTACGTTAGCGGCAATTCCTATGCCAACGTCAATAATTCCTCCCTGACCAGAGTTGACATATCTCTTGCCTACTATTATACAGTATTCGCCGTCGCGCGTGTGCGGACCTGCTCAGAGCCCCAAACTTAACAAACTGTGAGAGGCAGGAGGATAATTGCGCGCCCACCGCGAATTAGTTTTACAGTGCATATTGCGCATTCCCATGAGTGCGCCTTGTCCTGCTGGCGCACAGCATGCGGCCAGCTTACTAAGCAGGCTTAACCGATTTGAAGGGGGTAGCAAAATGAGCAACGTCAGATGTCTCGCTTCAGAAGTTGAAGTGGTCGGTGGGGTACCAACCTTCGGAGTCTGCGCCACCAGTGACCCGCGGGTTGACCAGGAGTCGCGCCAGCGCTGTGTCAATATCATCGAGATGACCGCCAACGTGATCGCCGAGGGTGTTCATATGCCTGACGGGACACCGGTGAACGTCGTCTACTCGCCGATCTTGATAGACGGCGAGCCGCAGGCGGACATGGTGGCGCGGCAGTTCAAAGACGAGGGCGTGGATGCCATCGTCTGCGTCCCCGACACCTGGGCATTCCCGCAGCCCAGCTTGATCTCGCTAATCCAGCAGTTCCCCCAGGACATGCCCATCAACCTAACCTGCGGCAACTCCGGGCCCAAGCCCGGGGTAGTCTTCGTCCACGCCGCCAGCGGAGCGATCTCGCAGTACGGCAAGCTGATACACATCAACGTGGGCACCTGGCCCGATACCGGCCCCAGCCCACAGATGACCGACAGCACTGCCGAGGCCCTGGTGGACTGGTGCTACGGCGCGATGACCTATGCTTCCCTCAAAGGCCGGCGCGTCGTCATCTTCGGCCACGACTCGATGGGTATGGAGACGGCGCTGGCCCACGTCATCCCCACGCGCAATATCCTGGGCCTGGAGATCACCCGCCTGGATATGAAGCTGCTGGCCGATATGCTCAACAAGCAGGCCTACGATCCCGGTGAGCTTGACGAGCTGCGCGGCTGGGTTGATGACTTGGTGGGGGAGCGGGTCGAGCTGCGTAACGATGACGACGAGCGGCGCTTCCGCCTGAGCCTGGCGATGTACCTGATTGTCCGGGACCTAATGGCTGACCTCAATGCCGTCGGCGGCGGATTTATGAGCCAGCTCGAGTGGGGCTCGGACCCGCGCGGTATTCCCCTGCCAGTGGCTGACGGTATGGAGTCGCTCTTTAACTCCAGCTTCGACCACACCGGCCGCAAGCAGCCGATCCCGTTCGCTACCGAGGCAGACACCCAGGGCCTGCTGACCATGCTCTACTTCACCTGGCTCAGCGGCGGCAATCCGCCCCTGTTTATGGACTTCCGCAAGGTCTGGGAGCCGTGGGAGATCAACCAGCTTGCCGAGAAACTCGGGCTGGGCGATGCGGAGCCTGATGCGCTGTGGCGGCGGAAGGGCCTGGTGGATGGCGACAACTCCGGCAGCGCCTCCTTTGACTGGGCAGCCGAGCCGGGCGCCAGCGTCGAGGATATTATGTCAAGGGTCAGCTTCCCGCTCGCCGACGAGTTCTACTTCCCCGGCGGCGGCAATTCGGTCTTCTTCGTCTCGCCGGCCGGGCTTGACGGCATCGCCGGGCGGTTGGCCTACAGCGCCACCCAGAATATCTTCTCGCTCATCTGGGACGAAGCCACTACCGTCAGCCTACCCGACGAGCTGACCCAGGCTGTCTGCGCGACCTCGACGGCGACCTGGCCGCATACCTGGGTAGTACCCAAATATGCCACAATGGGCGAGTATAAGCAGTTCGCGCCGGCCAACCACTTCCATATGACCTGGGACCTGAAGGTCTCCCGGCTGGAGTACTGGATGGACCTGGCCAACGTCCTGTCCTGCACGCCGTGGCAGGCGCGCCCTGAATACGTCGAGGGCGTGGATCGGCCGACGCCGCTGCTGTATGTGATCAACGGTGGGGAGACCACGGCCAAGCTGGCCCGCGCCAAGCAGTAACGGCAGCACGACGGCAGGGAGGCGAAGCAGAATGGGGGAACCGTTGCGCGCGGTGGTAATTGGTGCTTCGGGAATGGGTAAGCACCACGCCAAGTGGCTGCACCAACTCGGCTGCGAGGTGGCGGCGTTTTGTGGCACTTCAGCCGCGTCGGTAGAGCGCACCACTCAGGTCCTGCGTGATATCTTCCCCTTTGAGGGCACTGGTTACACGGACGTCACGCGCATGCTCGAGACCGAACAGCCGGATGTAGTGGCGGTGGCTTCCCCGAATGAATGGCACTACGAACACGTCATGCTTGCTCTTCAGCACGGCGCGCACGTAATCTGCGAGAAGCCGCTGGTTCAGGACTGGGACAAGAGCGATGACCAACTGCTCGCCGAGGCCCAGGACCTGACGCAAGCTGCTGACGAAGCCGGCGTGGTCGCGGCGGTGAATGCGCAGTACGTCGCGGCGGCGGAGCCCTATCAACATCTGGCTGACCAGGTCGGCGTCCGCGCGCTGGTCAGCCCGCCGAAGAGCTTCTTTATGCAGATGGAGTCACGCGGTGGCGAAGAGGGCACCGACTACGAGCAGATCTGGATTGACCTGGCGCCCCATCCGCTGAGCGTGCTGCGGGCGCTGATCGGCCCGGGGCAGATTGACCCGGCAAGCCAGAGCGTTTGCGTGGCGCGCAAGTGGGTAAATGCGCACTTCGATTTCGTACCCGCTGGTGATAGCGAGCCGGTGCGGGCGCATATTCTTGTACGCAACGTCCCCGAAGGTCCGCTGACCCGCCGGCTGGGCATAAACGACCTGCTCGCCGACTACGAGGGTCGCAACAACGCCGAGGGCGTCTACGCCACCTTTGTGACGCTCTGCGGGGTAGAGCGAGAGTACACCGACTTCGTGAAAGTCTCGCTCTCACGGTTCATCGAGGCTGTCGGCGGCGCAGGTGCGCCCCTGGCGACGTTCGAAGACGGCGTCACCGACTTGGCGCGGCTGCTGGGGCTGCTGGCGGTGGCAAAAAGGCAAGATGGCAATTGACAAGGAGAAAGGTTCTACTCGGGGACCTCGTCCAACTCGCTGAGCTCCAGTATCTCATGCGTACTCCTAGTGACACCTATCTCGTGCTCAGCCATTAGTGTGACCAATTGTTCGCCATTCATTAGAGCTACAGGCGTCGCGTCAGGGCGTTCCGCTTCGTCTTTGGCCCCGGAACTGAAATCGCTGGTAGTGATGATTAAGCCCTGCTCGTGTGCGCCCAGGCTCCCGCGCATCTGCTGAACTAATGGTGCACGAACATTCTGTTTCCATCTCTTAACTTGCACTGCCATCCGGGTACGTACAACGTCCCCTGTCACGAGTACGCCGCGAACGTCGATCCCTGCGTCTTTACTCCGGGGTGTGACCTCCACATTCTCGAAACCTATGGCGGCCAAGAGCTGGCTGACAAGTTGTTCAAATTCGTCTGGATCGATTGTGTGAAGCTGTTTGCGGAGGTTATCCCTGATTCGCCGGTTATGCTGCTGGATCTCGAAGGCTAGGCCCCTACCCATCCACTCACTTAGGCCGATGTAGCCCCGTCCGTGATTAACGAACCGTGGCTGTTCTCCCCGTGCTTTTGCCCGCTTGATCTCGTGGAAGATCTGGGCATACATGGTATTCCAAGGTGTCCGCCCAGACGTTGAGATAAGTCTACGTTCTAGGGCTTGCTCAGTGATGCTGCGGTAGTGCAAAGGCTTCTTATCCCCAGCTTCGCGGAGAACCAACTCGGCAGCATCAGTAAACGAGTGCGCCTTTTCGCGCTGCTGCGCTTCTGCCTTCCTTGCTGCACTATGGGGTTCGTGCTCAGCAATGCCCCATACTCTCAGGCCGAATATGCCTGGAGCCGTTCGGACAAATGGCGAAACTGCCCCATTGCGCTTGATATCCACGGCAAGTTGAGCGTTGAGCGTCGCCTCTGGCGTCTTGCCTCGTGTTTGCCACAGGCCTTGTTTGAGAGCCCTTCCAGTTATCTCCGTGTAGTGCAGTGGCTCGCCAGCGTCCTCAAGCACTTTTCGCACAGCTTCCTTGCATGTCATTGGCACGCACCTCCATCATCGCTCTCTGCTCTCCGTACATTTACGCCAAAGCGCGGCAGAATTCCTCTCTTACTCATTAGGCAGGCGGTCAACCGGCTAGAAAGTCCATCACCGCGTGAAATCGCTCTCGATTAGTCATCGGGAGGATTATAGCCTTCGGCGGCGAACTAAGGCAACGAAATTGCAGGGTTTCCAATACGAAGCTGGATCGGGAAGGGAGACGCCCGCCCCGGCCGGGCGGGCCACCAAGCGATTGAAAGCTTTAGCGTACCTCATCGGCGGCTTACTGGGGTTGGTAGGTCTACTGTTCATTATCGCCTCGGGTCAGGGCAATACCGTTCCGCGTTTACTAATCGGTCTGGTGCTGCTCGCCGCGGGCATATTCGTCGCTGCAATCACCCGCATGAAGGTGCCCGACCAGCGCATTATCCAGGAGATTGACCTGTCCGGCGATGTGCGCCCTGAAGAGATGAAGTGCAAGGCCTGCGGAGCGGCGCTGGACAAAGACAGTGTCTCGGTGAGGGCCGGCGGCGTTTTCGTGGATTGCCCGTACTGCGGGACCTCCTACCAGATAGAGGAAGAGCCGAAATGGTGAAGACCCTCGCCGGTCTGCTCCAGCGCATAACCGGCGCAGTCAGCAGCGACCTGCAGCGCTTCTCGGCGCAGATGTATGCGCTACGGGCCGACCGCAGATCCCAACCGGGACTGTTCACCTACCGGATCAGCAACCCCGAGGGGAGTCTTCGGCTGCACCTGCGCATCCACGCCGACCAGACCGGGCTCCTGCTGGTTAACGCCCAGGAGGCGATCCACCTGACGCCGACTGCCGCGCAGATGGCCAAGCTCGCCCTGGATGACGCTTCCCCGGAGCAGGCACTGGCGACGCTGCGACTGACCTACCCCGAGGTGCCTGCGGAGCGCCTCAGTGAGGACTTTGTCCGGGTGGCCGACACTGTCGCTACGCTGCGCCGACCGACAACAAGCTGCCCCGTCGGCCAAATAAGCGCCGAACAAGCGCCGCTGTTCTCAGTGCGCGCCCAGGCTCCATACAAGGTAGACCTCGCCCTGCACTATGCCTGCAACAACAACTGCGCGCACTGCTACAACGAGCCGGGCCGCAGGACGATGCCCTCGCTGCCGACTGAAGACTGGAAACGGGTCCTGCGCAAGCTGCTGGATATCGGGGTGCCCTACATCATCTTCACCGGCGGCGAGCCGACACTGCATCCGGCGATATTCGAGCTGATTCAGTACGCCGAGGCGCAGGGGCAGATCACCGGGATGAATACCAACGGCCGGCGGCTGGCCGAACCGGACTTCGCCGTCCGGCTGAAAGCCGCGGGGCTGGATCATGTGCAGGTTACCCTGAATTCCCATCGCGCCGCGCTCCATAACGAAATTGTGGGGGCCGACGCCTTTGACCAGACCATCCGCGGTATCCAGCGCGCGCTGGAAGCGGGTCTGCATACAATCACTAACACCACTCTCGTCGAGGCCAATGTGGATGAGGCGCTCGAAATCGTTGACTTCCTCTGCGGGCTTGGCGTGCGCACCTTCGCGATGAACGGGATGATATACTCCGGCTGCGGCGCGTGTTATCCCGGCTCGCTCAGCGAAGACGAGCTGCGGCCGGTACTAGCGGCTGTCCGGGAGCGGGCCGTAGAGTACGGAATGCGGTTCTTGTGGTACACGCCGACGCAGTATTGCCGGCTCTCTCCTCTGGAGTTGGGGCTGGGGCCGCGCAGTTGCAATGCCGGCGAGTATTCAATCTGCATCGAGCCTAACGGCGATGTGCTCCCCTGCCAATCCTACTACGAGCCGGCGGGCAACATCCTGCGCGACGCGTGGGAGGAGATCTGGGACAGCGACCTGCTGCGCAGCTTCCGCTATCGTCGCGAGAATCCCCAGGCCGCCGGGCTGCCCGAGCAGTGCTGGGAGTGCGAGCAGCTATCCGTCTGCGGCGGAGGATGTCCGCTGGAGCGCCAGGCCAGACCTTCGGAGGTGAAGAGACATTGACAAAGCGTTCTTTGGGCCAGAGATTCGTTGATTCTTTCAAGATCCGTCCCCATCTCCCCGCTGCTGGACCGGAGCCGGGTATCTATCACTACGAGCGTCTCGAAGCAGACTGGCCGACGCGCTTTCATCTGCGCGTTGACCCTGATGGCCAGGGCCTGCTGCTGGCCAATGCCGCCCAGGCGGCGGTGCTATCGGAAAGCGGCGTGCTGATGGCGCAGGGGATACTCGCAGGCCGTGAAGACCACGATATCTTCTTAAAGGTCGGCAATACCTTTCCCGATGTCACCGGCAACGAGATCTGGGCGGGCCTGGCGCAGGTCCGCACGCTGATCGAAAATCTTTCTCACCCCGGTGACAACTACCCGATTTCCGATCTCGACGACCCCTACGCCGCGACGCGCAGCCGGGCCTTCGCCGCCCCGCTGCGCGCCGACGTCGTGCCCGGACAGCTTGAGCTTACCGAGGAGATTATCCGCAAGCTCTGGGACGCGGGTATCCCACACGTGGCCCTCCTAGTCCGACCAGAACTGCACAAAGATGATCTGCCTCGCCTGGTCGAGGCTGCCGAAGACATCGGGATGATCGCCGGCCTGCGCACGGTAGCCAGTTGGCTGCCCGAAGAAGTCCTGGAGGCAGCGGCCAACGCCGGTCTGGATCACTTGACCCTGCTGTACGCCTCCGCCGCCAGCGCGGAGCACGATGCCCTGGTCGGGGCCGGCGACCACGATCTGGTCTGGCGCTATTTCGCGCGGTGCGAGGAGCTGGAGTTGTGCGCGGTGGCGCAGGTGCCCCTGATGCAGAGCAATGTGGACGAGATAGAGACGATTATCGGACAGCTCGGGGAGCGGGGCGTGACCAATATCTCGTTCTTCGCGCTGGCCTGTCCGGATAACGACGAACTGGCCCGCGAGGCCGGGGCGCTGCCCGGCTCGGCGCTGCCCCAGGTCGCGACCGTCATCAATGAAGCTTCCGAGACGGCGAATGTACGCTATCTATGGGAAGTGCCGGTGCGCTTCGATAACAGCCGGTCGCTGGCCGAGCAGGTGACGGCCGGCCCACGGGCAGCCGGGGATGTGGCGATAAGGGTAGACCAGGATGGGACAGTGTATCCCGCCCGTGGCCCGCGGACCAGTGCCGGAAACATCCTGGGCGATACCTGGGAACAGATATGGGAAAGTCCCTGCTTTACCCGCTATCGCGAGCGCCTCGCCGCGCCGACCCGATGCGCTGACTGCCCCGACCTGCCCATCTGCGCCGCGGATTGCCCACGCGATCCGCGTGGCTGGAGTGACGATACCCAAGGTGGTGAAGGCTAATGAAATTGCGCTTTGTCACGGTCATAATCCTGGCGCTCATTGCCAGTCCCGTGGCCCTGGCCCAGGACTACTCGTTCAGCGTGCCCCGGATGATGCTCGGGGTTACGCCCAACAAGGACGCCTCAGTAGACCTCAGGTACACGGTGGAGTTTAGCTGCAACCAGGGCGCTCATGCCATTGATATTGTGGATGTCGGCTTGCCCCACAGCGATTACGACATCGGCAATATGATGGCCAGCGTCAATGATCACCAGGTCTACGACATCCGCACCTCCACAGAGATTGACATTGGGGTCGAAGTCCATCTGGGCGATTATGCCATCCAGCCCGGCGAGAGCGCCACCTTCATATTCACGTGCACCATGCCCAACCTCATCTTCCAGGATACGACCCGCAAAGACTATGCCTCGCTCCAGATAACCCCCACCTGGTGGGGCAGTCAATACGTCACCGGAACCACGGAACTGGGCATCGTCATTGATCTACCCGAGTCGGTCGAACTCGACGAAGCACTCTACCAGAAGGAGGCCTTTGCCGAGAAGATAACACTTGACGACGGGAGCAAGGCCGTCGTCTGGTATTGGGATGATACGCGCGCTGACGGTCCGCACCTGGTCGGTGTCTCGTTCCCCAAGCACGACTACCGCGTGGTGCGCATGACCAAGCTGATGTTGCTGTGGAAGTGGTGGAAAGAGAACCCGGTACTTCGCTTCATGTGGGCACCGGTGTTGTTCGTGCTGCTGGGCATCTTCTTCTTCCGCCTGACCAACGGCACCGGCATCAGCGTCTTTATATTCCTGTTGGGCTTCTCGGCCATCGCCTTCGCCATCAGCCCCTTCCTGGAGGCAATCGCGCTGCCGGTGCTCATTCCCGTCTGGTGGATCGCCGAGCGCAGCCGGACGGCGGCCCGGCGCAGCTACCTGCCGCCGATTGCCTCGGTGGAGGCCGGCGGCATCAAGCGGGGGCTGACCGTACCCGAGGCCGCAGTAATAATGGAGCTGCCCCTGGGCAAGGTGCTGACGCTGGTAGTCTTTGGCCTGATGAAGAAGGGCCTCGTGCGGCAGACTCAGGAGGACCCGCTGGCTGTGGAGGTGCCCGAAGAGTACCACGGGTCACGCTCTGAACGGCAGCGAGCGGCTCGCGAGAACGGCACGGTCATTCACGCCTACGAGCAGCCCTTCCTGGACGCCTTTGAAGAGAATCCGGGCACGCCCATCGCTGAGCTTAACCTGCAGGAGCCGATGAAGGGGCTCATCGAGAAAGCTGCTGACCGGATGAGTGGCTTCAACCTGAAGGAGACTCGCGACTACTACGAGTCAATTGTTTACGGCGCGTGGACGGAGGCGAAGGCGATCGGGGAGTTGGACGCCCGCACCGAGTTTGTGGACGACAATCTGCTTTGGCTGATGCTCGCTCCAGACTATGACGACACTTTCGCCACCTGGCACCGCAGCGGCTACCACTATCGTCCAACCTGGTCACAGCCCAGTGGCGGCGTGGGACTCCCCGTACCGGCAACGGTAACGACCGGCGGGCGGACTACCACCGGCGATGTGGCCGCGTCCTTCGCCGGCTGGGCCGAGAATACTGCTGGCAATCTGGCCGGCACCCTCGATCCGGTATCACTGGGGCTAGGCGACCGCGGTGGCCTCAACCTGTCCGGCGTGGACAAGGTGACGCTGGATGTCCTCGAATCAATGGCAGAAAGCTCGGGCAGCGGAGGCGGGGGCGGCGGCTGCGCCTGCGCCGGTTGTGCCTGTGCTTGCGCCTGTGCCGGTGGCGGTAGATGAGCGAGGAATTCGACCCATCTAGCCCACCACGGCCCGAGCTACCCTCGAAAGCTGAGGCCCGGCAGATCTCGGAATGGCTGGCCGGGCCGCGCTCCCGGGCGCTGCGTCGCGCCGGCATCGGTCGGCGCGAGCGCATACTTGAAGTCGGCGCGGGCCACTGTGTGGTGATCGCCGAGCTACAGCGCCGGTGCCGAGGCACAGTCACCGCGCTTGACCACGACGTCGGCGCCCTCAGTGACGCGACCGGAGCAGAGCGAATCGGCGGTGATGCCCTGCGCCTCCCCTTTTCTCCGAGCAGTTTCGACCTGGTCTTCTTCCAGAATACGCTGCTGTGGATCCCGGATGCCGAATCAGCCCTCCAGGAAGCCGCCCGCGTCCTGGAGCCGCAGGGAGTTGTTGTCGCCATCGAGCCTGACTATGGGGGTATGATGGAGTATCCTGACTGGGGCATCCGGCAACTGTGGATTCACGGACTGACTGCCGCAGGCGCTGACCCGTTCATTGGCCGCAAGCTCCCCGCCGCCTGCGAGGCCGCGGGCCTGCGTACCTGGGTCGAACTCGCGCACATCCCCCAGCCCGCCGAAGTCGCAGCGCTGAAGCTGCTCGAGGGCCTGCCGCTCACCGCTCAGCAGCGTCAGATCGCCGAGAATGTTGCCCGGGCCATCGAGCAAGCCCCGGGCCAATGGTCGTTCTTCCTGCACGTGCCGTATTTCCTGATCGTGGCCACGAAGCCGTAACAATGGCAAAACCGGTAGGAGCGACATTCCTGTCGCGACAATAATGTCGAACGCCCCTTGGCAACAGGATCAGAGGTCACGCATACTTCTCGGCCAGTTCGATGCCCATGCGCGCCCATTCGTGTAGGCGCTGCGGATGCCCATGTAGCGTCTCGATCTCGCGCAAGACAAACTGGTAAGGGTGCCCCTGGAGAATCCTCATACCCTCTTCCATATGCTCGCGTATCGGCTGGAGGTCTTCGCTCAGCGTTGCTAGTGCCGCACCTTCGCGCCACATTATGCAGTAGTTGCCCTGGCAGGCTTCTACAACTTTCGCCAGGTCAGTCCAGAACGAGCAGACGAAGATACGCAGGTTCGGTAAGCGCAGGACCTGCTCAATCTTGTGAGTCAGGTCTTCGCAGCAGCCGAAGTGGTTCAGGCCGTACTGTTGGAAGACGGGGGTTATGTAATTGAGCAAGAACTCCTCGGTCATCGCTGGTGACACGCTCTGGAATTCTTGGCTGTTAGTGCCCCCCCACAGATTGTACACATGAAGCCTGCCCGATGAATCGGGCTCGCCAATCGGGTCGCTGCAAAACATACCGCGATCATTGTCTGGGGCAATCACCCCGGAATCCTCCGCAGCGCGGATTGCCCGCAGACTGGCCTCGGTGAACTTCGCCATGAGCTGGTGGATACGCTCAGGCTGGACGGCCATGTCGAGCAGGAACTTGTCCATCGAGCGGAGCTTCTCCAGCCAAATGCTGTGACCAGCCCCCAGCGGCGGCCGACAGGTCAGCCTGACTGGCATAATATCACCAAGCAGCTCGTGCATCTTGCTGAGTGCATCGTCGGTGGCCTGGGCATTGTAAGTATACGTGGGCACGGTAACCTTGTCGAAGTCCTCGTCGGTCTCGATCGCGTGCGTGTAGCGAAAACCGCCATCTTCGGTAGTTGCCTCGCTGACGTAGGTCTCCACACCCCAGGTGAACTCCGAGTCGCAATCGAAAACGCCGGCCACAGGCCAGTAGGGCGGGACGATGTGGTCGTCGCCCACATCGTCTTTGAACAGGTCCATGCGAAAGCGTTTCTCCACGCTACGACACAGCGGGTCCTGGCACTCGAGGCTGTCGTCCGGTATGATTTCCCGCCACGCCCCAAACGGCCGACACCAGACCGGCGCGCGGTCGGGCTTGCGCAGGGCGTTGACATCCCGCCAGCGCTGCCGGCGTCTCTCATATTCCTCACTGGTCGCCAGCGCCATTATCTGCTGCGCCAGTTCCCGGACCAGATTGCGCTCCTTCTGCTGCTGCAAAGTCAATCTGAACCCTCCCAAGCTAACTTAGATGAAACATCCAGTCTTACTTATGACGATTGCCAGTCAATTCGTCACAGTTAGCCGATAACCTGCCCCTCCGGGACTGAGCCCCGCAGATCATCTGCACACCTCGGAGGTGGACGAAGACGATTCGCAGAACATAGTGCGGAATTTACACAGGGCTGACTGAGCCCGCCGTGTATCTAACCGACGAAGGAGATGTTGATTGTGCAGTTCCCTACCGAACGCCAGGACAACGCCGATCTATTTCCGGCTCCACACCCCGGGCACGTCGCCGAGATTAACCCGCCGGGCTTCGCCTGGTTGCCGGTCGAGGAGGCTGCCAGCTACCGGGTGAGCATTTTCCCCAGGGGCAGCACCACGCCCGTGCTCGCGGAGACCTTGACGGATAACCTATTCGTTCCCGGTGACATTCTTGAACCGGGCGACTACGAGTGGACTGTTGATGCGCTGGACGACAACGGCGAGGTGCTGGCCGCGCGGGAGCGCTATGCACTGAGCATTCCCCCGGGATTATACGAGCAGCCCTACCCGGACATCAGCCGGATTCTCGACGAGGTACCCGTCGAACATCCCCGGATTATCTTCACCAAAGCGCAGCTGCCCGAAATACGCGCCAGCCTCGAAAAGGGGCGGCGCGAAGCCTTCGGGCACCTGCTGGCTCAGGCCGAGCAGGCCCTTGACCTGGCCCTCCCCGTGGCACCTGACTATGACAAGTATGACGAGCATATATTGCGCCGGCGCGAATACAGCCGCTACTACGGCTACTTGCGCCCCTACATAGACGAGGGTGCGTTGCCTCTGGCCCTGGCCTACCTGATGACTGAGGAGGAGCGTTTCGTGCAAGCCGCTCTGCGCATCTTCTTCACGGTCGGCCAGTGGGCAGGCGAGGGTCTCTACTCGGTAAACTCCCAGTACGGCGACGAACCGGGCCTGAGTATGTGCCGCTGCATGCATCGCATCTACGATTGGCTATACAGCGCGATGAACGACGAGCAGCGCCAGCAAGCCAGCGCTATTTGCCAGAAGACCGCGCGCGATAACTGGGAGCGCATCTTCATACGCCGGCCCTTCCACCAGACCCCCGGCATGAGCCACGACGGGCGGCTGATCGCCTACATCGGCGAGCAGGCCCTCTGCCTGGTCGGCGAAGCGCCGCGCGAGGAG
>JALGTU010000003.1 GCA_029821195.1 Candidatus Zipacnadia bacterium
ACCTACGACCAAGCTGCGGCCCGTGACTTGATATCTGATGTGCTGAGCGTCTGGCGCGAGCAAGGCGTCTTCGAGTGCATCAGCCCGTACGCTCCGCCCAAGGACGAGGGATATGCCGCGAGCGCCGCCTGTATACTGGGCGCAGTGCGGGCGGACAAGAAACTAGCCCGGATTATTGATGAACGGCTTGTGGGAAACCCGCTTTTTAGGCAAAAAAAGCCGGTTTCCCACACCCTTCCGGCAAAAACTTTGAAAGTTGAGTAGCGCAGTTGACAGTTGCAGCGTGTCGCTGCTGACAATGAACTGTGAACTGCCGTCAATGGCTTTTGAGCGGTATCTGCACATCTTTCGAAGGCTGATCCCTTTTATCTTCGTGAGTAATGCAGGCTAGGAGTCAGAAATGGCCCGCCCGCTTGAAGAACTGGTGCGTGAGGTCGAAGGGGCAATTGGGCAGCCCATCGTGCTCCGGGCGGTCCGCACACCGGAGCGAGAGCTGCGCGGGCGTATAGTGTCCCGGGCGGGCTACTTGCTGCTGGAATACCGCGATGATACGCCCGGGTACTTCTGGCATCACGATATAATCAGAGAGCTGCTGGCACTGGTCCGTGAGGGCTGCGAGGAATTTGTGCTATACGACTGGGACGCGGCTCTGCAGGGCCTGGCCGGCGAATCAAACCAGGACTTCACCGAGGACAAATGATGCAAAGCTGCCGCACGCTGCCCACCAGGATGGTTGTCAACGCGATTGTCATTGGCTGTTGCCTGGCGCTAAGCGCGATATCCTGTGGCGATAGCGACAAGACCGGCGAGCCACGGGTGGTGGCAATCGTAAACGGTACGCCGATCACCGAGGCCCAGCTCATCGAGCGGCTCAAGTACGGCCCCGGCCCGCGGGCGCTGCTGAGAAGGATTGACGCCTGTTTGATATCGGCGGAGGCCGCCCGGCGCAAGATCAGCCCGGGCCGCGAGCAAGTCGAGCTCAAGCTCAGCCAGGCGGCCTCGCGATTCGGCTCCGAGCAGGAGCTGGCGGCAATGCTGCGCCAGCGCAACGCCTCGCTGGCCGAATTGAAAGACCGCCTGCGCCTGGACGCGATGCTCGATACCATAGCAATGCAGCAGATCACGGTCGAGGATGGCGAAGTGCAGCAGTATTACCAGGAGCACCTCGATGAGTTCTCGCACGGTGAGCAGGTGCGGGCGCGGATGATACTGACCGAGACTCAGGAGAATGCGGAAACGATCAAGGGCGCGCTGGACGCCGGGGGCGACTTCGCCGGGCTGGCTGAGGCGCTGTCCATTGATCCCGCCACCGCCGAACAAGGCGGCGATATGGGCTACTTCGAGCGCGAGGATTACGCCCAGGAAATAGCAGAGGTGGCCTTCGCCCTGGCGCCGGGGCAAGTCAGCGCCCCCTTTGCGGTCCCGGACGGCTACTGCATCATCAAAATCGAGGAGCGCCGCGCCGCCGGCGTCAGGCCGCTGCAGCAAGTACGCGATCAGATCATCTCGCGCCTGAAGCATAAGCAGCGCGGTAAGATGCGCCAGGAGTGGCTGGTGCAGCAGCGCCAGCGGGCACGCCTGAAGATCCCCGACCCGCGGTTGCGCGGGCTCGTAGAGGTGCTGTTGGACAACGCCCCTCCGCCCAATCCCTATGAGTTTTGACCAGCGAAGAGCGAAGCGAGGCTACTGCTCCAGCCACGTCAGCGGGTACCCGCCATACTTGTAGAACGACGAGTACAGCGCTTCGATGTTCTCGAAGGGCACCTCCGGGCCGACCTCGCCGTGCAGCATCACCCCCCCGTTGAAGTTGCCGAACGCGGCGATGGCCTCCTTGACCTTATCTTCAACCTGCTCCGGGGTGCCCCAGGGAATGGTCCACTGGCGGTCAATGTCGGTGCGGATGCAGATCCGTCCGCCCACGATCTCGGCCACGCGCTCGATACCCATACAATCGTGCTGCGGGTTGAGCAAGGTGACGCCGATCTCGATAAGGTCTTCGATGATATCCAGAATGTAACCGTCGGTGTGCATCCAGACGTGGATGCCAGCATCACGCGCCATCTCAAAGACCCGCCGGTAGCGGGGCTTGAAGAAGCTGCGCCACTGGTCGGGATGGATCAGCAGCCGGTCCTGCGCGCCCCAGTCGTCGCCCAGGACGATGCAGTCCACGTCGGTCTTGACATACCGCTCCAGTGCGTGCAGGTGGCGTTCGACCAGGCGGTCGGCCAGCTCGTGGACGCCTTCGTTGTCTTCGGCGAGGTCCATGAAGAGATTACTGGGCCCGCGCAGGTGCTCCATTGTCTCAAAGAAGCGCCCGCACCCCACTCGCACGAACTCCTCCGGATGGCGGGCTTCGACCTGGGCAGCAAACTCCTCGAAGTAACTATCATCGGGCAGGGGCGGAAACTCGTAGGTCCGCCACGCATCCCAGTCGGGGATTGCCGGTCGCAGCACCTCCCCGGAAGTGTAGCCGCGCAGCCGCCGCCAGACTACACCCCACTCATCCTGCCACTCGACAACATCTTCGGCGTCCTCGTCTTGTGCGGGAGGCGGGAGGGTATTGTGCTTGATGTTCTCATTGTCGAAGTCGTCGGGATACTTGTCGGCCAGGTCGAGCAGGCGTTGGCCGTGACGCCAGATCGCGCCCGGGAAGATGTAGTGATGAATGGGGCACCGATCCGGGCCGGTGAATTCAATTGCCGCCAAAATGCGTTCGCGTGGAGTCATGGCTGTTGCTCTTGCTCATGGGGTAGCTATCGCTGAACGAGTATGGTCGGGTGAACTCAATCCAGCTCAGGATTCGTTCGCTGTTATGCCCAATCATTTCCCCGAGATTATTATCATTAGACCCGTAGGGGCGCTGCTTGCCGCGCCCCGATGGGGCGCGATGGGTAACGCAAGGGACGCAGCAAGCAGCGCCCCTACGGTGGTGTGTTTACGGCAAGATCCGCTCGGTGCGCAGGCGCGGCCAGAGCTTGGCGATCTGGAAGCCCTCGGCGTACTTCACGCCGCACTGCTCTCCCCGGGTGCGGGCAATAATCTCAATGAACTCCGCCACGTCCATATTATCGTGGTCCATCATCCACTGTACCTGGCTCTGGTGGCATAGCAGCGCCGCGTGCTTCTTCTCGAAAGTGTCGGTGATGTCCACGTACAGCTCGGGGATGAAGTTGGTCGCTGCTACCGTGTCCATATAGAGGATCGCGGCGATACCCTCTTGAGAGGCGTGTTCCGTCTCGATATGCGGCACCGTAGACAGGAAGCTCGCCGCAAAGACCAGGTCTGAGGCGGTGCGATGGTCGGGATGGTAGTCGTCCGGAGAGTGGGTGATGATCACATCGGGATTAGCCCAGCGGATGGCGTCAATCATCAACGTCCGCGTGCGCTTGTCGTGAAAGAGCCATTCGTCATTCTCCCCGATCATCAGGAACTCCGCCCCGATCGTCTCCGCGGCCTTACGGGCCTCGTTGGTGCGGATCTCGGCCAGCTCGTCAGGCGGAATCTCTACGCTGCCCATATTGCCATTGGTGCAGACCACGTTGAAGACCTGGTCGCCCCGCTCGACATACTTAGCCAGCGTCCCCGCGCACAGAAACTCAATATCATCGGGATGTGCTCCTACTGCCATTACACGCATTTGCCTCACTGTCCTTTCGTCAGAGATCCTCATAGATAGGGAAGGCCTCGCACAGCCCCTGAACCTGGCCCCGTACTTCTTCGAGGACCTCCGGGTTATCGCGGCCTTCGTGGATGACTCGGGCTATCCATTGCCCCACCAGCTTCATCTCCGGCTCTTTCATTCCCCGGCTGGTCAGGCCGGGCGTGCCGGGCCGGATGCCGCTGGTCTCGGTGGCCGGGGCGGGATCGCCAGGGATAAGGTTCTTGTTGACCACCATGCCGGCCGCCTCCATCAGATCGGCGGCTTCCCGGCCAGTGATCTGTTTGTTGCGCAGGTCCACCAGCAGCAGGTGGTTGTCCGTGCCGCCGGTGACCAGCGTGAAGCCCTCTTCCAGCAAAGCCTGGCCCAGAGCCTGGCAGTTGCGGACGATCTGGCGCTGATACTCGCGGAAGCCGAATTCCTGGGCTTCTTTGAAGCAGACCGCCTTGGCCGCGATGATCTGCATCAGCGGCCCGGCCTGGATACCGGGAAAGACCGCCCGGTCAATCTGGTCAGCATACTCTTGCTTGCACAGAATGAGTGCTCCGCGGGGCCCCCGCAGGGTCTTGTGGGTGGTGGAGGTGATCACATCAGCGTAGGGCACGGGCGTCGGATGGGCCTCGGCAGCCACCAGCCCGCTGATGTGGGCGATGTCGGCCATCAGGTAAGCGCCCACCTCGTCGGCGATCTCGCGGAACCTCTTGAAATCAATGATGCGCGGGTAGGCGCTGTATCCGGCGATGATGAGCCGGGGCCGGACCTCCTTGGCGGCCTCCATTATCATATCGTAGTTGAGCCGATCGGTGTCAGGGTCGAGACCATAGAAATGTGACTCATAGAACTGTCCGCTGAAGCTGATGGGCGAGCCATGGGTGAGGTGACCGCCCGTGGCGACGCTCAGCGCCATTATCTTGTCACCGGGCTTGAGCAGCGCGTAGTACGTGGCCATATTAGCCTGCGAGCCGGTATGGAGCTGGACGTTGGCGTGGTCCGCGCCGAACAATTCCGTGGCCCGGTCAATGGCGAGCTGCTCCAGTTCGTCGTAGAACTCGCAGCCGTTGTAGAAGCGCTTATATGGATAGCCCTCAGCATACTTGTTGGTGAAGACCGAGCCCATCGCTGCCATCACCGCGCGGCTGGCGTAGTTCTCCGAGGGGATGAGCATAAGCGTCGTCTTCTGGCGCTCCAGCTCGTCTTGCATGATCCTGTAGACCTGGGCGTCGGCCTGATGCAAACTTCGGTTCATTATTCTCACTTCTTTCAGGTAGACAGGGTATCGCTCCCCGCCCTGAGAGAGGTCTAAGCATTGCCCAAAGACAGCAGATAGATTCGTGCGAGGAAGGCGTTTCACCTTCTTGCCGCCACAGGCGGCCTGGTTGTACCGAGGTTATCGAACTGCCTGGACGCTGTCGCCTCCGGTAGGGGCGAAATATGCATGAGCACATCCCCTCCTACATACGGCCCCATCCGACAGGCGAGACGCCTGTCCTACCGAGCCTCACTCAGCAGAATCTCGTCTTCGCGAAAGCGGCACGCCCGGATCCAAGCGAGCGGCGCATCGCGCCGGATGTAGTTGACGCAGTAGACGATCCCGTCGGGAAGCTGCACCCAGCCCGAATACCCAGTATCGGGAGTAGGGCTGTTGTCGTGGTCGAGCATCATCACCTGCCCGCTTTGCTCGTCCGGGGTTGGCTGGAGGGTACTGTCAATCTCCTCCAGATAGGCCATCAGATTGTGCGCACCGCGGCCTGCGCCGTGCAGCAACAGCCGGTAGGTGACCAGCACCCGCCCGCTTGCCAGCAGCCCGGCGGTGGGCCGGTGGCAGCCAATCATCAATGTCGGGTAGGGGCCATCCCAGGTCAGCCCGCCGTCGGCGGAGAAGCACTTGAAGCCCGGATAGGCTTGGCGGGAGTTCTCGCGCATGTAGCAGACCAGCTCGCCGTCGGGCAGCCGCAGGATGCTCGCCTCACAGTGGTTGTACCGGCCGTCGTCGGCGAGGGTGATCGGCCCCGGCCAGGTCAGGCCGCCGTCGGTGCTGCGGTGCAGGTACTGGCAGCGCCTGTCGGTCTCCTGGTTCTGCCAGTGGGTGGCGATGAGCAGCGTCCCGTCGGCCAGCTCGCAAGGCCGGTCCGGCACGATGCCGGGGATGCCCGTCTCCTGGCGGTCGCTCCAGCTCTCACCGTCGTCGCTCCACCACAGGAAGTTGGTCGCGCCTTCCTGGGTGTGGCGCTTCTCAAAGTCTGTTGCCGCGTTGCAGACCAGCAGCAGCCGCCCGTCTTGCAGTACGCGCATGCGTGGACAGTCGTAAGTCAGATAGTCGGCCGCATCTACCTTCGTGACGTCGGGCCCCTCGGCGACGACGATCCGCGCGCTCCAGGTCTCGCCGTCGTCATCGCTGACGCGGACGACTATCCGCGAGAACTTGGCGACTACGTGGTGATCCGACTCCCGGTAGGCCACCACCAGCCGCCCTGAAGCCAGCCGGGCCAGGTCGGGGAAGCATTCGTAGACGCTGTCGTCACGGGTTACCGTCAAGTAGTCCACGGGATCACCCCTTAGTGCCAGAAATGGCGCATTCCGGTAAAGACCATCACCAGCCCGTGTTCGTTGGCCGCGGCGATGACCTCCTCGTCGGCCCGTGAGCCGCCCGGCTGGATGATCGCAACCGCGCCGGTCGCTGCCGCCGCGTCCAGCCCGTCGCGGGCCGGGAACATCGCGTCGGAGGCCAGTACCGAGCCCTGCGCACGGTTGCCGGCCTTGCGGGCGGCGATCAGGCACGAGTCAATCCGGCTCATCTGCCCGGCGCCGCAGCCGACCAGCCGCGTGCCCTGTACCAGCACAATCGCGTTGCTCTTGACGTGCTTGGCGACCCTGTCGGCGAACAGCAGCGACTCGAGTTGCTCGGGCGTGGGCTGCTTTTCCGTCACTACCTGGATATCGTCGGGAGCGACAAACTGGGCGTCCTCGGTTTGAACGACCAGCCCGCCCGGAATCTTCTTCAGGTCGAGGTCGGGCTGGGTAGGCGCATCGAACTGGTCCATCTGCATGATGCGCAGGTTCTTGTGCCGGCGCAGAAGCTCGAGGGCCTCAGGTTCGTAACCGGGGGCGACGATGGCCTCGGCGAAGGCGCTGATAATCAGCGACTCCTCGTCACCGGACTCCGCGCGGTAGCGCGGCGCGATCACCTGGTTGAGGAATCCTTTGTTCCCGATCATCTCGGCGGTCTCGGCGTCAATGACGCGGTTGAAGCCCATCACTGAGCCGAAGGCCGAGATCGGGTCGGCCGCCCAGGCATCCTGAAAGGCCTGGGCGAGCGTTGGCGCGCTGGCGAGTCCGCAGGGGTTGAGATGCTTGATAATTACCGCCGTCGGCTCGGTGAAGTCGCGGGCGGAGGTGAGCGCGGCGGTCAGGTCCAGGTAATTGTTGAACGACAGCTCCCGCTCGCCGTGAATCTTCTCAGCCTGGGCCAGGCCCGGCTCAGCCGCGTCAACCTGGGCGTAAAGCACGGCCTGCTGGTGGGAGTTCTCCCCGTAACGCAAATCCCCGCCCTGCTTGATGTACCACGGCGCGAAGTAGCCGGGGAACTCGCTCTCTTCGGTGGCGAACTGCTTGGAGAGATACTGGGCAATCGCCGCGTCGTACTGGCCGGTGTGGGCAAAGACTTCCAGGGCGAGCTGGCGGCGGGTCTCGTCGGACACAGCACCGTCGTTGGCCTGCATCTCCGCGATAATCTCGTCATAGCGCTCCGGGTTACAGACCACCGCGACGCTGGCGAAGTTCTTGGCGGCCGAGCGCAGCATCGTCGGCCCACCGATGTCAATGTTCTCGACAGCCTCCTCCAGCGTCACGTCCGGCCTGGCGATCGTCTCCCGGAACGGATAGAGATTGACCACCACCAGGTCAATCAGCTCGATGCCGTGCGCTTCGGCCTCCTCGAGGTGCTCGGGGATATCCCGATTGGCGAGCAGCGCACCGTGAATCTTCGGATGCAGCGTCTTGACCCGGCCCTCCATCATCTCGGGGAAGCCGGTGTACTCCTCCACCGCTGTCACCGGCACGCCGGCCTCCTGAAGCGCGCGCATGGTGCCACCGGTCGAGAGAATCGAGACGCCCATCTCGCTAAGCTGCCGGGCGAATTCGACGATGCCCGTCTTGTCAGACACACTAATCAAGGCTCTCTGAATCTTGCGCATAGCGTACTATCCTTTCCGTAGTTACTGGCTTGGGTCCTCTGCCCGCACCTGGCCGTCCGCGTCCACGATTCGTCCACAAGCGACCAACGGTGGCTGCCCCGGCCGGAGGACTGCGCAGCGGCCTTTCAGCGTCAGCCCGTCCGAAAGCTCCACCGGTCCCTCACCAGACAGCCGCACCGCGATTTCCATGCGGTCAGCGCCGGGCGCAGTGATCTGCACACGCAGCGCGCCTTCAGGCGCAGGCAGTAGCTTGCCGGTTGCCTCGGGCACGACCCCTGGTGCTGGGAGGATAATCCACGCGAAGTCGGCGGCGCCGGGAATCTGCGCGCTGTATACTGCGCACGAGCTGGCCTGCTTTTTGTTGTAGGCTCCGCTGTACCATCCCTGGATGTGCGGCTTTTCCTGGCCCGTGACGATCTTGACGTTCCAATCCAGATCAGCGACGGGCACAATGCGCAGATTTCCCTTCTCTGCGTCAGTCGTTACGACCGAACGGCCCTCGGCGGATAGCGTGCAATCGGGGTGGAAGTGCCAGAGCGGCGAGATCGTGCGGGGCTGGTCGGTCTCCAGCCGATCGAAGACGACCCAGCATCTTCCCTGTAGGTAGACCACCGCGCGCGTATGCGTTCCCGGTATGTACTCCGTCCCATCCGGTTTCCAGCGCTGGTCGCCAAAGCCATCTTTATATGTCGCCACCGCGAAATCGAGGCCCGGCTGGAGGCTGTAGGTTCCCTGCATAGGTGCAGATGAGACGCGGTCGAAGCCGTTCTGGCCAATGCCATCCACCAGGATCACGTTGTGACCGGCGGAGAGCTGGAAGTACTCTCGCCAGGGACCTCCTTTGTACGTGTATCGGCCACTGTCAACGAGTAGGTCGCGGCCACCGGCGTGCACCGACAGATGCAGCTTATCACTGTGCTGATGTGACAGGCCCCAGGGTCCGGCGTCAAAGAAGGCCCAGTGGGCGTCTTGACCCCAGCCACTGCGCACAATGAGCTGGCCAGCCCAGGGGAAGATGTGGGATGGCAGGCCTTCGGGCTGCTCGCCTTGAGCGCCGTTGGTCGCGATGTAGACCCAGTCGGGACGGTCGTAGGTCTCGGCGGCGTCGGTCACTCTGGTGCGGTAGTCGGCGATGTCCGAATCGTTGTTCAGAGGCCCGGTACCATTGGGGCGCATGGCATACGCCAGATAATTGTACATCCGCTCAAGGCCTTGTGCAAACTCAGGCGGCACGGCCTGCCCAGCATTTTGCAGGCGCTGCGCAAACTCCTGGAATCTTTTCAATACTACCCAGTGATAGCTGCTGGTCAGTTCCTTCTGCACGCCGTCGGGATAGATCTGGAAGCTCATTTCCTCCTGCATCTGCTCCTGGGCGTGGGCCAGCCAGGTCGCGGAGTCCTGGAACTCCGGAAAGCACAACGCGACCGCGGCCAGTCCGTTGAGCTCGATCGCGGCTTTATTGTGATGTCTCTGGTGATACTTGTACAAGTAGTCGGCATGCTCAGGAAAGCTCGACAGCATAAGAATACGCCCGCCGGGGGTGAAGGCTTCGGCTTGCTGGAAACCGTAGAAGACCGCAGGCCAACTGTTGCCCATACGCTCGCCGGTATCAATTGCCCGCCAGGGCCCGCCGTGATCGTACTTGGGCGGGACAGGCATGTGAATGACCCAGTCGCGAATGAACCGGTCAAAGCCTTCAGCGTAGATCGAATTGCCGGTGTCCTGCCAGGCGCGGAGCAGCGTATTGAAGTAACTGTGCCGGTTGAGGCAACACTGCCACTCGACGTCATTGCTGTCGCCGTAGCTGAACCAGTTTATGGCCCCGTTTGGTTTGCGGATTTCGGTGCCGGTAATGCCCAGGAACGGGAAGGTGTCGTTGAGCAGCGCATCGCCCTCGCTGTCCCGGTCCTCACCGGGTACCACTGGCGGTATCCGCAGCCATTGACAAGTATCCCCGTCCCGGTAATAGGCAATCAGCGCGTCACACGCTGCGGGCATATCATCGTCTTCCACCGCAGCCTTGACCGTTTCGAGTCCGGGCCGAGCCAGGTCCAGGGCGGCCATTAGCCCCGACACCTTATCGGGATACGCGGCGCACACCGCCGCGACGGTGGTTGCATTGCTCCAGTTTTGCTTCGGCTCTTCAGCCATGACTATTCCTCCGTACAGCAACACTAATAGCAGCATGGTCACCAGGCCCGCCGACGGGCGTTGGCCGCCTTGATTTTTTACATAACCTTCTCTAGCCGTACTCATGATGAATCCTCAGATCGGCTGCAACGCGTGAAGATAGTTAACAACGAGGCTATTGTCCCTGACAATCGTATTCGCCGCTGCCCCGAGGGAACCTCCCTCCCGCACGGACAAGCGGGTCCTGATTCAATGATCAGAACTCGTACTCGCGGCTGCGGTGGAGCAGGTAGAGGAAGAACGGTGCGCCCAAGAGCGAGGTGACGATGCCGATCGGTATCTCGCCGGCGAGGTTGGCCACGATGTCGGAGAGGCCCAGCACTACGCCGCCGGCCAGCAGACACATGGGCAGGAGTATACGGTGATTGGGCCCGACTAGCAGACGCATCAGGTGAGGTACGATCAGCCCGATGAAGCCGATGGTGCCGGTGACGGCCACCGCGGCGGCGGCCAACAGCGAGGCCAGAACGAGCAGGATGAGCTTGACCCGCTCTACCGGCACGCCCAGGTAGTAAGCCTGTTCGTCGCCCATCAGTAGGACGTTGAGCTCCCGGGAATAGAGGTAAACGATGGCCGTAGCGCCCAGCGCGTAGGGCAGGATCATCTGCACGTGCTCCCAGCCGCGATTGGCGACGCTGCCCATCATCCAGATGATGACCAGGTCCAGGTCGCCCTCCCGGCCGCGGATGAGCAGGAACGAAGAGATGGCCGAGGCCAACGCGCCCAGGGCAATGCCGGTCAGCAGCAGCAAGGTGACCGGCGTGCGGCCACCGCGGCGCGAGAGCAGGTATACCGCGGCGGAAACAGCGAGTGCGCCGATGAAGGCGGCTACGGGCACCGCGCTGAGGCCCCAGAAGCCGATCTTGAATCCGAGCATAATGGCGGCGGTCGCGCCCAAGGCCGCACCAGCGGAGACGCCGAGGATTGACGGCGCGGCCATCGGGTTCTGGAAGAAGCTCTGCATCACTGTGCCTGCTACGGCCAGCGAGGCGCCCACCAGTAGCGCCAGGATCAGGCGGGGCAGGCGGATGTCGAGCACGATTGATTGCTCTACGGAGCTGGCCTGGGGTGCCAGACCGCCCAGCCCGGGCACTGCGCCAACCAGTATCCGCATTGCCCTGGCCGGGGGCAAGCCGGAGGGCCCCACCGCCAGGGAGATAACCACCGTAGCCACGAGTAGTACTACCAGGCTCACAGTCACTGCCACATACCGCCCCCTCATGGCTGCTCACCCTTTGGCGATGCGGCTGCGGGGAGCAGGCTGACCCGAGGAGCGCCACCGGGCCCAGTATCCACCTCGACCTCAGCGTGGTAGACCTGGGCGATCATTCCTGTGGTGATTACCGCCGCCGGCGGACCCTCGACATGCACCCGCCCCTCGGACAGAACCACCAGCCGTTCGCAGTACTGGGCCGCCAGATTCAGGTCATGCGAGACGCAGACGACTGTGATGCCCTGTTCGCGGTTGAACCGGGCCAGCAGCTCGAAGATGTCGTGCTGGTGGTTGATGTCGAGAAAAGCGGTGGGCTCGTCCAGCAGCAGGATGCCGGCCTGCTGAGTAAAGGCCCGCGCCAGGGCTGCGCGCTGGAACTCGCCGCTGGACAGCTCGGTAACCGGTCGGCTGGCGAGATGAGTGATGTCCGCCAGGGCCAGGGCTTCCCAGGCAATGTGCAGGTCGCTGGGGCGCTGCGACTGCAGGCGGCCCAGATAGGGAGTGCGGCCCATCAGGACGTAGTCTTCGACGGCGAACGAGAAGATGCTGCCGGTAATCTGGGGGACGACGGCGATTCTCTGGGCAATCTGGCGCCGGGAGTAGCTGCTCAGCGGCCGGTCCTCGAGCAGCACGGCACCGGCGCTCAGGGGCAATATGCCGGTCAATGCCCTCAGCAGAGTACTCTTGCCGGAGCCGTTCGGGCCGATTAGCCCCACGAATTCTCCACGAGCCACGCCCATGGTTACACCGTGCAGCACCTCTCGCCCGTCATACCCGCACACTACTCCCTCGGCTCTCAATACTTGTTTCTCGCCCACCATCACGTTTTCCCAGAAAGAGTGTCTCTTCCGACTAACTGGTACTGGCGAGTATCCAACAGCCAGTAGCCTTCCCGCAGGACCTTTCGGGATTCAGAAATCTGTATCCTTTGTTGAAACATAGGCCCATCGGTCACAAAGGTATGGTATTCGCCGTTTTCACCGCACGGCTCGATGTCATTTTCTTTCAGGTAAGTCAAGAACTCTCGGTCAAGCGTCCGACCCACCCACTCTTCGTCAATTAACCCAGACTTGGCGCTCACAATTGTCGCTTCGAAGCCCACGTCTATGAACTCGCGCAGAACCTCTTCCGGGTCCCTTCCCCAAAGCGGTTCAATTGCACGAATCCCCAGTTCCCGGCAGACTCTTTCGGTCCAATCTTTGTGCTCTTGCAGGAATATATCGCCGAAGACCATAGCCTCTACACCGTCACTGAGCAGGCTTAGGACGGCCTCCCTGAATACCTGCTCATATCCGTCGTCGGGAGTCGGATTCTGGAGCAGAGAGATGCCGATTGCCTGGGATTGGAGTTGAATGAGCCGGGCTTCTGTGCCGTGAAAGCGTACTCTACGGTACTTCTCCGAGATGAAATTGACAAGGCGGGTCACATCGTGGCCCTGAGAAATCGCCGCATAGCAGGCCAAGCAGCTATCTTTGCCGCCACTCCAGGAGACGATGACCTTGCTCATAGTAATAGACGTTGCCTCTCCAACGCGGAGCCGTTCAATACTCCGCCTGGTCATTCTTCCGATTGAGTGACATATTGCGCCGCAGCCTCGCTTAGAAGTTGGCTAATCTGTTCAAGCCCCTCAAAGAGCCGCGGGCCCGGCCGGGCGACCAGGTCGTCGTTGATAGTGTAGACCTGGCCGGTGTGGACTGCGGCCACCTCTCGCCAGGCCGGCGTTGCTCTTAGTTCGGTGAGAATGTCGCTGGATGTCTCGCCGCCGCCGGTACCGTGTGTCTGGGTGATAATGAGCTGCGGGTCGGCGGCGACGATGGCTTCCCGGGAAACCTGCGGCCAGGGCCGGTGTTGATCAACGTGGGGCAGGCCGGCGATGGCGTTGCGGGCCCCGCAAGTGCGGATGACATCGTTGATGAAGCTGGTAGTGCCGGCGACGAACAATGGCTCGCGGGACACGATGAAGAGCACCCGCAACTGGACAGCGGCCCACCGGCGGCTATCTGCCTCGACCTGTGCTTTGCGCTCGGCCAGCTTGTCGGCAGCTTCGGCCCCCTGGCGGTCGTGTCCGGTGAGTTGGCCGAGGCGCTGTATCAGGGCGATGACGTCGTCCAGCGTCTGCGGGTCATACCCCAGAACGGGTATTTTCATCTCCCCCAGCCGGTCCAGGAAGGCCATGTCAAGGCCCCGCGCGGCCAGGACCAGGTCCGGTTGGAGGCTGACCAGCTTCTCCAGGCTGGGGTTGATAATTCCACCGATGCTGGGCTTATCCAGCGCCTCCCGCGGGTAATCGCAGAAATCGGTGCGCCCGACCAACTGTTCCTCAGCTCCGATCACAAAGACGATCTCAGTGAGATTGGGCGACAAGGTAACAATACGTTGCGGCGCTTCCTTGAGGGTGACTGTGTTGCCCAGGTCGTCGGTGAACGCCCGGGGCCACTCGCTTGCCACCGGGTGCATCTTTGGACCGGAAGGTGACTGGCCGGCTTGCTGGATGCCCCGACAGCCGCCCAGGACTGCCAGCACCACCGCGGCGATTGCCACGGCTAGTGGCCTGGCCGACGCTGTTGTACTCAGGATTTTGCTGCGCTTCGGTGCTCCCATAGGGCGGCTACTCCAGGTCGTAGGCGCTGTCGTCGGCCGACAGGTAGGCTAACTCGTCAGTATGCACGCTCACTCCGTGCTTTTCGGTGATGCCTTTGGCGTGACCATCGCAGTAGGCCACGTTGACAATACCATTGTGACGATAGTGGACGTTGGGACCGATGAAGTTCCAGCTATCGTTGGGCGAGCGCAGGTAGTTGTTCTGGCTGATTCCTGTGTACGGTGTCCACATCGTGTCGTTGTCGTAGTAGGCACTGTCACACAGCAGCACCGTCTGGGACGGATGCCCGATCTTCGTGGTTAGCGCGGGCTTTTTGCCCTCGGCCGGCGGCCCGCCGAGATAGCTGGTGTTATAAGCATAACCGCTGGCGGGGCGCTCGCCGCTGGGAGCCTGAAAAATCGGGCAGATGCTGATCTGTTCGTTCTTCGTATACGGCCCGATCAGGCCCAGTTCGTAAGAGACCAGGCCAGCGGAATCCCAGTAACAGTGAAAGTCCCAGGCATGCTCCTCGTACTCCCCGGCGAAGTCGCCGGTGTAGTAGTAGGCCAGCGGCATAGTCTCATCGTGGTCACTGGCATATATCTGAAAGGCCAACGCCAACTGCTTGACATTCGACAGGCACGTAGTCTGGATAGCCTTCGCCTTGGCCCGAGCGAAGACCGGAAAAAGGATCGCGGCCAGAATCGCGATGATCGCGATGACCACGAGCAGCTCGATCAGGGTGAAGCCCTCCTGGTTGTGGCTGTGTCGGGACATTATAAGCCCTCCGTTATTGGTCAGGTGTGGGGTGCAAATTGGTTACTTCTGGGTGCTCGGTGCGTATTCAGTTGTTGCGGCGGACTGCGCCGTCGGCCGGATGCGGTAACAAAAAACCACCGCTCCGGAAAGCGGTGGTGTCTACGAAATAAAATCAGCACCTCCCTTCCCGCGAAGAGATGAAACTGAACAGCGCTTGCGCAGCAGTGTCCTGACTCCCGGATCGTCCTACTTCCCGCGCCTTCCCGAGACCGTGATGATCTCAGTGGCTGGGTGCGGGGTTCGTCCCCGGTTACAGTTGCGGGGCAGTGACGGCTTCGCACCGTCTTCCTGCTATCGGCCCACGAAGGGCCTCAAACGCAAGCGGTCATCTTCAATTGTTACTTTACAATAACATACTGCCAGCCGGTTGTCAAGGGGCAGTTCTCGACGCTGGTCACCTTGCTTGCACCCCATTGTTGTGGTAATATGTTAGCGGAGGCGGCTATGAATTCCACCGTGGCTGTTTTGCTGGGCGTAGCGGCAATTGGCATAATCATTGCGGTACTGGTGGAGTTGAGCAAGTACTTCCGCGGCCAGAGTATCATCTCTGGCCGACAGCTCGGTCTGCGGGTGGTTATGGCCGTGCTACTGCTGGCTATACTCGGCCTCAGCTTATGGGGGATGGTCTATTTCCAGAGACGCCCTGAGCCCTTTGCGGTGGTGGTGTTCGGGCTCGCGCTGGTGCTGCTGGCCGTGGTGGTGATGGTTCTGGCGGTGGTGGACCTGCGCCAGGTGCGCGCCACGCATCACCGCGCCCGGGCCGAGCTATACCAGCGCCTGGCGGACCTGCGCCAGGAGATAGCCGAGATTACTAAGGCCAAGCAGTCCGAAGACGAGAGCGAGCAGCGGCCCGAGATACCGTCGTGACCACTGAGCCCCGGCATTTGCAATACATGCACCGAGCCCTGGAATTGGCGGCTCGGGGCCTGGGTCGGACCTCACCGAATCCCGCCGTGGGTGCGATCGTGGTCGCAGGGGGCGAAGTCGTCGGCGAGGGTTTTCACCGGGCGGCTGGCCAGCCGCATGCCGAAGTGCTGGCGCTACGCGCGGCGGGGGAGCGCGCGGCGGGCGCGGACCTTTACGTGAGCCTGGAGCCCTGCTCAACTTCCGGGCGCACGCCGCCGTGTACCGAGGCAATAATCGCTGCCGGAATCGCGCGTGTTATATACGCCTGCCGCGATTGCGATCCGAGCAACGCCGGTCGTGCGGATGAGGTGCTTAATGCCGCCGGCATCGAGACTGTCTGTGGCCCACTGGAACAGGAAGCTCGCGAGCTAAACGAGGCCTATTTCAAGCACAAGGTGACCGGGCGACCTTTTGTTACGGTCAAGCTGGCCTGCACGCTGGACGGCAAGATCGCTACACGCAGCGGCGAGTCGAAGTGGATAACCGGCGAAAAGGCCCGCGCGTTTGTGCACGTCCTGCGCGACCGCAGCGACGCGGTGATGGTGGGGGATGGCACGGTGCTGGCCGATGACCCGGCGCTGACCACGCGCCTGGATAAGCCCGATGCCCGCGACGCGCTGCGGGTGGTGGTGGATTCGACTGCGGCCACGCCGCCCGGGGCGAAAGTGGTAGTGGGGCCGAGCGCTGCGCCTTGTATAATTGCTGTCTCCGTGCGGGAGATGCGCAGGGAGAGTACGCGGCGGCGAGCGGGGGAGCTCGAGGAGGCCGGCGCCGAGATTCTGGAACTGCCGGAGATGCGCGAAAGGCACGGCGAGATTGACCTGAGAGAATTGATGGGCGAACTCGGCTCACGCGACATTATGTCCCTCTTAGTCGAGGGCGGCGCGCGACTGGTCGGTGGGCTGATGCGGCAGAATCTCGTGGACAAGCTCCTGCTGTTCTATGCGCCGAAGATCATCGGCGATCAGAACGCGATCAGCGCTGTCGTCGGACTCGACATCGAAAACATGTCCGAGGCTCGCACCGTCCGAATCGAGCGGGTTGAGCAAATCGGAGAGGACATACTGGTGACGGCATACCCATGTTCACCGGATTGATCGAAGAAACCGGGCGCGTAGTTAGCGTAGTGCCCGCGGGCGGCGGCCTGGACCTGACGGTCGAGGCGCCGGCCCTCGGCCCCCAGTGTAGGCGGGGCGACAGCGTCGCCATCAACGGGGTCTGCCTGACGGTCGAGGAGATATCCGGCAGCAACCTGAACTTCCACGTCGGCACCGAAACTGTTGCGCGTAGCAGCGTGGCCCAGTGGCAGCCCGGCAGGCGCGTTAACCTGGAACGGGCGCTGGCGGTGGGCCAGCGCATGGGCGGGCACTTTGTCCAGGGGCATGTGGACTGCGTCGGCACGCTCGTGAATCGCGCACCGGCGGGGGGGACGACATATTTCACCTTCGCGCTGCCCGCTGAAATCCGGCCCTTTGTGGCCGAGAAGGGCAGTATCGCGGTTGACGGGATAAGCTTGACTGTCACAGAGGTCAGCGAAGAAAGCTTCGCCGTCGCCATCATCCCGTATACACTGGAACACACCAACCTCGGCGAGCTTGCTCCTGGGGCCAGCGTCAATATCGAGGTTGATATTATCGCCAGATACGTCTACAATGTCCTGCACCAGCAGGGCACGGCACCTACCGGGCGGATTACCGAAGAATTCCTGGCCGAACACGGTTTTGGCTAGGTGTGGGCCAATGATTGATATTGAACAAGCAATCGAGCAGGTAAGAGGTGCGCAGTTGCTCATCGTGGTGGACCAGGCCGACGACCACGGTACCGGTGACCTGGTGGTGGCGGCTGAGTATGCCACGCCCGAGCGGATCAACTTTATGATGCAGCACGCGCGCGGGCTGATGGGTGTGGCCATGACCAGTGAGCGGCTCGAGCAGCTCAATCTGCCGCCGATGGTATCGGAGGCCACCGACAGCGGCCGCCCGGCCTTCGCGGTGTCAGTTGACGCCAAGCACGGCGTTGCCACCGGGGATTCCGCCGCCGATCGCGCCACGACGATTCGCGCCCTGATTGATCCGGACACCCGGCCGGTGGACCTGGTCAGGCCCGGGCATATCTTCCCCATACGGGCGGCGGAGGGCGGGGTGCTGCGGCGCACCGGGCACACCGAGGCAGCCGTTGATCTGGCGCTTCTGGCCGGGTTGTACCCCGCTGGAGTGATATCCACGATTCTTGATGAACAGGGCCAGGCTGCGAATATGGATGAGCTGATTGCGTTCAGCCAGATCCATGGCATCGAAATCGTCTCCATTGTTCAGTTGATCGAGTATCGCCGGCGCACCGAGAAGCTTATCGAGGAGCAGGCCGAGGCCGAGTTGCCCAGCGAGTACGGCGATTTCCACCTGGTCATCTACAGCTCACTGCTGGATAACACCGACTATCTGGCGGTAACGAAAGGTGATCTGAAAAACTGCGATCGCCCGCCACTGGTGCGGGTTCACTCCGGCTGCGTGACCGGCGATGTGCTCGCTTCGCTGCGCTGCGACTGTGGCTGGCAGTTAGCGGCGGCTCTCCGAAAAATCGAGGAGGAAGGCTGTGGCGTGGTGGTCTATGTTGCCAGCCACGAGGGCCGTGGCATCGGCCTGGCGAACAAGATCAAGGCCTATCACCTCCAGGAGGAAGGCTACGATACGGTGGAGGCGAACGAGGCCTTAGGCTTCCCGGCGGATATGCGTGACTATGGCATCGGGGCACAAGTGCTGGCCGACCTGGGCATCACCGAGATGCGGCTGATGACCAACAATCCGCAGAAATACGCGGCCATGGAGGGTTACGGCCTCAGAGTAGTCGAGCGCGTACCGCTGGAGTCCTATCCAACCGAGTACAACAAGAAATATCTCCAGACCAAGAAGGAGAAAATGGGCCACCTGATCAGCTCGACTGAGAAAGACCGGTGAGGTGGCTCGGATAAAGGGGAGCGCACTATGGCCAAGATAATCGAGGGCAACCTGGACGCGACCGGCCTGCGGTTCGGGGTAGTCGTCAGCCGGTACAACAGTTTCATTACCGAGCGGCTGATCGAGGGGGTAATGGATGGCCTGGTCCGGCACGGAGCGGATGAGGACGACACCACCATCGTCTACGTGCCCGGGTCGTTCGAGATACCCATGATGTGCCTGAAAATGGCCCAGTCCGGTCAGTACGACGCCGTCATCGCAGTGGGGGCGGTAATCCGTGGCGCCACTTCCCATTTTGACTTCGTGGCCGCCGAATGCGCCAAGGGCGTCGCCCAGGCCGGTATGCAGACCGGCGTGCCGGTTGTCTTTGGCGTACTCACCGCCGATACCATCGAGCAGGCCATCGAGCGGGCCGGCACTAAGCTGCCCAACCGCGGCTTCGAAGCGGCCCTGAGTGCTATTGAGCAGGTCAACGCCCTCAAGACTCTAGCGGGGGAGTGAGGAGAGCCTTATGCAGAGCTCCCGAGGCTTGAGTCCGGCTTTTATTATACTGCTGGCTCTGATCTTCGGCCTGGCCGGCGGCGGGCTGGGCGCCTATGTCTATGTCAAATCGCTGCCCCCGCCGGCTGACGGCGACGGGGGCACGGTGACGATAAGGCCCCAGCCCATCAAGGTCGTCACCAGTGAAGATGCGGTGATTGAGGCCGTTAAGCGGGTCAGTCCCGGCGTGGTCAAGATCACCTCGACGCGGGTGGTCGAGCCCTCCAATCCCTTCGAGCTTTTCTTCGGGCTGCAACCTCGCGAGCAAGAGGGCATCGGGTCCGGCTTCATCTTTGAGTATGATGATGAGAAGCTGATTCTGACCAACATCCATGTGATCGGCGGGGCGGACCGGCTGGTGGTCAAGACGGTAGACGGCAAGGAATTTGAAGCCGAGAAGCTCGGTGCCGACCCCAGCCGCGACCTGGCAGTAATCAGGCCGATAGATCCGCCCGATGACCTGGTTCCCTTGGCCCTGGGCAACTCGGAGGAGGTAAGTGTAGGGCAACGGGTTATCGCCGTCGGTAACCCTTTTGGCTTTGAGAATACCGTGACTGACGGCATCATCAGTGCCCAGGGATGGCGCCAGATCAATGACAAGAGTCGTTACGTCATTCAGACGGACGCCGCGATCAACTCCGGCAACAGTGGCGGGCCGCTGGTGGACCTGGGCGGCAACGTGATCGGCATCAATTTCGCCATCTTCAGCCCCACCAAGACCAGCCTGGGTATCGGCTTTGCTATCCCGGTCAACCAGGCCAAGGAGATGCTGTACTTCCTGGTCAACCGCGGCCCGTGGCTGGGTTTGCTAAACCTCCGCATCAATAGCCCCGGCTTGGCCAAATACCTGGGCCTGCGCACCGATGCGGGCATAGTGGTATTGAATGTCGCCCAATTCGGCCCGGCGGCGCGGGCGGGTATCGAGCCGGGCGACGTGATAGTCGAAGTTGCCGGCCAGCCGGTAGCTACTCCCGATGACCTACAGAAACAGGTGCGCCGCCACAAGATTGGTGATACGATATCGCTGACCATACAAAGGCTCGACCAGCAGGAGGAAATCAAAGTCAAGGCGGGAAAGATTCCCGACGGCTACTACTGATTTGTGCGCAACGAGATCTTTACACTGAGAGGTAGGAGTGAAATTTCATGCAGTATCGCGAGTATGGTAATACCGGCAAGATGGTATCGGCCCTGGGCTTTGGGGCGATGCGCCTGCCTGACGACGATGACTATGCTGTAGAGTGCATGCGTCGCTACCTGGATCTGGGGGGCAACTTGATTGACTCGGCCTACGGTTACGGCGGTGGCCACAGCGAAGAGCTCGTCGGCCAGGCAATCAAGGGGCGGCGAGACGAGGTCTACATATCCACCAAGAACTCGGCGATGAAGAAGCGCGGAGACTACAATGCCGACCTGTGGAAGCAGTACATGGAGAAGAACTTCCGCGCGCTGGGCGTGGACCGGATTGATTTCTATCACGCCCACGATATGACCTGGGAGGAATTCACCGGGCCCTTCCAGGAGCCCGGCGGGGCGCTGGAGATGTGTCAGCAGGCGCTCGACGAGGGCATCATTGACCACCTCTGCTTCTCAAGCCACGATACACCTGAGAACATCATCAAGATGATTGACTCGGATCTGTTCGATGGCATCCTGGTTCAATACAACATCCTCGACAGCCGCTCCGGTACAGGCGCCCACCAGGCCGGAGCCGGTAACGAGCCCGCGATCGCTCACGCCCGCGAAAAGGGCCTGGGCGTGCTGATTATGGGGCCGGTCGCCGGAGGACGGCTGGCAATGGCTGCCGAATCTGAGCAGTTCAAGGCCATGCTCACCGAGAGCACGGCGAGTGTCCCCGATCTGGCCATCCGCTATGTACTAGCGAATCCCGGCGTCTCTGCCGCCCTCTCCGGGATGAACACCATACAGATGGTCGAGGAGAACTGCGCCTCAGCCAGCCACGAGGAACCCCTCAGCGAGGCTGAGTACCGACAGATCCGCGAGATAGTACAGCGCAATGAAAAGCTGGCCGAACTGTACTGTACCGGCTGTGGCTACTGCCAGCCTTGCCCGCAGGGCGTGGCAATTCCCAAGATATTCGAGGCGATGAACTACCATCGCATCTGGGGCTTGACCGAGCATGCCAAGGAGCTTTATGGGAGACTCGGCGAGGCTAACGCTGAGGCGTGCGTGGAATGCGGGGAATGCGAGGAGAAGTGCCCCCAGGATATCTCCATAATCGAGCAACTCAAAGAGAGCCACGCCGCCCTGAGCGAATAGAGGGATTCACCCCACGCTCGGGGTGATGCTCCCAAGGAGGAAAATGATCGTGGAGTACGTCAATCTTGGTAACGCAGGAATGCAGGTTTCGCGACTTTGTCTGGGCTTTATGGACCTGCCCAACCGGGTCGAGGAAGACGAAGCGATCCGGGTCGTCCACCAGGCCCTGGACCGGGGCATAAACTTCATTGACTGTGCCGACGCCTATGGCAAAGGGTACGCCGAGGAGGTCCTGGGCCGTGCTCTTAAGGATCGGCGGGACGAGGCCATAATTGCCACGAAATTCTGGGTGAAGATGGGCCAGGGGCCCAATACCGGCGGCTGCTCGCGCGTGCACATCATCCAGGCGGCAGAAGACAGTCTCCGCCGGCTCCAGACCGACTACATTGACCTCTATCTGCTACACCATCCCGATCCCAAAACGCCGGTCGAAGAAACACTGGGCACGCTGGATACGCTGGTGAAGCAGGGCAAGGTGCGCCACATCGGAGTTGCCAACCACTATGCCTGGCAGGTAGCGCACATGCTCGGGGTCAGCGCTCTGCATAACTGGGAGCCGCTGGTCGCCCTTCAGTGCCGCTACAATATCCTCGACCGGGTCATCGAGAACGAAACGGTACCCTTCTGCGAACGCTTCAATATCGCGATAATGGCCTACGGTCCGCTATGCGGCGGCATACTCACGGGCATATACAAGCGGGGCGAGCCGCTTCCGAAGGGTTCGCGGTTTGACCGCCTTAAAGACACAAGGGGAGAACTGGACGACGAGGCTTTCGACATCCTCGATGAGTTGGTGAAGATTGCCGATAAGTACGACATCAGGCTAAATGAACTGGCCTACGCGTGGATACTATCCAAGCCCTACGCGACCACCCCGCTGATCGGGGGCAGCCGCGCTGAGCACTACGAGCAGGTCTGGGATACGCTGGACATCGAGATAGACGCCGAGGACCTGGCGCGCATTGACGAGATATCCGAAAATCGCCGCTATCGCCCCTTCGCCAACCAGCCCGTCACGGACGGGCCCCGCCCCGGGCTTAGTTGGTGGTAGGGGTCTGCTATTCCTAATACCGTAGGAGCGACATTCTTGTCGCGACAGGCTTCCGCGTACCCTAGCAGGCTCGGGCCTGCGAGGGCAGGAATGTCGCCCCTGCATAGCCAAGAGCGGCCCCCCCCGCCCGGCATTGCGGGACCGGTAACCCGACAGGCGAGACGCCTGTCGTACCGGATCGTCTCTTGCTATTGCTTCCCGCAGACTCCGCTCGCCGACAGCACCTCGTCGCGCAGCTCGTCCAGCAGCCCCAGGTCGTAGGCCAGATCGAGGACTGTGTAGCGGTCGCGGAATCGCCGCGCAAAGGTGTAAGCGTTCAGCAGGTCTGCCTTACTTAGGCCCAGTTCAGCCCCTCTCAACGGCACACCCGCCTCCCGGAATATCCGCTTCAGCTCGCCCGACGAGGTGAACAGGGGAGCCAGCGTTTCCCAGAGGGCCGGCGGATTGGCTGTGACCAGCGCCAACTGGCGACGCAGCTCCTCGCCCTCGGCATGTTTGGCCACGGCAAATCGGGCTACTTCTTCGGCAGGTTCGGCCCCGATCAGCGGCGCGTAGTGCTCGCGAGTTTCGTGGGCAAAGTCCGGGGCGGGCACGCGGCGCGCCACTAGCTCATCCAGGTCAACCTCTGGTATGCGCGGCCAGAGCCGTTCATACAGCGTCGCGCAGATCAAGTCGCCGAGTGCGACCTGCAGCCCGTGGAGGTTACGCTCGCGACGACAGGCCGGTGCGGTCATATCCCAGTAGTGCGACATCAGATGGCCGCCGCCCGAGCCCGGCGCGGACGTGCCGGCTATCTTCATCCCGACTCCCGCCAGGATCAGCCCGCCGGTCAGGACGGCCACTGCCTGCGGCTGGCCCCGCTTGATGTCCGCGGCCACCGCCCGGCAGTGCTGATCGGCCTGGTCCACCAGCGTAGCGATGTAGGAACAGAAATAATCACCCCTTAGCAGCGCAGCCAGCTTCCAGTCGGTGCTGCTCAGCGAGCGGGAGATCAGGTCGCCCACGCCGGCAGCTCGCATTTGTGCAGGCGCAGCGGCTAGTACATCAAGGTCCGCGACGACCGCGACCGGTGGTCTGGCGTCAATGGTATCCTTGATGGCGCCGGTCAGTAGCGCGACGATGCCCGAGGTGTAGCCGGTCATTGAGGGGGCGGTGGCGACGGCTACATAGGGGATGGCGAGCCGGGTAGCGGCCAACTTGCAGATATCGTTGATCGTTCCGCTGCCGACGGCGACCAGGTAGTCCGCATCGGCTGCTTGCTCCTGCACCAACTCGACCGGCGCATCAGTGGCCTCTACATCGGTTTGCCCTGGCGCCGGTGCGACGATGAGTGTCTCCAGGTTGCGCCCTGATTCCCGCATTGCGCGGCTGGTCAGCTCTCCAGCGGCCTGGTAGGTATTATCGTCGGCGACGAGCAGCCCTGTGCCGGTCAGCTCCTGCGCTGCCAGTACCTCGGGGAGCTGCGCCAGGACCCGTGTGCCCATCAGGACTTGCCGCGTGGAGGTTTCATGCACCCGTCCGCACGGACACTCCCGCCGGGCCCTCAGCAGTTCGTTGATGCTGTCTACCAGTTGCCGGTAACTGTCGGTGGCCATGAGTCATTCTCCTGCTCAACGGGCTGCCGTAGTCTGGGATCAAACAAAGCTGACTCGACCGGGCATTGCTGTGCCGTCAGGCTCCAGCCGCAGCCGGCCAAACTGTATCGCCTGGGCTGCCTGGGCTTCAGGTGGGGCCAGGATCGTCAAACGTTCGTTGCGGTAATCAATGCCACGCAGCAGGCCCAGAGCCAGCCCGAGGCGTTGCCCATCCAGCAACCCCAGCAGAAGCCCCCGCCACTCCTCGGGACCATGCTCGCGCATGTTGCGCTCATCAGGCAGGTTGATTACTGCCTTGTCGGCCCAATCTATCTGCTGCATCTCGCTGCCGCGCAGCCACTCGGCGAATAGCGCTTCCCGCCACCGGCCGCGCTGATCGCGAGACTTTTCCCCGCAGCATTCGGCGGCTGGGAGGTGGAGTGCTTTTATGCCTTCATCGGTGGCGAAGGGCCGGGTCAGGGGGGCCAGCCGAGCTGTTTCCCCCAGCGCTATCACCAGCACAGGAGCCAGCAGCTCGATCTTGGCTTTCTTGAGCGAGATGGCTCCCGGGCCGTCCACGTAGCCGCTGGTATCCACGACGACGGAATCGGCCCCGGCTGCTTCAGCGCGCTGTACCAGACGAATGGTGCCCGCGACGCAGTCGGCCGGGTGGGGGGCCGGCGTCACCTCCCCCACAAAGCAAAACTCCCCGGAGTCAGCATCAGTGAAGCGCCAGCCCACCGCGGCAGGTGGGCCAATGCGCGACTGGCCGACATCAGCGTCCACCACTGCCGTTCGGCTGTCTTCCGAGAGCTCCCGGGCCAGCCACCAGCACAGCGTGGACTTGCCGGTGTCAGTGGCCCCGAGGATGATCACGCGTTGCCATCCGCCGCGGACCTCGTGGAGGGGGCCCTCCCACTGGGCGGGGATCTCCAGGTCTTCGGGGAGTTGAGCGCGGCGCCACTTGTTGTCCGGAGATTCGGCAGTGGGCATCGGGTACCGTCGAACGGAAACTGGGGATTAATTATTGTGTGGCGAATATATCGCGCAGGGCCCGGGCGTTCTGGGAGGCATAGCCCTTGGCTACGTTCTCGGGATAGAAGTTGTCCCGCCAGTGTTGGTAGCTCCAGCCCGACGTCCCCACACGCCGCTGAGCCATTTACTTAATCCTCCCCTCGCCCCTTCCCGCCCTGGGGACGGCCGTATTCCTTGAAGGCCTCGGCCAGTTCCTTGAGCCGGTCCTGGACGGCCTGGTGGACAGTACCCTTGGGGTAATTGCCCTGCGCGTCGGCCTGCCCCGCCGGCCTTCCGGTCAGAATTCCCAGGACCTCATCAACGGTCTCGACCGCCCAGACGTGGAATTTGCCCTGTTCGACCGCCGCCACGACCTCCTCGCGCAGCACCAGGTGGCGCACGTTGCTGGCCGGGATCACCACTCCCTGGTTGCCGGTGAGGCCCTTGATCTTGCAGGCGTAGAAAAAGCCCTCAATCTTGCGGGTGACCCCGCCAATGGGCTGGATCATGCCGTGCTGGTTGATCGAGCCGGTGACGGCGATATCCTGGCGCAGAGCTATGCCGCTGAGGCTGGAAAGCAGCGCAACCAGCTCGGCGCAGGAAGCGCTGTCGCCCTCGACCTGGGAGTAGCTCTGCTCGAAGCTGATGCTGGCCGCACAGCTCAGCGGCTGCTCGGTGGCATACTTCTGGCCCAGATAGCCGCTGAGGATGAGTACGCCCTTATTGTGGACGGGTCCGGAGAGCTTGGCCTCGCGCTCGATATTGACCACGCCATTGCTGCCCATGAAGCTGCGCGCGGTGATCCGGTTGGGCATGCCAATCATGTAGTCGCCGAACTGCATCACCTGCAGGGCGTTTATCTGGCCGACGGCAGCACCGTCGGTGTCAATCATCAAGGTGCCCTGCTGGATCATCTCCAGCAACTGTTCTTCGATGCGGTTCGACCGCCAGATGTGCTGCTCGATGGCGTAGTCAACGTCCTCGGGCTGGACCACCTCCCGATGGCCGTTGCGAGTGGCCCAGTAACTGGCCTCGCGCACGAGGTCAACTACCGGCCCGAATCGGGTGGTGAGCTTCTCCTGGTCGGCGGCGGTGCGCACGCCGTACTCGACGACCTTGGCCACGGCTGCAGCAGAGAAGGCCGGCAGCTCCTCCTCCTGGCACTTGGCGGCGATGAACCGGGCGTACTCCCGGATCGTTTCCTCGCTGCGGTCAATAGTGACGTTGAAGTCGGCCTTGACCTTGAAGAGCTTGCTGAACTCATCGTCATAAATGTGGAGCAGGTAGTAGATCAGCGGAGTGCCGATCAAGACCACCTTGACGTTCAGGGGTATCGGCTGGGGCTCGAGGCTGACCGTGGAGATGAGCCGGAGTTGGTCCTGAATTGACTCAACGCGGACCTGTCCGTTCTTCAGGCATCGTTTCAACGCTTCCCAGGCATAGGGCCGGCGCAGCACCGCCTCCGCCTCCAACAGCAGATACCCCCCGTTGGCCTTGTGCAGCGCTCCGGGCTTGATCATCGTGAAATCGGTGACGAGCGCACCCATCCGCGTCTGGTACTCGATCTCGCCCGTCAGGTTGTCAATGGTCGGATTCATCTCGAAGACCACCGGCGCGCCCCTGCCATCATCGTGGCCGACCAGGGCATTGATCCGGTAGCGGTCATAAGGAACGTGCTCTCCGCTCAGAAGTGCGTCGGGTATGGGGAACGGAGGTGTGTGCTCCTCACCATCCCGGAAGCGGGCGACATTCTCCACCAGGTCCTGCTTCATCTGCTCGAGGTGTTCGATTACCGCATCGTATTCCCGGTATTCTTCGATCAGTTCGTCAATCAAGTGGCCGGTGGCAAATTGAATCGTCTGGCGGTCTAGCTCCCGCAGGGCCTTGCGCGCCTCCTTCTCCCGGCGGCGCAAATCCTGCATAAGATCAACCAGTTTGTCCTGGAGCTGTTCGCGCTTCTTGTCCAGGGCCTGGCGCTCTTCGTCCTCGAGCGCGTCGTAATCCTGGGGACTCATCACCTCGCCGTCGCGGGCCGGCGCGACGACCAGCCCGCCCGGGCTGCGGCCGATGGTGAGGCCGGCTTTCTCCGCCTCCTGCTCAAACTCCCGCATCTCCCGGTGGCGTTCCTCCCGGAATTCCTTCAGCAGTTCGTCACGCTGGTTCTGGTATTCTTCGCTTTCAAAGGCGTTCTCAATGGCCTGGGTTACATCCTCGATAAGCTCGTCAACGTCATTGGCCAGCCGGCGACCGTCCCCGGCGGCCAGCTCAATGGCGACCGGCGCGCGGGGGTCACTGAAGTTGTAGGCGTAGCACCAATCGCTGGGCGTGGGCTGCTCGGCGGCAATGGCCGCCAGGGCCTGACGAGTCATCGTCGAGCGCCCTGCCGCCACCGGCCCCAGCACGAAGATGTTATAGCCGTGACTGGGAACGTTCGCGCCAAAATCAACTGCCGCCATCGCGCGCTGCTGGCCGATAGGCTCAGCCATCGGCTCCAGCTCCACGGTTGTCTCGAAATCCAGTGTCGTGGGGTCGCAGGTCCAGCGTAATCGCTCTGCGGGAACTTCGAATCTGCTATAATCTAACACTTGCCACTCCTGTTATGGCTATATGAGGTGCGGATGATAGTACAGGTATATGTATATTGCCCGCCGCTGGTCGAAGCACCTTCCTGGGTGAGCACAACTTTCCCAGCACCCGCCGGGAAGGGAACGCACCCTCAGGTTGAGAACCTATCGTGTGTGGTGTGAATGAGCTACCCGACCGTGCCGTACGAACCGCAGCAAGCGTCGGCCCTGGTTGCCCTGATAAACTCCGCCTATGCCGAATGGCGGAGCCTGCCCCGGGTCGTGGGCGTGAAGGAAGAGCTGCCGCCGCTGACCGTTGGTGCCTGGGAGGAGATGCTTCGGGACGGCCAACTCGATCCCGAGGGTATCTTCAGCATCTGGTCCGAGGGCCGACCGGTCAGCGTAGTCACCGTCCGTGTGGAATCCGAAGGCGGTCAGGCACGGCTGGGCTACCTTGCCACCGCCCCTGAGCACCGCCGCCGTGGCTGGGCCTCGGCCTGCCTGGCCAATGCGCTGGACTATGCCCGCCGGGCGGGAGCGCATACGGTCCAGCCCCAGCGCTTTGTAGACAGTCGGTGGGAATCAGCCTGTCGCTTCCTGGAAGCCAACGGATTTCTCAGGCCCGAGCCGGAGAAGAAGGACATCACGATGCTCATGGACGTTGAGCAGTATGAGCCGCGCCCGGTGGTGGTGCCCGAGGGGTATGAACTGGTCAATTTCCGGGGCGGTGACGAGGCGGTGTGGGTCGGCCTGCTCCGGGCCTGTTTCGAGGGCAATTTCCCTGACACCTTCTTCGCTGACCGCTTCGCTGGCCGTCCGTACGACTTCGATCCGCAGGGCTGGTTCTTCGTCGAGCATAACGGGGAGAAGGTGGCTACGCAGGGCTTGCGCATTTGGCACGATCCCGATGATCCTGAGCAGATAACCGGCGCGCAGATAGACTGGGTTTGCACCCTCCCCGAGCACCGGGGCAAGGGTATCGGCACGGCACTGTTGACCGCCTGCCTCAACTACGGCAAGCTGCTACGGCCCCGCCCTCTTGTGCTGGTAACCCAGCCGTTCCGAAAGCCCGCCCTCCGGCTGTACGAGAGGTTCGGCTTCCGCACGGTGCGGGAACTGCGTGTGTATACCCGTGCTCTGTAATCAACTGAATGGCCGGACCTGGATTCGTGCCGCTAAGGGGAGTTGGTGATCTATGCTTATGATGGGCACACCGCTGCTTTACCAGGCCATCGCTATTCCTGCCCAGTTTGTGGTCACTGCGGATGGACTGAGGAACAGCAGCACAACGGCAGCTCAGTGGCAGCGCAACGACGCCACGGAATCCGATAGTGGCACCGGCTAGGTTCAAGAAACCCCCGTTTCGGTAGGACAGGCGTCCCACCGGTGTCCTTGGACAGGCGAGACGCCTGTCCTACCGGTATTGAGAAGAGTACAGCGTTTTGCCCCAACCTAAGGACGGCCCTCCCCCATCACGAACGGTTCCAGCTTGGCGAGCATTTCGGCGTCTACCTCCACCTGGGCCTCGACGTAGTCCGCTTCGTATTCCTGACTGACCACGTGCCCGCGTTGGTGGATCATATCTAGCAGCTCCAGCCGGTCGTAGGGCAGCCGAACCGTCGCTGATTTGCGGCGCTCCGCGACCAGCTCCTTGATGCACAGCTTGAGTTCCTCCAGGCCGTAGCCGTCCGTGGCCGAGATGCGGATGGCATTGGGCAACCGGCGCAGCCGCTGCCAGGTGGGCTCGGGGTCGGGTACCAGGTCCCACTTGTTGAGCGCGGCCACGTACGGCTTGTCCAGCGCCTGCAGTTCCCCGAGAATCTCTTCGCTGGTGCGATGCTGCTGGAGCGCCTCCGGGTCACTTGCGTCAATGACCTCGATCAGCACGTCGGCCTGGACGGCCTCTTCCAGCGTCGAGCGAAACGACGCGATCAGATTGGGCGGCAGGTCGCGGATGAACCCGACCGTGTCGCTCGCCAGGATGCTGACACCGTCGCCTAACTCAACCCGCCGCACCGTGGGATCGAGCGTTTCGAAGAGCCGGTCGTGCGCCTCGACCTGCTCCGAGCCGGCCAGGGCGTTGAGCAGGCTGGATTTGCCCGCGTTCGTGTAGCCGATGATGCCGACGAGCGGTAGGCCCGACTCGTGGCGGGCGGCGCGCTCGGTCTCCCGGCGTCGGCCCATCTCCTCCAGCTGGCGGCGCAGTCGGGTGATGCGCTGGCGCAGCCGGAGCCGGTCCATCTCCAGCTTGGTCTCGCCCGGGCCGCGCACGCCGATGCCCAGCGCCCGGCCCCCACCGATTCGCGACATCATTTTGCCGTGGCCGACCAGCCGTGGCAGCAGGTAGGTGAGTAGCGCCAGTTCCACCTGCAGCTTGCCCTCGCGGCTGCGGGCGTGCTGGGCAAAGACATCCAGGATAAGCTCAACGCGGTCGAGGACCTTGCAATCGTCGAGCACGTCCAGGATATTGTTAATCTGCGCGGGCCTGAGCGTCGCGTTAAAGACCACCATGTCGGCCTCGTTAGCCGCCACGTTTTCTTTGATCTCCTGCAGCTTGCCTTTGCCTACGTAGGTGGCCCGGTCGGGCTTGCGGCGGGTTTGCATAACCACATCCACGACGGAGGCCCCCGCCGCGCGCACCAGTTGGAGCAGTTCCTGCATTGCGGCGTGACCGGCACCGGCGAAGTCCTCCAGGCCCACCACCACCGCGCGTTCCGGCTCGAGAGTTATCTCCTCACGGCCCACAACTATTTCTTCGTTAAAGGCCAAGTCCACCTACCTCCCCGGCGCGCTACATGTAGCCCAGATTGCGCAGCCGCTCGACGATTATCGCCTCTTCTTCGGCCGTATACGGTGAAGCTGGTGGCCTGCGGCTGGCTTCCTGCGCCGCAGTTGCTCGCTCCATCTCCGGGAAATCTACTTCAAAGCAGCGTGATAGCGGCGCACCATCCACATAATCAGGCACCGGCTGGCCCAGCAGGCGCAGGATGGTCGCAGCGATATCCTCAATCCGCGCGCCGGTAGTCTCCGTCCCGCTGCGCACGCCCGGTCCGTAGATTATCGCCGTACCTTCGGGGGCATGTCCGCCGGTTATACCCGGCACGGGTATCGCCGGTGCGACTTCGATACGCTGCCCGTCCCAGTCGGCAATCAGGGGGCCCTCCAGCGTAATCTGCTGGTTCCACCAGATGCCGATGTCGGGCATGACGTCGAGATACGGGCCGTCGTACAGCTCTTCCCGGGGGAAAACCCGGTCAGCGGCAGGCTGTCCCGTGGCCCCGTCCTCAGCCGAGGATATCAGGTCAAAGAGCTGCGCGCGCACCTGTTCGTATTCTTCGCCGGGCGCGACAATCCCCTGGGGCTGTCGGCCGCGCAGGTTCACCCACGGGGCCGTCTCCCAGTAATAAGAATACGCGCGCGTCCGGGGCCAGTCAATCCGCTCGGTCAGCTGCCGGGAGAAGAACGACTCTACCGCTCTTCGGCCCAGGCGGGTCCCATACAGGCGCATCTTGAGGCCCTTGGGCAGCAGGTGATGGAGCGTCTCGCCCAGCTTCTGCCGCGCCGCATCGCTAACGACGCGAAGTCGCCCCCCGCTAGCCGATCTCTCCACCGTCAGGCCGGCAGCGCGCAATAGATTGGGCAGGTATGTGCGCCCGCGGTTATAGATGCCTGCTCCGTGGTCCGAAGCGATCATAATGACGGTATCGTCCCCGGCCAGCTCGCGCCACTGCCCGATGATTTCGTCCATCACCTGGTACGCCTGCAGCACCGGATTACCCCAGCGTTCTACCTGCTCGGGGGCGTAATCGGGGTGATTCGGGTCGCACAGGTGCCAGAAATAGTGCTGGAGGGCGTCGGTTTCCACGAACGCAATGGCGAACAGGTCCCAGCTCCCCTGCTCGTAAAGATACCTGCCAATCTGCGATTTCTTGCGCAGGCCAGCCAGGGCCGCCTCGATCGCGGGCTTGTAATGTCCGCGCAGGACGTGGTGCTTGACTTCGGTGTGGAAGGGATACCGCCCGAAGCGCCGGCGCAGCTCGTCAGCCAACTCCGGCGGCCAGGTCGCGCCCCGGCGGCGCAGCGAGGGGCACAGCCAGCCGGCAATGCCCGGGCCGTTGAGCGGGGGCATCGGATAGGTGCAGGGGATGTTCAGGCACGCCACCCGCGCTCCGACTTGGCTCAGCATTGTGAAGACCGTGGGCACCTGAATGTCGGCAGAGGTGACCCGGGCCACCTCGTAGCTGCCGGGCCGGCGCTGGAGGAAGCTGAATATGCCGTGCTTGCCGGGATTTACCCCCGTTATCATACTCGGCCAGGCCTGCGGGCTGGAGAACTCCGGCGTGGAGCGCAGTGGCCCGGCCGCGCCAGCGGCGAGCATCTCCCGCAGATGCGGGAGGTAGCCCTGCTCGGTCCATTCCTGAACCAGGCTGAGGCTGAGTCCGTCAATGCCGATTAGCAGTATTCGGGGCATATTCAGTATGCGGGTCAGGTGTGATTGTGGAAAGAGCCGGTACTCTCCTAATGATACCGTGGGCGGGTGTCGCTGTAAAGAGAGAACTTGTGAACCCAGTGACGGGACCGGGCAGCGAAATCATTTGACTGCTCCTGGCATTCTTGGCTATGATAGGGGGGTATTCAGCAGTGGAAACGAGAGTTTTTGGATGATGAGTAGACTGTCGCGGATATGCTTGCTGGTGGTGGCGACCGGGCTTGCAGCTGCGTTGGTGGGTTGTCCGGCGGCGCCGAACATGTCCTCGAGTGCTGCGGCTAAGCTTGGGCCTGTGCCGAGCCCGACCCCGCCGCCGCCCCGGAAGCTGCACATGGTGGCGGTCGGCGATATTATGCTGGATCGGTCGGTGGGCAGGAAGATCAACGCCAACGGCTGCGCCAGCATCGTCGCGCAGGTCGCCGAGCAGCTCCGGCGTGCCGATATCACCTTCGGCAACCTGGAGTGTCCGCTGTCCACCGTCGGGCCGCATCAGCCCAGCGGAGCGTGCGTCTTCCGGGCCGACCCGAAAACGGTGAAGGTGCTGGTACTGGGCGGGTTCGACATCGTATCGCTCGCCAATAACCATACGCTCAATTCCGGCAGCGCGGCGCTGATGCAGACCCTGGATCATCTGGAGGAGGCCGGTATCGCCTACGTGGGAGCCGCGCGCCAAAAGGAGCGCGGCTCACAGCCAACCTTCTTCGTGGTGCAGGATATGAGGATCGGCTTTTTGGCGTATACGGATTTAAGTTTCGCGCACGGAAGTTATTCAAAGGTTGACCGGGGACTGACCGAATTGCGTGCCCAGATTACGGAGACGGCGAACAATTGCAACCTGTTAGTTGTCTCATATCACTGGGGAGAAGAATATCGGCGCAAGCCGACCAGCCGGCAAGTCCAGGTGGCTCACGCCAGCATCGAAGCCGGCGCTGACGTGGTCCTGGGCCACCATCCGCATGTTCTGGAAGGCGTCGGGATCTATCAGGAGAGACCCATCTTCTACAGTATGGGCAACTTCGTCTTTGACCAGCGCAGCGGCGAGCGGATGGAGAGCGCGATCTTTGACCTGTACTACACGCAGGGCCGGGGCTGGCGCGTCGAGGTGACGCCGGTATGGATTCCCCGGTCACGGCTAGGGCCTGAATACGCCACGGGCGAGCGGCAGGATCGGATCTTGAGCCGTTTCCAGCAGATGTCCGCCGATTTGGGCACCGAGGTGCAAATCCGGGATGGGCGGGCCTACATCAGTTGCCCCATCGAACAGCGGAAGTCAGAGACCGTGGCCGAACCGTCCGGGGCACCAATCGAAGCGGTACACTGACGGAGAAGGGGAGTATTGTTATGCCAGACAGCAGACGCTTGTGCCGCATTGTGTTACTGGCAGTAGTGGGCGTACTTATCGCCGGCGTGGTGGGGGCAGATGACAAGCCTGTCGCTAAGGTCAACGGCGAGATTATCACCGAAGCGGTCCTGCTCGACGAGCTGATGGCTCGGCACGGCTATGCCGTCCTGGAGACGATGATCGAAGCGCTGGCCATCCGCCAGCAGGCTGAGGCCAGGGGCGTTTCAGCCACGCCCGAGGAGATCGAGGCACGTTACCAGCGACTCAAGAGCGAGATCGTGGCCCGCAAGTCATCACGGCAGCTCACGGATGCGCAGGCCTTCGCCATGTGGCTGGCCCAGCGCGATCTCAATCCCCGGACTTTCCGGCAAGAGGTTGAGTTGCAGATCTTGCTGGAAGCGATGGTGAAGGATGAAGTCAAGGTAACTGAGCAGGAAGTGGCGCACTATTACGAGACTAACGCCAAGCAGCTCGAGAGGGCCGAAATGGTAAAAGTAAGCCACATTACTGTTACCACGGAGGAAGAAGCCCAGCGAATCCGCCAGCAGATCCTGGATCGCACGATCACCTTCGAGGAGGCGGCGCGAGAGTACTCCATTGATCCCTATGGCCGGGAAAACGGGGGTTTGCTGCCGTGGATGGGGCGGGGCGAACTGCCCAACGCGGCCTGGGAGCCAATTCGGGAGCAAGCCTTCAAGCTTAAGTTGGATGGGGAAATCAGCGCAGTGTTCCAGACTCCTATGGGCTGGGACATACTGCGCCGCGAGGGCTACCAGAAAGGTGGCACCCCGCCCTTCGAGGATATTCAGGAAGAGCTGACCGCGCAACTCTACCGCTTCCGGCTGGCCCGCACCGCCCGCGAGATGCGCAGTGCCATAATCAAGATGGCCAAAGTCGAGCGGTTCATTGAGTTCTCGTCTACTGGGGAAGAGATCGGGGTGGCCGAGGAAGCCGCTGCGGGCAACTGACCGCGACCGACCGGGCGGAGTATATCCGATGGGCGGCAAGCACGGGGAAGGAAATCCGAGTACACTTGGTGAATAGGCTACAAAAGTAGTGCTGCGTGTCAACAAAATGAAGGGAGTAGGGAACCAGTGAGAGCTTACAAGGTGCTGATGGTCATACTCATCGTGGCTCTATTGGTCGGTATGTCACTGGGCTGTGGCAAGAAGAAGGGGCCGGATATTGGCCAGGGGGCGGAGGAGGAGATTGCCGAGATGCCGGAGGGCGAGGGCATGCCCCCAGGCGAAGCGGAAGAGGGTCCGCCCATGCCGGGAGGGGAAGAGGGCCCGCCGATGCCGATGATGGAGGAGACCGGTCCGATGGGTGGTGGCGACCTGGTTCAGGAGGCGATGGCGGCCAAGCGGGACGGGCGACTCGAACAGGCGGTAGTGAAGTTCGAGGCCGCGTTGCTGGAAGAGCCCGACAACGAGGACGCCCACTGGGGTCTGGCCTGGACGCTCGCCGACCAGAAGAAGAATGCCGAGGCCGTCGCCGAGTTTGAAAAGGTCCTTGAACTCACCGAGGATCCGATGCGTAGGTCCGAGGCCGAAGCGGCTATCGAACGCTTGCAGTAGCTGGTCTGGCCAAGCGGAGGGCGTACCAACCTATGGGGCCAGGTTTAGTGCTCAGTTGCCTAAATGAGCGTAGTATTGCTTGTGCCTTTGGGGCTGGCTTCCCTTCGACGTAGCTCCCTTCGGGTCTGAGCCTCAGGGTCGAAGACAGGGCAGTGAGCTTGTCGAACCGTGCTGCACTCGATACGGCCCCTCCGACGGGCCAGTTTACCCCCTGTAACAAGATTCTCGGAGGGGCCTATCGTAGGAAGTTGCGCAGCGCGAAGCTTCCGAGACTGGCCCTAAGAGGGGGACAAGCTTGCGCCGACTTCTATCTCTACTCCGCTTCGGGCACAACGACGGCGGCTTCCTGGTGGGCGATCTCCTGGTCAGCCCGGTTGCGCGCGACCACGCGGATGATGTGCACGCCCGGCGCGGCGCGGTCGGCATTCCACGTTGAGCGATATGGCGCTACGTTGCTCATAGCATTGAATCGCCCGTCCACGTAGACTTCGACCATGTAGGCGTCAACCCCCGAACCGACCAGAACGTCCAGCGTTATCCGGCCGCTTACCGCCTCCGCGTGGCTTCCCTTGACTACGATCGCTACCTGGTTGGTGCCGAGCACGGGCTGGGCCGTCAGCGCCAGCGGCACGGGAGTTTCCGGGAGTACTGGCGGCGCCTGCTCGGGAGGTTGGGCAGCGACAATAACCGGGGCCGACGGCACTAGCTGCGCCAGGAAGTGCTCGGCGCTGATAAGCTTACGATAGGTCTCCAGGACCAGGCTGTTGGTGGCGACGGCATAATCATTGTGCGCCAGCCCGTCACTGGCGGCATCTACCGAGAACCAGTTGAGCAGCACGACGTTGGGAAACGCTTCGCCTATCGCCTGGTACATCTGCTGCATCTTGCGAGCGGCGAAACCACTGGCGTGCTGGCGGGAGGCGGTGCAGTAGTGGGTGGCGGCGTACTCGCAGATGGCGATCGGCTTGCGCGCGCCGTAGAGGTCGTAAACATAGCGCAGGTTGTCAAGCTGGTCGTCGGGAGCCGGCTGGCTGATGTTGCCGTCGTTGTACAGGACGGCGTAGATATTGACGCCCACCCAGTCCACATAGGCGTCTCCGGGGTAGTAGAGTGGGATGGTGCGCCGGGGGGTGGCGAACGGGCACCACACCATTATCACCTTCGGGGCAGCCTGCTTTATCACACTGTAGACCAGCCGCCACTTGCGCACGTATTCATCGGGGTTACCTGAGTAGGGCATCCAGGTCCCGTTCATCTCGGAGGCGAACCGCAGCAGGATGGGCGCATCGGCCTGGGCCGCCGCCTGCGCCCAGCCACGCAGGTAAGCGTCATCCCGGACCTCCTCCAGCCCATCATTCGGCTCCCAGGCGATATGCGGCACTGCTCCGTGGGAGAGTACCTTCTTCACCCACTCGGTGGGAAACGGCTCGCCGTAGCCCAGGTAGCACATATAGCTAGCGTGCTTTTTGCCGACGAGCCGCTCGAACAGCTCGATATCACCGGCTACGATCGGATCCTGCTCGATGTAGGCGCCGATATAGCAGCCGCCGGGCTGGGCGGTGACCGACGACCCAGCCAACGCCAGCACCAGGAGAAGCAGTACTAGGGCCCGTAGCACCGAATTGTGCGCGTGCTCAGAGAACCAGTCCATCAATATGCCTCATACCGACAGCTTGAACGCCTCCACGGGGCTGTCGTGGAGCAGGAACTGGGCGATGCGCAGCGCTTCTTCTTCCGTGTCGTCGCCTCGGACGACGCGCTCCGCAAGGACTTCGGCGATGTTACGCCGGGCCTCGTAGAGATGTCCGTAGACCAGCTCCACGTGCCGCACGTCGCCACCGAAGCCGATAATCTTGTTAGCGGGGACCAGGTCCAGCCAATCGGCCAGAATCTGGCGGGTGCCGGCAGCCGAGATGATATGCACCCAGGCCAGGTCGGCCCAGACGTTGGGGAAATACTTGGCCAACACGCCGCACTCCCGGGCGTATGGGTAACCGGCGTGAAACAGGTCAAAGCGCGCTCCCCTGTACTCCAGGAAGAGATTGGTGAGGAGGGCGGGATTAGTGTTGGCAACGATGTTCTGCCCGCCGGCCTGGAGACCGGTATGGAAGATGATAGTCATATCATTTTCCATCGCCGCCTGGATGCACTTGTGCAGCATATAGTCCTGCAGCGGCTTAGCCTCCGCCCACGAAAGCCCCTCGCCCAAGTGGTCGAAGATACGGTTGAAGAGCCGCTCGGCCTCCGCATGAGTGACCTTGTCATACTGCAGAGCGCGGCGGTAGGCTTGACCGACTTTTAGGGCCACCGCCCCCTCGGCGTGTGCCTGGCTGATATGACCTTGCGCAGCCCTAACCAGCTCGTCAATATTGTGGGGGGAACAGTTGGTACTCGCTGATAGCTCTTCGAGTTGCTGTTTGGTGCGGGCCTCGATGAACTGGGTGGCGCGGATGGCCGGCACGAACAGTTCCCGGTCGCAGTCGAGCTTGCCTGCATCAAGAATTGAGACCGCAATGTTGCAGCGGTCCTTAAGTGCCTGCTTATACCACCCGGGCTGGTTGGCCTGCCTCATCTTTTCAGTGGCCTCAGCAAGTGCTGCGGCCGACATCTCTTCGCACCCGAACAAGTCTTTGATGGTCCGCGTCCACATCCGTGCATACGAGCCGTTGCGAATATTGGGCCAGTAAGGCTCCAATAGTTCCCAGCGTGCAGCAATCTCCCCCTTCGGGTCAACAATCTTCTGAGCGATCTCCGGCGGGCATCCGGCCGTGTGCAGGTCGCCGATTACATAGTTGTCAATCATCTCTAATACATCGGTGTCCTTTTCGACCCGCTCTGCTTCAGGATACAAATGCTCGTGGGAATCAATTACAGGAATGTCTTCAATCTCGGCAAGAATTTCCACGGTCAGCTCTTTGTTATTCATTGATGTACCTTCCCTAACTTGCTATTGAGCACTTGGCGACTACAGCTTCCCGGCGCGGTAGGCCTGAAGCATGTGCATCCAGTTCCTCCTGCAGTTGTGGTGCGGACGCTGGAGGGATTTTCACCTCGGCGCCGCCATGCTTTTCCTCAGGACTTGAGTAGCTCCATATCGAACATCCACTTCACCCCTCGCTCCATAGCCTCCTCGGGGGTGTATCTCGGATGGTATCCAAGTCGCGAGGAAATCTTGGAGATATCCGGGCACATGTGCTCAAGGAGATGAAAGTGAGCGCCAAGCTCCGGTGATATCTCTGCGGCGTAGGTCTCTGCTGACACGTATCTGACAGGTATAGTGGTCTTGTAGATCTCGCCGTAAGTCGCCATGAACCGTTCCGCCGTTAAGGCATACGCCGACCCTACGTTGAAGATCTCACCAGCAGCGCTCTCTCTGTTTTTCACCGCACAAAAGAATCCCCGCGCTACATCTTCAGCGTCACAAGGACCGATGAGGTTTGTCCCCGGGTAAGGAAGGGTCACTTCCTCACCACGCTGATGCGCTTGATGCACTTCCAGCGAACGCCCTCCCATGCCGTCAAGCGGGATCTTGCCCGGACCACAGATGTTCGGCGGCATAACGGCAGTAAAAGCAAGCCCTTCGTTCTTGGATAGCTCAAGGGTTTGCAACAGTTCACTGTAGCGTCGTTGATAGCCCTCGAATGGGCACTCAGTTTGCGTAACCTCGGGAGTGGGCACGACTTTAGGTCGCCCGAACATCCAAAGCGAGCCACAGGCCACTACGTGAGACACCCCGGCTTCTCGGCTGGCGCTATAGACCGCGCCAATGTCACGCTGCAGGATGTCCACCACCACGGCAGGTCTTTCCTCGTTGAGCATAGCAGCAAATGAGCCATCTTGAAGTGATTCCGCATATCGCATCGTGATGTACTTGACCTGATTGTAGCAATCCCCTTCCGGGAGGAGGGTTCTGCCGGAGGACATCACCGTAACATCCTCTCCATCCTCGATGAGCATACGGGTGAGATTCGTCCCAATGTGACCTGTTCCACCAATGATAAGTGTTTTCAACCGATATCTCTCATTTCAACGAAGATGGAGTTGGCCGAGATTTGCCATTGAGCACGGCCCGGCGAAACTACACATCCAGCCTTCCAGCGCGGCAGGCCTGGATATAGTTCATGCAGAACTCGTCCTGCCCCAGCAGCGCCTCGACGGCGATGATATGCGCCATTATCTTCTTGTCCAGTGGGTCCATTACCGCCGAGTCCATCCCCGCCTGCATGGCCAGGCCGAGGAAAGCCCGGTTCATCAGGCGGCGGTTGGGCAGGCCAAACGAGATATTGCTCAGCCCGGAGGTGATATGACAGTCCGGGCAGTACTGGCGAATAGCCGCGATGGCCTCCAAGATATGCTGGCCAACTTCGGCCGCAGTGCACAGCGGCGCGATGATTGGGTCCACGAATATCTGCTGCGGCTCAATCCCGCCAGCGGTGAGTCGGTCAATGATTTGTTGGGCTACCTGTTCGCGTTGTCCGGGCTGGGTGGGCATACCCCCCTCGCCCAGAGCGAGAGCAACTACGTTGACTTTAGCCTCCAACACAATCGGCAGCATCTTCTCGACGCTCCCCGGCTCCATTGTCACCGAGTTTATCATTGGCATAGCCGCGCCGGTATAGGTCTCCAGCCCACGCTGGACAGCCTGCGGATTGGGCGAGTCGAAGCTGATCGGCCTGTCGGTCGCCGCCTGGATAGTCGCCACCAGCCACTGCATATCCTCGGCTTCCTGGTCACCGACCGTGCCGGGATTGCAGTCAATGAAATCCGCGCCGGCCTCGGCCTGCCTTGTCGCCAGGGCAGCGATATAGTCGGAGTCGCGACTGGCTATCGCCTCTTTCACCTTGCTTCTGGTCCCGTTGATCAGTTCACCAATGATGATCACGCTACTTGTCTCCTTGAAGGTCGCGGTACGACAGGCGTCCCGCCTGTCGGGCTTTTAGTGGCTCGGACCGGCGAAACGCCTGTCCTACCATATTCCGTGTTGTTATCCATGGCGCAGGGCCAGCCCCTTGACCAGCGCCGTCAGGCACTGGCAAAGTGGCGCTGCGACTCCGTGCTGCTGGGCTGCCGCGACTACCGCTCCGGTTATGTAATCTATCTCCGTGCGGCGCCCCGCTAGCACGTCCTGGAGCATCGAGGACTGATTGGTCGCCGTAGCCTGGCAGACCTGCTTGACTTCCTGGCCGGGGGCAAAATTGCCCCACTCAACCCCGGCGACCTGGCCCACCTCGTAGACCTCCTCGGCCACCTCGTCCAGCAGTTCGCGGAGCACCGGTATCTCGAGCAGCTCGCCGTTGCACCGCCGCGTGAGCGCGGTGAGCGGGTTGATCGCGCAGTTGATGAGCACCTTGCGCCAGAGCAGCCCGTCTACGTCCTCGGTCACTTGTACGGCCAGACCTGCGCTTTGGAGAAGCTCGGCGACGCGCTGCGCCAGCTCGTGGTTGCCTGCCGGACTGCCCAGCACAATCTTACCCAGACCCGCCTGGCGGACCCGGCCGTCGCCCAGCAGCGTGGCGCCGCTGGCGGTCGTCCCCGCCAGGACTTGCTCGTCTGGAAAGTACTTCTGAAGCACCTCGTAGTTGCCCAGGCCGTTTTGCAGCGTCAGAATCGCTGTGTCTTCACTAACCAGCGGCTCAGCATGTTCAGCAGCGGCAGCCGTGTCGTACGCCTTGGTGAAGATGATGACCAGGTCGGCAGTGCCGAAATCGTCGGGGTTGGCGCTGCACTGTGTCGGCACAGTGTAGGAGCCCTCGGGTGCTTCGATGATCACACCTTGGTTGCTGATCAGCTTGGCCCGGTCCGGGCGGTGGTCGAGCAGGCCGACCTGGAGATGCGGCATCCGGCCCAGCAATCCGGCGTGCAGACAGCCCATCGCCCCCGGGCCGACGATGACCACGCGGGGCTTAGCTGGTTGGGGGGATTGAGTGTCGCTGTGAGGGGAAGATAGCATTAGTGTTGGGTTATAGGTCATTACTCCTTCGTATCAGGAGTATCGCTGCGCTGCTGCTCCCAGCGCTCCAGCTCGACGACCTGGCCCAGCGTGCTGCCGGCGTCAATCTCCGCCTTCTCACGGCTCTCGCGCTCGACCACCGCCAGGGCGCGGTTGGCCATCTCCACGGCGCGTTCCTGCGGCACGACCACCACCCCGTCATCATCGGCGATGATCCAGTCACCGCTGCGCACGACCGTCTCGCCTATCTTCAGCGGTACGCCGATCATGCCCATACCCTTGGGGTCGCCGGCCGCGGGCCCGATAAGCTTCGAGAACGCCGGGAAGTCCAGCTCGCGAATTTCCGCGACGTCCCGGATCGCACCGTTGATGACTACTCCGGCCACGCCCGCCTGGAGAGAGCTCTTGCTGGCCTCTTCGCCCCAGACGGCGGGGCCTTCGCCCCGGACGTCCACGATCAGGACCTGGCCCGGCTCGGCCTGGTCAATCGCCTCGACGGGTTTGGCCCAGTCGCCCGGATAGGTCCAGACCGTCAGCGCCGGGCCGACCGCCTTCATGCCCGCAGCGATGCTGGTTATCCCCGGCAGCCAGCCCTTGCGGTGCATAGCGTCCGAGACGTTGGCGGCGCTGCACTTGCTGAAGATCTCGCGAAGCTGCTCGACGCCCCCGCGCTTGTACAGGTCGGTTTCAATCGCCTCCCCGGTGCGCATTGCTTCGAGGATGGTGCGCGTCGCCTCGGCTGCATCGGGAGCCTTGATGATCGCGCCGCCGACAATGACAATGTCCGCGCCGGCCTGGACAGCCCGCGGCGCGGTTTCCGAATTTATGCCGCCCGCTACCGCTACGGGGATGTCTACTGCCCCGGCGACCTCGCGCAGCACTGCGAGCGGGTCCTCACCGCGCATCTGCACGTCAATCGGGCAGTGAACGCCAATGATTGCTGCCCCCAATTCCTGCACCCCGCGCGCCCGTACTGCCGGTTCGGCGACTTCGCAAAGGTCAACCATGATCCGCGCGTCATAACGCTGCCCGGCCTCAATACACTCTGCAATCGTCGAGTCAGATGCCGCCCCGAGCACGGTCACGATATTAGCCCCGGCTTGTGCGGCCATCTCTACTTCGACGCGGCCGGCATCCATCGTCTTCATATCGGCGACCACGGTATGGTCAGGAAATTCGCCGCGCAGCGCCCGCACGGCCTCCAGGCCTTCGCTCTTTATCAGCGGCGTGCCGGCCTCCACCCACTGCGCGCCCCCGGCCACAGCTTCCTGTGCCGCCCGCAGCGCCTGGCTGAGATTGGCAAAGTCAAGTGCAACTTGCAGAATCGGCTCTGGCATAACAGATCTCTTCTTTCTTATGACAGCAGGCTGGCAATCCGTTCCTGTTCCGTCAGAATCTCGCCGCTTTCCGGGTCCAGCGCGCGGATCGCTCCGTCCACCGGTGCGGTGGCCAGTATGCCGGCGGCATCTGGGTTGCCGCACAGGTGCGGAGCGTCAAGCAGCCCGAGCTTGATCGCGCGGCTAATGACCCGAGGATCGGTAAGCGGATCCGAGCCGCCGTCCCCCAGCGAGCGTATGGCCTCCAGTAGAAGGTTGGCCTCGGCGACCAGTTCTTCCTTCCGCGCCTGGACAATTGGATCGGAAAGCATGTCGGGCATGTCGGTGCGGCAGTTGCGGATTGCGCCGTGGACAATCCGGCAGCTTTCGATAAGCTCGGGCGCGGTGACGGCGTGATCGCCCTCGGAGAAGCCGACGACATGTACAATGTGGGGTTGAATAGCCAATTGCACGACAGTGCCGGCGGCCAGTTGCCCCTTGGCGACGTCCATATCCGGGGAGAAGCTGAGCAGACCGGCCCGGGTCTGGCGCAGGGAGGTGAAATTGTCGTCGTGCAGCCCCTCGATGAGTTCGATCTTCGCCAGCATCTTGGCCAGGTCCATCGCCGGTGACGTGGCTGCGGGACTATTGAACATATACTGGGAGACGTACGTGTGCACGCCCACTGCTTTGCAGTTGTACGCGCCCAGATAGGCGGCGACCACCGCGATGGTATCGTGGGCGCTGCGCATGCTCCAATGGTGCGCCTCGTTACACTCCACGGGAATGCCGCGGTCGGCATACCACGCCATCGCTTGCTGGTTCTCGGCGATAGATTGCTGGGGATGACGGTCCGAGCGGCGGTCGAGGGTATTGTACCAGCATAGCGGGATCGCGCCCCAGGCGTTATTGATAGTCTCGACCGACATCTCCGCCCACTTGATCAGGTCGCGGGTGCCGCTGTAGCAGCGCAGCAGCGGATGGTTGCCGGTGCGGGTTGCCTGGTATATCGCCTGCAGGTCGTCGGGCGAGCGCAGCGCGACGCCGCCGGCCCCCGATTGCTCCGGCTTCATCTCGTCGGGGCGGAAAAAGCTGTCCTGCGCGTTCTGGTCGGGGCCGAGCGAGAGCACGTCGAGGACCCCGGCTGCGGCGATCTGGCGTGCTCCCTCGACAGTTACAGCGACTTCGGGTTGGCCGTAGTGATGGCGCAGCAGGGGATAAGGCTGTTTGTGGGCGAGCCGCGCCAGGAGAGTGTCACCCCACTCCTGCTGCGCGCCTTCGCGGGTTCCGCCCTGTAGGTAGGCCAAGACCTGCTCAGGACTCTCCCCACCGGTGAACACCTCTTCGAACAGTCCACTACTGCGCGCGACCTCGGCAACCGGTGCCGTTCCGCCGAAGACAAAGCGGCGCTCGAGCAGAGCACGCTCCGCCAGTGCTTCCTGCAACTGCGCGATCAGCGCCCCGGCAACTTCCGGGGTCAACCGGTAACTTACGGCCACCAGTTCGGGGTCGTGCCCGGCAACTGCCTCGGCGAAATCTGCCACGCTCACCGCCGGGCCCAGGAAAACTGTTTTGTATCCAGCGGTGCGCGCCAGGTTGAGAAAGCTGAGCACGCCCGCGACATGAACGCAGTTGCCCAGCGCTCCGGCGACTACGGTGGGGCTATTGGGGGTCACCCGGATCACCCTCCATCACCAGGCGCTGAATCTGGCGAATCGTCAGCCCCTTGATGCCCAGCTTCTCCACTGTCCGGCCACCCGCACACAAGTCCCGGCCCACCAGGCAGGAGGCCAGATGGGCTACCGCACCCATTGTCGGGGTCGCCACGCCCAGCATCTCGCCCAATGAGATCATCGGCATCAGGCCGGTGGGAACGTCTTCGAGGATGTAGCGGTGCGAGACTATCGCCGGGGCCATAATGCCGCTGTAGCCGGGATTGGCGGCTATGGCCTCGTAGAGATTGTCGCCGGCGGCACTGTAGGCGATGAACAGCCAGTTTTTGGCTGACATCACGCCCACGCCCAGGGCGTCGCCGAGCCGGACGCGTTCTCGATCCATCTCCTCCAGCACGTCCGCCACCGACGGCGTGATGCCCTGGAGATAGTACTGAAAGTCGCCGTGGGTATCTTCCACGCGTCCGGCGTTCATCACCATCACCGTGGGGTGGAAGATCACGCCCACATTGTTGAGGCTGGTCTTCAGGACATTGTCACCGGGCACAAACTGGGGATAGGCCACGCGCAGCGCTTTGACTACCTCGTTAGTGCGATAGCTGGGAATGGCCGCCACCGGCACGCTGTTCTTGACCGAGAAGATGCGCACCTGCGCCGGCTGGGTCGCCCGGCTGGCGTATATGAACGTCTGGGCTTCGGCGATCAACACGTCCGCCGTACAGCCCCTCTCCAGGATGATATGCCGGAATTCCAGTGCGCCACCGGTGCGGCCGGGATTCAGTACCACGATCTGCCCGTCGCGCAAGTGAGGGGCGCACACCTCCGCGATGAAGGCGTGGCCCGTGGCCGGGAGGACCACCATCACTATATCAGCGCCGTCCAGCGCTTCGCCCGCATCAGTGGTTACCACCGCTATTGGGCCCTCGCCCTTCTCGACATCGTCCAGACCGGGGCTGAGTAGCTCGATATTGCCCCTTTCCATTATCGGCACAAGTCTTTCGTCGGACCGGTTGTAGAGGTTGACTTCAAACCCCTTGAGTGCCAGGTGAGCAGCCATGGCCGTCCCGCCATGCCCGGCACCCATCACGCAAAAACGAGGCTTATCCTGGTTCATTACCGCCTCCTTGGTACTGGGTATTATAGCAGGTAGTGCAGTGAAGCGACAGGTCGCGGGCGGGTAATGCCCCGGAGCGGAGTACGACTGAACTGCTGGCGTTACCGCAACTACCTGTAATGATACCGGCTCAGGTGGCTGCTGTCAACGTAACGGTATGCTTCGGGAGGATAAATGACCCGCGCGCACGAAATACTATGCTCCGATCTATGGAAGGGGGCAACTATATGAATTCCACGAAGCGCTTCCAACTCGTGCCGATGCCTGAGGTAGTCTTCGGCACCGGCACAATCGCCCAGGTGGGCGAGAGGACTGCGCAGCTCGGCAGTAAGGCGCTGCTGGTCACCGGGCGCGGTTCGCTGCGCCAGTCCGGGTGGCTGGACCGAATCGTCGGCGATCTTGTCGAGCACGGTGTAGCCGTGACCGTCTTTGAGGGTGTTGAGCCCGAGCCGTCCCTGGCCACTGTCGAGCGGGGCCGGGAGATGCTGCGCGAGGCGGGCTGCGATGTGGTGCTCGCCGTGGGCGGGGGGAGCAGCCTCGACGTGGGCAAGGCAATCGGGGCGCTGGCTAATGCGCCCGGCACGGTGGCCGATTACCACCAGGGCCGCGAGATCACCGAGACCGGCCTTCCGATCATCGCCGCGCCGACCACCTCAGGAACCGGTACCGAGGTCACGCCCAACGCCGTGCTCAGCGACCACGAGCGCGGCGTCAAGGCGAGCATCCGCGGCGACGGTATCATCCCGAAGGTGGCGATCGTAGACCCCCAACTCACGCTGACCGCCCCGCCCGCCGCTACCGCATACAGCGGTATGGATGCCTTCGTCCAGGCGCTGGAGGCCTACACATCTACGGGCGCCAATCTCGTCACCGATGGGCTGGCTGCCGCCGCACTCGTACACATTGGCGGGTCCCTGCGCACCGCCTATCACGACGGCTCGGACCTGTGCGCGCGGGAGCACGTGAGCCTGGGCAGCCTGCTGGCGGGGATGGCTTTTGCCAGCTCGCGGTTGGGGCTGGTCCACGGCCTGGCCCACCCGGTCGGAGCAGCAACCGGCGAGCCGCACGGGCGCGTCTGTGGGTTGCTGCTGGCGCATGTCATCGAGTTCAATATGGTCGCCGCCTGTGAAAAGTACGCCCAGGCCGCGCGGATGCTGGATATCACCGCCGATCCCGATGACGAGGTCGCCGCCTGGCAGCTTCACCGGTGGGTAGTTGAGTTGGTCGAGGAGCTCCAGATTGGCACGACACTGTCGGAACTGGGCGTTACCGAGGCCGACCTGGCCGCGATGATCGAGCCTACCATCTCTTCCAGCTCGAGCCAGCACAATCCGCGCGAAGTGACCGAGCCGGATTTGTGGGACTTCCTGCGGCGGATGCTGTAAGGCACAGATTCTTAACAGCTTGTGCGGAGAAGCTGCGAAGTTGTGTTATCTGGGGATTCAAGAGGCCAAGAGGGGTAGGGGCGACATTCTTGTCGCGATTGTCTCGGGTGTGGCAGGGACGTTCGGTACGCCCCGAGATAGTCGAAGGGTGCCCTGATAGCTGTCGCGACAGGAATGTCGCTCCTACCGTGGTGAGGGTTGGAGCAAAGATGCCCCTCGCATAGCGGGATAATGTTAGTCTGGACAATGCTCGTGCCGCGAGATCCTTACCCAGGGAGGCTGCTATGGAAACGGTTAATGAGTTTGAATGTGAATTTCGGTTTGGCGACCACGGGCCCAAGTACTTTCTGCGCGGGCCGCGATTTGAATGGGGTGTGATCGTCTTCCAGCCCGGCCAGGAGCTGGGCGCGCACAAGCACGCCGAAGTCGAGGAGACCTTCTACTTCGAGAGCGGCACGCCGCTGATGGTGGTGAACGGGCAGGAGCATCGGATCACCGCCGGCGACGTCTTCCGCCTGGAGCCCGGCGAGGCGCATAACATCGTCAACGACACCGCTGGCGACACCCGCATCATCTTCATCAAGTGCCCGTATGTGCCCGGGGATAAGATTGAGATCAAATAGCCTCAGCCAGCCGCTGGAGGGCCGCCAGGAACGGCTCGCCGTCCAGTTGGTG
>JALGTU010000213.1 GCA_029821195.1 Candidatus Zipacnadia bacterium
GCGCTTCGTGTCGTGATCGTAGCAAGCGACCTTGGCAAAAAACTCATCGCTTATATACGCCACGTAGGTGCGGTTGTGTTTCCCGGAGAAGAACATCGCCTGCGACGGCGGATTATTCGGTGATAATGTGCCCCGCAGGGAGTCGTCAGCGAAATACTCCGCTGCTGTTGCGACTGGCGCAGTGGCCAAGCCGACCAACACCGATACCACTACTAGAACTGCTTGGGCCCACGGCAAGCGATTGAACATGCTCTATTGTCCTTTAGTTCCTCAGAGTAGATTGCCGACGGCATCCACTGCATACAACCGCTTGCCCTTGCGTTCGGGGATATTGTAGTGATTCCAGCCGAGATGCCAGGGCCGCCACCGCCAGCCCAGCTCTATCGGTTCGATTGTGTACTTAACTCGCGCCCGGTAGCGGCGCATAAAGCGGTCAGTGGGACCTCCTCCGAGAGTCTCGAAGACCACTACCGGGCCGCTGCCCTGGTATTTGCGGACCAAGGCAGTCAGGTAGACGCCTTCGCCCAACTGCTGCCGGTCAACTAGCACCTCGCCCTCATCCCACGTCTTGCCTCCGTCGTTGCTGGTCCAGACCACCACATCCTTGCCGGGGACCTCTCCCGAGGTCCGCGCCGCCATACCATAGCCTTTAATATGGATGCCGTCCTTTGTATACATATGCCCGTGGCGGCCTACTTCAGGCGGCAGCAGCAAGACGCGCGAGGTCCCCCACCTTACTACACCGTACCCAGCCTGCGAACCGTTATCAATTAGCTCCTGACGAATAGCCAACTTCCCCAGATCCCTGCCGTTCATAGCAATCAGGTGTTCCGTTTCCGGATTGTACTTGACAGTGTTGGGGATAGTCACTCGCTTACGCCAGGAGGGCCAGGAGGGCTTTTCACCGTGGACTCGGTCGGTCAGTGCCAGATAGACCATATTCTCGGCACTGTCGTAGAAAATGTGGCGCAAATAACAGTAAACAAAAAACAGCTTTCTATTGTAGTCCTGGAAGCACACCAGTTCTGTGCCTGTATCCCAGCTCCCACCGTTATCGGTGCTGCGGAAGACGACTAGCGGCTTGCTGCCGCCGTGGCTGATACCATATTTCTCTTCCACCTCCGGCGTCGTCGGCTTGACTCACCGGCAGAAGCAGAGCAGATCGCCGTTGTTTACCTGCAGTGGGCGAGGATAGGTGACTCTGTCGCCGATCATTTTCCCTATGCGCCAGCGAGTGATATCTTCTGGATATAGGTTGCGTGCATACTTGATCGGTGAGTTGTGGGTGCCGTAGAACAGATGGATGTGGCCATCCCGGGTAATCAGGATTTCCGGGGCATTATGGCCGTCATTGTGCACGCAGTCATCCACCTTTACCGGTTCGGCCCACTGTTTGGCATCGTGGTCGTAATATGTGACGTAGGCGTAGAAATCATCACCTAAATAGGCGACGTAGGTTCGGTCATACTGCCCGGAATGGAAGATCGCTTGCGAAGGCGGGTTGTTCCAAGACAAGGCACCGTGCAGGCAATTGTCGGCAAAGTATCGAGCATCTCCTCCCCAGGCCATTGCTGGAATGACCAGTGCTGCTAGCAGAGCAGTTATGCAGCCAAGGGTCTTGCACCTTTTCATGGGTACCGGCCTCCGTTGAGGTGTGGTTACTCTTCGGGATTGCTTACGAGTTGATATTCGGCATCGAGCGCATAGAGCCGCTTGCCCCCGCGCCACAGTTACCTGCATAGCTAAGCATCGCTTTGCGCACTTAATCTTCTGGGCGACTCGAAGCGATTGGCCAACACCGGTCCCACCGGCGCAGTTACCAGCCTACTGGAGAAGCATCCTGGAGAATCATCCAGCCCTGGTTGTAAAGCTCAGAGGCCTCTCCGCTCAGAACCGGGTACCAACTGGAGACTTCGGGCGGCTCACAGCCAACGACATGGCGGACTACGTTCATCCGCATTACACGAGCTGATTGCGGCGAGGTCTGCAGCTCTGACCAGGGCACACGGAGTTCCGCTATCCAAAGCTGCTCGTGGGCGGCGGCTGCCACCTCCACATCGAGGTTGCAGGCTACCTGCTGCGCCCTTGTCATCCCACTGCCATCTTCCCAGCCGTCGAGCAGGGCACTGCCAGCACTAACAGCCAAGTGAGCATATCGCTCGGGATGCTCACGGGAGCGGATGAAGATCTCGATACTGTCATCTTGCAGCACAGGCCCGTCGCGAACCCCAGGGCCAGCATCCCTCTTGAGCATGTCCCTGCCCTGGCCCCAGCACTCCACACCGATGTAAATGTTGGTCGCATCGTACATTACTTTTACCCGTGTCGGGTACTGGGATGGAGCGAAGCTGCCCACCACTGAGAAGTCCTCCATAAGTGGTTCGGCATGCCAGCGCCAGGACTTATCGGGCGCCGCCAGGTGGGCGTCAATAATCGGCGTGTAGCGAGGGAGGAAGGTCCTCATTGTGAGCACACGCGTGGCCATGCGCTCCACATTCCCGCCTGCGTCAGCCTGGCGCGGTGAGGCGTAAGTCTCCATGGCTTCTTGGAGCCGCCGCCGGACCTCCCTGCGTATGGCCGCCGAATGCAGTAAGCCAATTCTCTGGGCCTCTGTCACTATTACGGGGGTCAACTGCTCCACGTAAAACCGATACTCTCCAGGCGTCGGTTCATCGGTATTGAACATATCCGTGTCTTCGATCTGCGCGACCACCATCGGCGCTACTTGAACCATACCGGGCCCCAGGTCACCGGCCAGCATATTGTTAGTCATTGTTAGTCAGGTTAGGAACAGACGGAGCCCAGGCAGCTACCTGGAACAGCAGCGCCACGGCTAGAGTTGTGAGAACCAGCGCGACGGACTTTGGCACTGTGCACCCTCCTTGGGACTTCCTGAATATCTTTGTTTTGCTAGGCCAGCAATAGGCTGACAAGTCTCCGGCTCTTGTCCCGGGGTCTCCCAAGTGACGTGTTGCTGATAACGTATTCTCTCCCGATAGCCAAGTCCCTTCCCGGAAGGTGAGATTCAGTCCAACGATTAGGTGTCTTACCGACCCTGTGGGAGCACATTGCGGCAAATCGTGACGCTACACAGGTTATTGACCACAAGCTGACCATCGGCGGCCAGGCGGAGAGACGCTTGGTCT
>JALGTU010000214.1:0-2701 GCA_029821195.1 Candidatus Zipacnadia bacterium
GCAACCTGCGCAACCTGATAAGTGGGGACATTGCCGAGCCATTGCTGCGCAACCCTGGCAGCTACGAAGAAGCCGTCGTGGGTGCGGTACATTGACGGCTGCGGATGGAAGTCTTCCCAGCCCTGGCGCATCCAGACGACCCGGCGCTGATAGATGTCGGGCTGCGGCGCCTCGTCCCGGGCTATCTCAGTGCCCATCTCCAGGCGCAGCTTGGCGTTGCTATCACAGTACAGGTGGAAGATCTGAGACGAGTTGGGTGCCAACGTGGGCAGGTCGCCCTCGAGGTGGCCGACGATATCCGATTCAGCGGGCGGCTCGGGTATAACTGGCTTCACCGAGAGGCCAGCGTACCAGATGGTGCCCTTCTTTTCGTAGCGCCACAGGTCAATACTTTCCAGGCGAGTGACGCCCTCGGGGATGGTGACCACCTCGGAATCGGTAGTCCAGTCAGTCCCGAACTTCTTGTAGAAGAACGTCTTCTGCTTGCCATCGGCCCAGGTGAAGCAGGCCAGCGGCCGTCCACCGTCGGCGGCCTTGCCGGTGATCGTCACCAGATATTTCTCGCCGGCTCGCACCGGCATTCGCAGCCTGGCGCGGTGGACATGATAGCCGGTGGAGGCCTCTACGGGATGATCCAGCGAAAGCCGGCCGGACACGGGGACAAGCTCCGTTTCCGGCGCAGCCAGGTGCAGGGATGCTTGCGGGCCGGGGGTGATAACCAGCGTGTAGCCGGCAGGCAGCTCGCCGCGCCAGGTCAGCTTATGGTCGCCCCATGCGAGGGTGGGGTTGTTAAGCGGATACTGGCTTAGGGGGGTGAGCGCCAGACTGTAGGTCTGCGGCTCGTCCCTGTCGTTATAGCGCAGCATCCAGCCTTCGCCCTCGTCAAACTCAGTGGTGCGACTGTGGAGTGGGCCGACAGCGGCTTCGGCCTCAACCAGGTAACGCTCGAGCTGCTCAATAACCTCGCTGGGGTATGTATAACCGTAGAACATCTCCGGCGGTGCGTAGCCTTCACTGATATGCAGCGGCCATTTCACGTTCTCGTAGCGGTCAATCAACAGGCGGTACATCTTCTCCATCGGTTCGGCAGCCGGCCCGAAGAAGTTCTGGCAGTAGTCGGTCAGCCAGGCATCCACATCAAAGTCTGGGTCCCACAGCAGCTTCATCGTCACCGAGTTCATAAAGTGCGATCCCTGGACGGTGTCCATTCCCGCGTTGATGAACTCGCCGCTGACCAGGTCCTGGACTTCCTGGAGCCAGCGCTGCAGATAGTGCGGAAAGACAATCGGCGTGCATGTCCAGAACTGCGGCCAGCAGTAGTAGTCCCAGAGGTAGAGGCGGGTGCGGTCGCCGCCCAGCTTGGCGCTCCAATCGCGGAGCAGCTTGAGGTTGGCCGCGTAGGCCTCAGGCTCCTTGCTCATATTTGAAGGGATCATCAGGCAGACCATAACATCCACGTTATCGGGAATATCAAAGTCCGGCGGGAGCTGATGAGACTGGTAGGCGAGCGCGGCAACGCGCTTGTCGGGCCAGCGGACCTTGACCTCTTCGGCCAGCCGCTTCACGTAGCCAAACCACAAATTAGACCACCGGCCCCTACGATTCTTCTCGGGGCTGTACAGCTTCTGGCAGCGCTCGCACTGACAGCCCGACCAGTTGTCATTCGGCTCGACGGGTATGTACTTCTCCGTCGGCTTGATCCAGCCGCCCTTCCATTTGTTCTCGGTGTAGTGTGCCTCGATATGCGCAAGCTCCTGCTGGAGGACGCCCGGCTCGGTGTAGCACAGCTTGCGGAAATCGCGGCTGCCATCTTCCTTCAATGCGAAGTACTCCGGATGCGACTCCTTATAGTACTTGTCCCACTGGGTATGGGTATGGTTGGCGTGGAAGTTATTGCCGCGGCCCGAGCGGGTCGCCGCCGCCCAGCCCCAGCCGCTGGTGGCAATTATCCGCTGAGCGAAATAGGGGGCGTCTGCGAAGTTAATGGGCGTCTCCAGGACGATGGTTGGCTTGTGGGGAATGCAGATACCAAGCTCCTCGATGCCCTTGTGGTTGAAGTAAAAGCGGTAGCCGATATGCTGCTCGAGGAAGGTGTAGACGCCGTGCAAAGTGCCGCGGTCGCGTTCCTCGGTCCAGTTATTGGTGCCGACGGGGGCGACTTCGCCGATGATAGCCAGCCCGCGCGGGAAGCTCTTGATGAGCAGAGATTCGGGTTGGGTAGGGGATTTGATATTGAATTGCGCGCTGAGGGCGCTGCGGCCAACGAGGATGAGCGTACCGTCGGCGGGTGCCTCTGAGGCCGGCACGATCGGTAGTTGGGCGCCGCTGGCCTTCTGCAGGTACAGTTGCAGCTCTTCGGCGGCCTTCTGCTGAGGCGGGAACGGCTCGTCGGCGATAACTATGGTCGCCCGCGGCTCACCGTTTTGCGTCAGGAGGAGTTGATCAGCGGGGCAGAAAGATACCGACACAAGAATAGCAGTCATCGTTAGTGACATGAGCATTGTGTGCGACATAACTCATCTACCTCCAAAGTGTAAAGTGCACGACTGCCTCGCCCTGCGGGAGAGGGCGAGTATGCGTTGGCGAAGCTGACCACGGGCTGCAAGCCCGTGCCACTGGTAGTATAGCAGCAGTACAACGGGAGCGCAACAGCAGCACCGCCTAGGATGATGACGATTCACGTCTGCTCGCCGGCCACCTA
>JALGTU010000214.1:2733-3130 GCA_029821195.1 Candidatus Zipacnadia bacterium
GCTCCTGGGGCGCGTCGGCGAGAAGCGCTGTGATGTCGAAGGCAAAGGGCTTGTTCCAGCCGTCCAGGCCCTCGTCGAATTTCCCCACCTCTTTGCCGTCAATGAAGACGACGGCGGCGTGGTCAACCGCCGCAAACTCCAGCATTGTCCGCTTGCCCGGTTTGTTAGCAGCGGTGAAGCTGCGCCGGTACCACGCATAACCGTCATACTCGTAGCCCTGCGACTCCCAGTTAATCCCGATTAGTATCGGCTGCCAGTCGGCGGTATCCACATTCGGCTGGTACCACCTCTGCTGCATGCCTACGTTGTCTGGGTCAAGGTGGAAGAGCCAGCCGTCCAGCGGGAGGGAATCCCGGTCAGCCTTTTCGGTCACCACCGCCATCCCCGCCTTATCGGG
>JALGTU010000070.1 GCA_029821195.1 Candidatus Zipacnadia bacterium
GTTGCCCAGGCATTTAGTAATCGCCGAGGTCAACGTGGTTTTGCCGTGGTCCACGTGCCCAATCGTCCCGATATTGACATGGGGCTTGGTCCGCTCGAATTTCTCCTTGGCCATGGGAAGACTCCCTTCTATCTATCTCTTCCTACGCGTCTGTTTATTGCTCCTAACTGAATCCTCGTCAGGAATCGCCTGGTAGCTATGTGGTTCCATCACATGGGTCGCCCGCCCCTGGGTAAGGTTACGCAGCGACGTGGAATAGCCGAACATATTGGCTAGCGGCACGAGCGCTTCAATAGTCCGCGTCTGGGTGGGGGTGGCGCGCATTTCCTCGATATTGGCCCCCCGCTTGCTCAAATCCTGGACGACTTCCCCCATATACTCTTCAGGAGTGACGACCTCCACAGCCATTATTGGTTCCAGGAGCACGGGCCGGGCCTTGCTATAGGCATCGGCGAAGGCCTGGTTCCCGGCAATGCGAAAAGCGAAGTCACTCGAATCCACCTCGTGCCACGAACCATCCAGCACGGTGACCGCGACGTCCACCACCGGATACCCGCCCACGCTCCCTGATGCCATCGCTTCGGCCACCCCATCTTCGACAGCGGGGATAAACTCAGTGGGGATGGCCCCACCCCTCACTTCGCTCTCAAAGATCAGGCCACTGCCCACCGCGGCGGGCCGCACGCGCAGGACAACGTGCCCATACTGGCCCCGTCCACCGGTCTGCCGCACGAACCGTGACTCGCCAACAGCCTCCGCCGTGGCCGTCTCTTTGTAAGCAACTTCCGGCTTGCCCAGATTGGCCTCAACTTTGAATTCGCGCAGCAAGCGGTCCTTGATTATTTCCAGATGCAGCTCGCCCATACCCTCGATAATCCGCTGGTCGGTCTCGTGATCCACCCGCGTGGCGAACGTCGGGTCCTCCATGACGAGCGTCCGGAGTGCTTCGTCGAGCTTGCCCTCGTCGGCGGCGGTGCGCGGCTCAATCGCCATAGCGATAACCGGCTCGGGAAACGCGATCTTCTCCAGGATAATCCGGTCGTTGAGATCGCACAGGGTATCGCCCGTCCTCGTATCGCCCAGGCCTGCCACCGCCACAATGTCCCCTGGCCAAACCTGTTCAACATCCTCTCGATGGTTGGCGTGCATTCGCAGGATTCGCGCAATGCGGTGCTTGGTCCCGGCGGTTGCGTTGTAGACCGTCTTGCCCTTCTTGATCGTACCTGAGTAGACCCTGACGTAGAAAAGCTGGCCGACAAAGGAATCGCTGACGACCTTGAAAACCAAGGCCGCGAACGGTTCTTCCGGGTCAGGGGCCCGCAACAGGACCCCCTGGCTTTTCGGGTCTTTCCCCTGGACGCTGCGCACATCCAACGGCGATGGTAGCAACTCCACGATAGCGTTGAGCAGGGGTTGAACACCACGGTTCTTCAGGGCAGTTCCGTACAGCACTGGTACGAGCTGGTTGTTGATGGTGCCCTCGCGCAGTGTGGCGATCATTTCCGCTTCACTGGGCTCTTCTTCGCTAAGGAACTTCTTTTCGATGTCGGCGTTGATCTCGGCCAGCGATACAATCAAATACTCGCGAAACTTCGCGGCGAGGTTCTGGTGTTCCGCCGGAATCTCGCCATACTCCACCTCGGTACCCAGCTCGTCGCGCCAGCGAATGCTCTGCATATTGATAAGGTCCACAATGCCTTCGAAGCCCTCCGCCGAGCCCATGGGAATCTGGGTAGCGACAACATTGGGCGTCAGCCGGCTCCTCATCTGGTGAAGCACCTCATGGAAATCGCCGCCCACCCGGTCCATCTTGTTGACAAAAACGATCCGCGGGACATCGTATTTGTCCGCCTGTCGCCAGACCGTTTCGGTCTGAGGCTGAACTCCGCCCACCGCACAGACTACCAGCACCAGGCCGTCCAGAACACGCATGGTGCGCTCGACTTCGACAGTGAAATCAACATGACCGGGCGTATCAATTATGTTGATACGGTGGCCCAGCCACTCGCAGGTGGTGGCCGCCGAAGTTATGGTGATGCCCCGCTGCATCTCTTCGGGCATCCAGTCCATTGTCGCGTCTCCATCGTCCACCTCGCCCATGCGATGCAGGCGACCGCTATAGAACAGAATACGTTCGGTCGTGGTCGTTTTACCCGCATCAATATGGGCGGCCAGCCCAATGTTTCTGGTTTTGGCCAGATCCACTTCAGTTTGCACGGCTGCACCTGCGCTCATACTGACAGCATCATCGCGACAACAATGTCGCTCCCCTAGTATATGTACAGCTTACCTGCCGCTACCAGCGGTAGTGGGCATAAGCTTTGTTGGCCGCGGCCATTCGCTGCATATCGTCGCGCCGTTTGATCGTTCCGCCCTCTTTCTCCGCGGCGTCCATCAACTCGTTCGCCAGGCGCTCGACCATCGTCTTCTCATGGCGGCTGCGCGCCTCGGCAACCAGCCAACGTAGCGCCAGCGTAACCTGGCGTCGCGCGGCCACCTCCATCGGTATCTGATAGGTCGCCCCCCCGACTCTCCGGGGGCGCACTTCCAGCGGCGGCATAACGTTATGCAAGGCCTCGCGCATCACCTCTAACGGGTTACGGCCGCTGCGCTCCTGAATCCGTTCCATCGCTCCGTAGAAGATCCGTTCGGCGACCGTCTTCTTGCCGCCTTTCATCAGCATATTGATGAACTGCATAATCAACGCACTGCCAAACACAGCGTCCGGTGTGCGCTCACGACGGCCTATCTCGGCTCTTCTGGGCATCTACTGTTCGCTCCCTTGGCCACAACGCTGCGCCAGCTTTGACCAGGTATAGTGATTGTGACCCTTCCGACGAACTGGATTACGAACTTCTGGTTCCGTACTTGGATCGGGAGGTACGCCGGCCCTCGACACCGGAGGCATCCAGGGTACCGCGCACGATGTGGTACTTTACCGCGGGCAGGTCTTTGACCCGCCCGCCGCGCACCAGAACCACGGAGTGCTCCGCCAGATTGTGACCCTCCCCGGGGATGTAGGCCGTGACCTCTTCGCGGTTAAACAGTCTAACCCGAGCACACTTGCGCAACGCCGAATTGGGCTTCTTCGGCGTCTGCGCCCAAACCCGGGTGCACACCCCGCGGCGCTGCGGTGCGCCCTCGACCAGCTTACCCTTGCGCTTCAAGGCATTCCACGCCACCTTCAGTGCTGGGGTGGTCGGCTTCTTGACTTTTTTGGCCCGGCCCCGGCGCACCAGCTGGTTGATAGTCGGCACTAGCTTCACTCCCCCGAACGTAACTATTATTGACAGACTCCAGGCCACCCCACAGCGCGGGTGACCTCGCTGCGATCCGCCCGTTAAGCCCAAACCCCCGCCAGACACAATGTACCCCTCTTCGCGGTCAAAAGAGGGGCACACCCACAGTACAAAGCATGCGACCGAGAAGCTTCAGTTACCTCAACAGAGGCTATCTCTAAGCTTCAGCCCCTTTCGTTCTAGGCAATGTTCGTCGAATCTCGGCGGCCCCGTCGCTATCACGTACCCCACGCTCTGCTCTTCTGCTCTGGCGATCCCCCACCCAGCATCCACGTTAATTATAACCATCAAGGCTGGGCTTGTCAAGCAAGACCGGCCATTTGCGCTCATTTCCGCGACGGTCTTGTCCCCGCAACCGTTCAGTGGGCCGACTTACTCGTCGTCTTCATCCTCCTTGGCGTCGAGTATGTCGGACTCCGTGGTGAGTTCCGCGAGGTCTTCGTCATCGGCCATAAGCGCATCCGCCAGGGTGGCCTCACGCGCCGCCTCGATGTCGGCCAGGAGCTGCTGCATCGCATCCTTTTTCTCGCCAGCGACCTTCGCCCCGAAGCGCAGCTCCGCCTGGATATCCTCGGCGTAGTCAATATCGCGCCTACGGTGGATGTCCATCCCACTGCCGGCTGGGATCAACCGGCCGATGATAACATTCTCCTTGAGGCCGGTGAGCGCATCGCGCTTGTCCTCACAGGCCGCTTCGGTCAGTACGCGCGTGGTGCGCTGGAAGCTGGCCGCGGAGAGGAAGCTCTCGGTGGCCAGCGAGGCCTGGGTGATGCCCAACAGGACGGGTTCAGCGGTAGCCGGCGTCCCGCCCAGTTCGCTGACGCGGCGATTCTCCTCGCTGAAGGCGAACTTATCCACAACCTCGCCCGGCAGGAAACGGGTATCGCCATGGTCGAGAATCCTGCGTTTCTTCAGCATCTGGCGGATTATCGTTTCAATGTGCTTGTCATCAATTTCTACACCCTGGGCATTGTATACCGCCTGAATCTCGCCCACCAGGTACTCCTGAACACCCCGAATCCCCCTTTGCCTGAGAATCGTATGTGGGTCAACAGGTCCCCCGGTCAACTGATCACCGCTGCGGACTTCGGTACCCTTACGCACATAGAGTTGGCCCCGATGGGGCACCAGGTGGGAGATACGGATCGGCACGCTGGTTACACCCGACTCGATCAGCCGGTCCCGAACCTTCTTGAGCAGCTTCTCGCCCTTGCGGGCGACCGGCTCGCCGTCGGGACCAAGCACGTCCTCAGCGAGCTGCTGCCCGCGGATTGCCTCAATGTCCTCCAGGGATTGTTCCGAACGGATCACCACGGTACGCAGCCCCTTAGTTTCAATGGCCTCCACCACCCCGTCCATTTCAGCAGTAATGGCCTGACCCTTGGGCGTACGCGCCTCGAACAGTTCGACCACCCGCAGCAGACCGTGCACCGAACTTTCCAGCACCTTCAACATATCCTTGATTGCCTTGGCACGAGCGCGGGCACCACCACCAACCACATCCAGAGATACGCGCCCCTGCTCGATATCCTCGCCGAGGCTTTGCAGCGCCTGCTGCTTGCGCTTCTTGACGTCGGCCACCCCCGTAATATACTCCGCGGCAACTCCCCCCATATGGAAGGTGCGCATAGTAAGCTGCGTACCCGGTTCGCCAATTGACTGAGCGGCGATGATACCGATGGCGGTGCCGAGCTCCACGGGCCTGCGGCGACCGACGTCGCGCCCGTAGCATTTCGCACAGACCCCGTCACGCAGTTCACAGGTAAGCGGCGAACGCACTATCACACTTTTGATGCCGGCTTCAACGATTTCGCGGGCAATGCGCTCGTCAATCTCTTCACCCGCCTCGATGATTAGCTCCCCGGTTTCTGGATCGTATACGGCTTCGGCTGCCGTGCGCCCGTTAATCCGGCTTTGCAACGAGCGAACCACATCGTCTGCCTCCGCCGCCGGCAATTCAGCGCCACAGTAATGGCACTTGCCATCTCGGTAGCGGTCAATCTGGCCGCATTCCGGACAGGGCAGGTCCACTGTGTAGATCGTGGTCATCTCGATGCCATCACTGGTCCCGCAGTCCTCACCGGTGATTATGACGTCCTGGGCCACATCCACCAGCCGTCGGGTAAGATAACCGGCGTCAGCGGTACGCAGCGCGGTATCCGCCAGACCCTTGCGGGCACCGTGTGTAGCTACGAAGTACTCCAGCGGATTGAGCCCCTCGTGGAAGTTGCTGCGCACCGGCAGGTCCTCAATTAGCCGGCCGAACGGATCGCTCATCAGCCCCCGCATCCCCGCAATCTGGGAAATGTGGGAGCGGTTAGCCCGGGCACCGCTGTCCACCATCATCCAGATCGAGTTAAAAGCGCCGATATTGCTCAGAATCTCGTCAACGGTGTCTTCGCGGGCCTGGGTCCACTTCTGCAGTACCTGCTGCTCACGCTCATCCTCGGCGATGATCCCGGAGCTGGCTTGCTTGTTGATCCGGGCAACGTCCCGCTCGGTTCGCTCGATAATCTCATCCCGGCGCGTAGGCACGTCCGTATCCGCCAGGCAGATGCTTACGCCCGCACGCGTGGCGAATTGCAGGCCGATATCCTTGATATCGTCCAACATCTGCGCGGTGCGCGCTTCCCCGTAGTTGTTGTAACACATCATCGTCAACTCGGCGAGCTCGTCCTTGCTCAGCGCATGGTTGACGAACGGCAGGTCCCGCGGCAGGTAGTGGTTAAAGATAACCCGCCCCACCGTTGTCTCCGTCAGCACGCGGTGCAGGTACAGCGTGAAGCTGGCTCCAACCGGGCAGCGTCCCTGCTTACAAGCCTGCGCTGCGATCCGCGTCGCCTCCTGCTCGATCCATTCATCCTTATCAAGGTGCCAGCGCGGACGCGGGTGATCCCCACTCCTAGCCACGCTTTTTACCTGCTCATCGGTAATCGTGCAGGTGACGCTGCGTTCCCGGGGCGGGTGTTCGTCGCTGACAGCAACGGCCACCACGTGCTTGAGCCGGGCCTCCAGGTTCCTGTCTATCTTCAGTTCCTTGCCCTTATTGTTGACAGCCTCCACCTCGATCAACGGCAGCCGCGCCGTAATGTTGGCATGCAGGTCAATCTTGCGGTGCTCGTACGCGGTGATGACTGCTTCCGCACTCTCGAAGACCTTCCCCGTACCGACGACCTCCGGGCTTTGCTGGGTCAGATAGTAGCAACCCAGGACCACGTCGTACAACGGCTGGGAGATGGGGCTGCCATCTGAAGGCTTGAACAGGTTGCGCGAGGCCATCATTAGGACCCGCGCTTCGGCCTGGGCATACGATGACAGGGGCACATGCACTGCCATCTGGTCGCCATCGAAGTCCGCATTGAAGGCCTGGCAGACGAGCGGATGGAGCTGGATGGCCTTGCCGTCCACCAGCACCGGCTCGAAGGCCTGGATACCCAGCCGGTGCAGAGTAGGAGCGCGGTTGAGCAGCACCGGGTGGTCCTCGATGACCTCGTCAAGCGCGTCCCACACCTCCGACTGCATCCGATCAATCATCCGCTTCGCTGTCTTGATATTGGTAGTGTATCCTTGGTCAACCAGCCGATTCATTACGAACGGCTTAAACAGTTCCAGCGCCATCTCGCGCGGCAGACCGCACTGGTGCAGCTTCAGGTGGGGGCCGACAACAATGACCGAGCGCCCCGAATAGTCCACGCGCTTGCCCAGCAGGTTCTTGCGGAACCGCCCCTCTTTGCCCTTGAGCTGATCGCTCAGCGACTTGAGGGGGCGCCGATTCGTCCCGGTCACCGGACGGCGCCGTCGGCTGTTATCAATCAGCGCGTCTACCGCTTCCTGCAGCAGGCGTCGCTCGTGATTGACGATTGACTCCGGCGCGTTGATCTCGATAATTCGCCGCAGACGGTTATTACGGTTAATGACCCGCCGGTACAGGTCGTTCAGATCGGAGGTGGCAAAGCGCCCGCCGTCGAGCTGCACCATCGGTCGCAGTTCCGGCGGCAGCACGGGAATAACGTCCAGAACCATCCACTCCGGGCGATTCTTGGAATGGCGGAAAGCCTCGACGATCTTCAGCCGCTTGACCGCCCGCGCCTGGCGTGCGCCGGTGCGCTCTTCGATCTCATTGCGCAACTCGTGGGCCAACTCGTCCAGATCAATCCTCCCCAGAAGATCTCTGACTGCCTGCGCGCCCAGTCCGGCCTCGAACAGGTCGGCAAACTCCTCTCCCAGCCGTTCTGCACAGATGTCCCTGACCTCGCGCAACTTGCGATATTCGACCTCCGAGAGCGGCTGCTTGGGCATAAGCTCAAACAGCAGGTCAGCGGCCTGACCAAGTTCCTCGATGCGCTGGCCGGCCAGTTTTTGCTCCTGCTGAATTCGCTGGGCCAATTCCCGCTCGTCCATCTGCGCGGGCAGCGGCTCCTGGGTAAAGGCCAAGCTCACCAAGCTGTCGTTGTCCTCTTTCCGCTCGGGCTCCTCGACCTCTTCGCCGGCCCCACGCTTAAGGCAGTTCTCGTAGTGCTCCCGCAGCCGCTCGAGCGACGCATCGCACGCTTCCCGGATCTCCTGCTTTTCCTCCTCCAAGGCATCTTGAATCAGCTCGCGATTCGTCTCGATTGCCTCGCGATCAACATTGATAACAATGTAGGAGGCAAAATAGACCACTTCCTGCAACACGGGGCTGGAGACATCGAGCAGCAGACTGATCGGACTGGGCACGCCCTTCAGATACCAGCTATGGCAGACCGGCGAGGCCAACTCGATATGCCCCATACGCTCGCGGCGCACCTTCCGCCTGGTCACTTCCACCCCGCACCGATCGCAGATAATGCCCTTGAATTTGACCTTCTTGTACTTGCCGCAGTGGCATTCCCAGTCCTTGGTCGGACCGAAGATGCGCTCGCAGAACAAGCCGTCGCGTTCGGGCCGGTAGGTGCGATAGTTGATTGTTTCGGGCTTCTTGACCTCGCCGTGCGACCAATCGCGAATGGCCTTGGGAGAAGCCAGTCCCACCGTAATAGCTGCAAAGTCAGTGCTGGATTCCGCCAACTATCTCGCCTCCAGGTATGAGCAATAAGTACTGGAACAGACCTATCCTGAAATGGTGATTGTCCAGTGGCACTACCGCGGTGGCCGGCTATTGCAGACTGCGCCCATCGCTGCTCAAGTCAATAGTTTCGCCGTCTTCGCCCTCCACCCGTACGTCCAGCGCCAGGCTCTGCATCTCCCGCACGAGGATCTTGAAGGATTCCGGTATGCCCGGATCGCTGATGTTCTCGTCCTTAACGATGGCTTCGTAGGTTTGCACCCGTCCCTGCACGTCGTCGGACTTCACCGTCAACATCTCCTGGAGAGTATGTGCCGCCCCGTAGGCCTCCAGCGCCCAGACCTCCATCTCGCCGAACCGCTGGCCGCCCATTTGCGCCTTACCCCCCAGCGGCTGCTGGGTAATCAGCGAGTACGGCCCGGTCGAGCGCGCATGAATCTTATCTTCAGCCAGGTGGTGCAGCTTGAGGATGTACATGTACCCCACCGCAATGGGCTGGTTGAACGACTCCCCGGTCCGCCCGTCGTAGAGCACCGACCGGCCCGTCTCCGGGTCGAACTCAACCCGATGCCACGCCCGCTCGGTCGCTACGTCCGCAATGAACTGCCCCACCTCCGGGCCCTCCGCTGCTTCCCACTGCTTCGGGTCCAGCGCCAGCCAGTTGGCCAGCCCCGTCAGTTCCTCCTTGTCATGTTCATTGAGTTGCCGGGCGACCTCCGCCTGTAGTTCTTCCACGCTTTCGGACTCAAAACCGGTCAGATCAATGATCTGCTCAAACCGATTGATCTCGGTCTGGGCGTAGGCATACATCGTCTCGTAGCGCAGCTTGTGCTGGACAGCCACCATGCCCTGCCTGATCTCGTCGGCTGAATATCCGTCAAAGACCGGGCAGACAAAGTTGCGTTCCAGATGGTGGGCGACATAGCCCAGGTGGGTTTCCAGAATCTGTCCAATGTTCATTCGCGACGGTACGCTAAGCGGGTTCAGACAGATATCCACCGGCGTACCATCGGCCAGATAGGGCATATCCTCGACCGGCATGATCTTCGAGATTACACCCTTATTGCCGTGGCGGCCAGTCAGCTTGTCGCCGACCATAACTTTGCGACGCTGCGCCACGAATACCTGCACCATCTGGTTAACGCCGGGATTCAGTTGGTCGGCCGCCATTTTCTTGAGCTCGCCGCCGCAGTGCTTGCATACCAGCCGATCCGGCTTCATCCCGTAGGCAAACTCCGCCTCACACTCCTTATTCTTACACTTGTACCGATAGCGCGAGAACACGCGGATGCCAATGACGATCCCGCCCTCACCGTGGGGCACGCGCAGGGAGACATCCCGCATCTCTTCGGCCTTCTTGCCGAAGATCGCGATCACTAGTTTCTCCTCCGCCGTTAGCTCCGACTGCCCCTTCGGCGCCACCTTGCCTACGATAATATCCCCGGCCCGGATCTCCGCCCCAACCCGCACCACCCCGTCGTCGTCCAGATCCTTGAGCGCCTCATCGCCGACGTTGGGGATATCCCGGGTAATCTCCTCCGAGCCCAGCTTCGTATCACGGGCCTCGCACTCATACCGTTCAATATGTACTGAGGTCAGCTCGTCATCGAGCACGAGCCGCTCGCTGATCATAATGGCATCCTCATAGTTGTAGCCCTCAAACGGCATAAACGCCACCAACAGATTCCTACCTAACGCCAGTACGCCCTGGTCAGTGCAAGAACCGTCCGCCAGGACCTGCCCTCGCTTGATCTTATCGCCTTCAGCGACCAGCGTGTGCTGATTGATACAAGTGCCCATATTCGTCCGCACAAACTTCTTCAGCGGAATCTGCTCTGCGCCGCCCTCCGCGTATTTAAGCTGAATGTGCTCACCGTCGAGCCCGGTGACCTCCCCATCTTTCTCCGCAACGAGCATCGCACCTGAGTCGCGGGCCGCGACTGACTCTATGCCGGTGGAAACTAGCGGCATCTGCGTGGCCAGCAAGGGCACTGCCTGGCGCTGCATATTCGAGCCGGCCAGCGCCCGCACCGCATCGTTGTTTTCCAGGAAAGGGATCAAGGTGGTGGCTACCGAGAAAATCTGGCAGGCGGAAACATCACGGTAGTCAATCTCCTGGGCCCTCACGCGCGGGAAACTCCTCCCGTAGCGGACAGTGATCTCCTCGTGAATGAATCGGCCGTTTTCGTCTACTGGCTCTGAACTGGTGGCGATGCGATACTGTTCCTCCTCGGCCGCGTCCAGGTAGTCCACCTGGTTGGTCACGCAACCGTTCTCAACCTTATAGTAAGGAGTCTCAATGAAACCGAATTCATTGATCTTGGCATGCAGCGCCAAATATCCGATCAGACCGACGTTGGGACCCTCTGGCGTCTCGATTGGGCAAATTCGTCCGTAGTGGGAGTGGTGGACGTCGCGCACTTCCAGTTTCGCGCTCTGCTTGGACAGTCCCCCCGGCCCCAGCGCCGACAGCCGCCGTTTATGAGCCAACTCCGCCAGCGGGTTAATCTGATCCATAAACTGGGAAAGCTGGCCGCTGCCGAAGAAACTGTTGATCGCAGCGGTTACCGGCTTGATACTGATTACCGACGCCGGAACCATTTCGTCAGGTTCCTGACTGGTCATCCGCTCACGCGCCACTCGCTCCATCCGGAAGAACCCCGTACGCAACTGCGCCTGGAGCAATTCCCCCACCGCCCGCACCCGCTTGTTCTGGAGATGGTCAATGTCATCAACATCGCCCTCGCCCCGCGGCAGGCCCAGCAGGTAGTCCAATATCCTCAGCAGGTCACAGCGGCATAACTGGTGTAGTTCCTCGCTAATCTCCGTCCCCAGCTTCTGGTTTATCTTGTAACGCCCGACGCGACTCAAATCATAACGCTTTACATCAAAGAAATAGGACTTGATCAGCGACTCAGCGCTTTCGATCGTCGGCGGGTCGCCCGGATGCATCTTACGGTAAACGTCCAGCAGCCCCTCCTCCGCCGAATGGGTATCGTCGTCCTGGAGGGTAGCGTGAATCTCATGGGGCACGACCACCACCCGCACCTGCTGCCGACCGGTGCTACGCAACTTCTTCGCAATACTTTCAGTGATGTATTCATACGGGCTGACCACAGGCTTCCCGTCGCTCCCGGTTACCTCTTCGAGCGAGTAGTAGACCTCGTAGGCTTCGATCCCCGGCATCCCGGTCTCTTCGCGCTGAGCGAAGCTCTTGAGCAGCGCCTTGACTTCCACGTAGTGATGCTCGCCGAAATACTCCAGGATATTGGCATCAGTCCCGGTCGGTTCGGTGGGGGCCTGCTCCGGATCTTCGAACCAGTCCAACGCCCGCAGCAGTATCGTCACCGGGAACTTACGCGTCTGTCCAGTCTTCACACTTATAACGCCGCTGCTGGCCGTGCTGATCTCCACCCAGGCGCCCTCGGCCGGAATGATCTGCGCAGCATGCAGTACCTTGCCCGCTGGATCTATAGTATCCCGGAAATAGACCCCTGGCGAACGGGAGAGCTGACTAATCACCACCCGCTCGGCGCCATTGATTAGGAAGGTGCCTTGCGGCGTCATCTTGGGCAGCTCGCCCATGTACAACTCGCTCTCTTTGATCTCGCCGGTCTTCCGGTTGACCAACCGCACCCGGGCGTAGATGGGCTGCTCAAAGCTCACATCTGCTTCCCGGCACTCCTCTAGCGTCCGCTTCGGCTCGCCCAGCCAGTAGTCGAGGAATTCCAGTGCCATGACCCCGGTATAGTCTTCAATCGGGCTGAAGTTGCGGAACAGCTCGGCCAGCCCCTGGTCAATGAACCACTGATATGACTCGGTCTGGATCTCGATGAGGTTGGGCAGCAGTTCGACGTCTGCGGGGTTTGGCTGCCGAGGCTCAAGCGGAATTACTTGCTCCATAATACGAGAAGACTCCTTGTCGGCCAGTCTCACGTTTCCGGAGGCGGCACACAGCGAAGCATGCACCACAATAGTGCCTCACGCGAAGCGTCTGCTTGCACTGGCAACGGGGTGCATACACAATGGTGGGAGGCTAGAGAACGCCGCTTAGGTGTAAGTTGCAGGTGTGCGCTGGGTTGGCCCCCTCGGAAGAACTTAGTATACACATTTGAGCGCACTTTGTCAAGGCTTGTTTTGCACGTATTTTAGACTACGTCTATTCCTCGCCGCGCCTCAACAACATCTTGCGCCGCTCCAAAGCGAGATTCCCACATACTATGTACCCGCTGCCGCAACTTTCGTTGCACAATATTTGCGGCCGGAAGAATAACGTAAACCGACATCCCCCAGACACGCCCGCTCCCTTCGATGCGTGACACCGGGCTTGCCCAGGGAGGATTTCTCCGAGAGGCGGAGAACCCTGACTACGCGTCTATCACTACTGAACCCTTTCATAGAGGAATCACATGCCATTAAAAACGCGCATCCTCACGCCCATTACTCTACCCGATGAGGTCGAGATTGAGATCGAGGATACTATCCGCGGCCAGACGGTCACTCGGACGATCGACTTCCACGGCTGCCTCCGGGAGCTTGGGGAACTGGGCGCTGTTGACCTGGACCAACTGGCGCCAGCCGAGCTAATCACGATGGCCTGTGCTCTGGCCAAGCATCGTGCTATTGACCAATACCTGACGTCAATAGGAGTAGATCCCCACGCCCATCTACGTGACTCCACGCCCATAGACGGCAAGAATCACAGCGAGTGATCGCTCCTACACGGGGCAGTGACCCGGGCGGCTCTAGTCGTTGCCCTTTCCACTCGCCACTATCTGCCCGCGATCATCTCGTGGTACAGCGCCATGGTGGCTTGCATTTGCAGCTCGATGGTAAACGTCTTCTGGGCCCATTGCCGAGCGTTTCCGCCCAGTCGGCTCCGGAGCTGTGCGTCGCTCAGCAGCCGATCCAGCGCTTCCGCCAGCGCCCGGGCATCGCCGGGCGGAACCAGCAGGCCGGTCTCACCGTCTACAATTGCCTCATCTATCCCCGGCGCATTGCTCCCCACAGCGGGCACGCCCAGAAAGGCCGCCTCAATCAGGCAGATGCCCAGCCCCTCTTTCGCTACTGAGGGTAGGATCACCAGGTCACAGACCTGCATGATTGCGACCGCATCCTCCCGATATCCCAGAAAATGAGTGCGCTCGGCCACGCCCACTTGCTTGGCTAGGCGTTGCAGCTTCCGGCGCAACGGTCCCTCGCCCACGACCAGGCAGTGTAGCTGGGGATAACGATCGCCCAGCCGACCGAGCGCCTCCAGCAGATATCTGTGGCCTTTCTTGCGTGACAGGTGGGCGACCACGCCTACCACGGGCGCGCCTTGAGGCAGGGCCAGCTCACTGCGCAATTGCTCGGGCGCAGCCAGATTGCTGAGCCGTTCTCCCGGCACTCCATTGTAGATTACGTGGATGCGCGCCGGATCGAGGCCCTGGCGGATCAGGTGCTGCCGGACGCCCTCTGAGGGGGTGGCGACCGCGTCGGCCATTGTATACCACCACCGCACGTTGAGCGCGTGGACGTGGGCCAGCACGGGAATGCCCAAGCGTCGCCCGGCCACACTCCCCCACAGACTGGCGGTAGACAAGTGAGTGTGAATAAGGTCGGCGCCGACTTCCTGCGCTATGCGTGCGATTCGCCCCGGCGCCGCCAGGTTGCTCTTGCGGGCAATGCCCGG